>NZ_WTYF01000004.1:1638120-1965744 GCF_009827315.1 Qipengyuania gaetbuli
GCGGAAGAGGACTACCGCGCCTACGCAAGGAAACGCGGACGCGTGGCCATCCAGACCGGCTTTTCCGATGCCGGCCGGTTCGTCGGGCAGATCCCGGCCAGCCTCGCGATCGAGCGCCTGCAGGGCCGCCTCGCCGAAGCAATGGCCGCGAACGGGCTAACCGATGTCGCCGCATTGGTGTTCAACACGCATGGCGAAGGCATGGGCCGCGGCGCGCATCCCGCGAGCTTCAAAGACCGCCTCGAATGGCCGCTCAGCCCATGGGCGCGCCGCCGTTTCGCCCGCGCAGGCATCCGCATCGAACCCGAGGCGAGCTTCCAGGGGGGCGATGGCTACCTGTTCTTCTCGACGCCCGAATTGGCGCTTGCGACGCTGTCGGAGATTGCCGAGCGGGCTCCTGCGACCGGCGATCTCGAAGCTCCGGCGGACGCCTTTTACCGCCGCACCGATCTCAGCCTCGATTTCTACCGCGCGATCAAAGACCACCAGCAGGAACACCTTGAGAGCCGGACCTACAGCCGCGCGATCACGGCCTTCGGCCTTGGCCTGCTCAACACGACCGGCAGCCGCGTTTCGCGCCGCCAGAGCGACATCAATGCCGACCGCGAGATGAGCCTGCGCCAGATCCGCGCCATCCCGCATAACGCGATCCTCCAGCAGCTGGGCTATCCGGTGAACATCATCGCCGGCATCGGCAGCGCGGCGGAAAGTAATTACGAGGATATTGCCGAACTGCTGCGCGAAAGCCCGCGCGGACGGCAGATCATGCGACTGGTGCGCGCCTCCAACGCGCTGGCCAGCATCAAGACGGTCGCCGCCTATGGCGAACTGTTCAATTCCGCATACTGGGCCAGCCGCCCCTATCGCGGCACGGAAGACCACCTCGCCCGCGCCTGCGAGACGCTGGCGGAGTATCTCATCCAGGACGACCGCAACGGCGTCTTCCGCCGCCTTGCCTCGCGCCTGAGGGTCGATGCGCTGAAACTGCACCGCCTGTTCGACCTCGTCCCCGACGAGGAGCCGCATCCCGAACGCGAAGGCGTGCGCCGGACCATCGGCGTGCTGCAATCGCTGCGCCTTGCGCTGATGCAGCACATGTTCCTGAAAGTCGTCTCGGTGCCGGTCTTCAGCCGCGCCAACGACATCAGCC
Organism: Qipengyuania gaetbuli; assembly: GCF_009827315.1. Taxonomy (NCBI): domain Bacteria; kingdom Pseudomonadati; phylum Pseudomonadota; class Alphaproteobacteria; order Sphingomonadales; family Erythrobacteraceae; genus Qipengyuania; species Qipengyuania gaetbuli. Next base: position 1,639,271 of record NZ_WTYF01000004.1, read on the forward strand.
GGACCGACGTGCTGGAGATGGTCTTCACCCTGCGGGTGGACGAGGCCCTCGCCCAGCTACGCCGCGCCTATCCCACCAGCTTTCCGCAAAAGAGCGACTTCGCGATGGACGAGGGCGGTGAATATCCGCGCGGCGCGGGCGAAGGCTACGATGCGATCCGCACGAATTACATCGACCCGATCGAGCAGGCGCACGGCCTCTCGCTGCGCATTTCGACCGCGATCGCCAACCTGTTCGGCGCGCACGGCTGATAGTCAGGCAAGGCCCCAGCGTTCAAGCGCAGGGGAGATGAACACCTCCGCGTCGGTGCCGAGCAATTCTGTGCGCGCGGCGCGATAGGCGGCAACGCCGGGTCCGTACTGCGCAGCGATAGCGCTTGCATCCATCTGCGCATCCTTGCCCCAGTGCATGGAGAAGGGGATGCCCGCCTTGCCGAGCAGGTACTGGAGGCGCTGCGCCGCCACATGGGCATCGGTGCCGAGCGGGAAATTCTTGGGCAGGCCGTCGATATTGATGATGGCATTGTCCTCGAACCGCAGGAAGCCTATCGCCGCCGGGCTCTTCTTCGCAAAGCGCACGGTATAGACGAAGTCCTTGCTGAAATGGCGGATGTTCTCTTCGGTCCCGGCTGCCATTTCGCGCGCGATCTTCAGCGCTTCGGGCAAGCGATCGAGCGGCAAGGCGAAAGCCGCATTGTAAACGTCGACCCGCAGGCCGAAGAGGCGGTGCGGTTTCCATTCGGCCGTCAGCTGGGACAGCGTGCGCGGCACGTCGCGCTCGTCGCAGGCGTGTTCCTTGAAATCTTCGAACAGCATGCCCGGCACATCGATCAGGTCGCGCAGCTTGGCCTCGATCATGAAGTGCGCAAGCGGGTTCTCGCTCGCTTCCTTCAGTCCCTTGGCCGCGCGCTCGCCCAGCGCCTCGAAGCCGGTGCGGCTGACCGGTTCCGCATCGAGTGCGGGCTTGGCATCGGCATCGATCCTGAGCCAGATCGTCTCGAGCACCTCGTGCCCGTCCTTGGCGAAGGGGTCGAAGGTGAGCTCGTAGTAATGCGGCACGCGGCCTTCCGCGATGTCGCCCATGGCTTCGGCAAAGCGCCCCTGCGCGACTAGCGCGCCCCAATCGGCGGGCAGGCGGCGGGCGCGCTTGACGAGGCCGCAGTAGAACTCGTCCACCGCCTCGAGGAGATAGGCGGAGACGAAGCCCATGCCGCCCAAGTGGACCTGCACCGCAGCGAAGTGCGCCGGATCGCCGAGGCTGGCGAACTGCGCCACCCATTCGTCCCGCAATACCGGCCGCGCAGGATCGGCCAGCCACACCGCCTCGCCCGTTCCCGTCGAGAGCAAGACAGCGCGCACATGACCCTCGCAGCCCGTCTCGCCCAGCGTCGAGCCGTGCGATCCGGTGCCCGCCAGCCCGGCTATGCTCTGTCCCTTGTGCGAGCCTGCCGTGCGCAGCGACAGGTCGCGGCCGGGCTTGCCGAGCCAGTCCATCAGGCGGAAAATCTTGGTCCCGCCGGTGACGATGACATAGCGCTGGCGCCCCTCGACCCCGTCGCGGAAAGCGCTGTCCGGAACTGGCCAGATGCCGTGATCCTCGTCGGTTTCGACGTGACTGGAGAAGCCGTGGAAGACCTTGCTCTGCGACCAGCCGGAGCCGGTCACGCACAATTCGCGGTCACGCTCCGCCTCGTAGGCGATGAGGTCGCCCATCACCGCGCGCCGCTGGCGCAGGGCGTCGACCAAGTCCTGCTCGCCGTCCTGGTGGATTTCCACGGTGCGGCGCATGAAAGTGGCGATCGAGCGGTGCTCGTTCAGCCACGGTCCGCCGCCCTTGCGTTCGATGCGCATCGCTTGCCCCCTCCCAATGTCGGCCCTCTCCAATAGAGTTGTAACCCGCGGGCCTATTGGTAAAAACCGACCGCGCGGGCCAGCCAAGGGGGGATGTGCCGATGCTGGAAAATCTTGTCTACCTCGTCATCGGCTTCTGCCTGCCCTTCGTCATCTTCTTCGTCGGCCGCAAGCTCCTGAACTGGGGCGCGCACGATGTGCCCTGCTCGCACTTCCACGACCACGTCCACGATGCCGCCCCCAGCCGCTTCGTGCGCGATATCCAGCGCGATGCGCCCGTCTCGCACGACCATCTGTTCGACGAGAACGACCACGAACCCGACCCGCTGGGCCGCGAGTTGGAAAAGCTGGTCGAAGAATGCGCGCTGCACGGCCATTCGGCCGGCGAGCTGAAGCTGGCGCACGATCCGGCCAAGCCCGAAAAAGCACATGGCGAGAAAGTCCTGATGCTGTCGGGCGGCGGGCAATGGGGCGCTTACGGTGCAGGCCTGTTCCGCACGCTGCACGATGCCAGCGGCAACGACCTCGCCATGCGCGGGGTGCGTATCATCACCGGCATTTCGACCGGATCGCTGCAGACCCTGCTGCTGATGGTGGCGCTCGACGAAAAGGCTCGGCCCGAGACGCGCCGCTACGCGATGGAACGGCTCGAATGGGGCTATTCGCCGAAAAAGGAGAGCGAGGTCGTCCTCAACACAGGCCTCAAGATGCTCCCCTTTCGCGGCGCCCAGGCCGGGACCACGCCGCTGCGCCGCCGGATCCGCGACGCGATCTACGAGAACGGCGACGGTACGCTGCTCGATGCGCTGCGCCAGTCGAGCATCGCGGGCTATATCGGCTTCGTCGAGGCGAATTGCGGCCAGTTCCACTATGTCGACGTGCGCGGCCTCGTCCGCGACGAGCCGGACAACGAGAGGGCAGTCGATGCCCTGTGCGCAGCAGCCATGGCCTCCTCCGCCATGCCGGTGTTTCACCAGCAGTTGCGCGTCACCGGGTCGAGCAAGGGATCACGCGTGCTGTACGATGGCGGGGTGCGCCGCTCGGTCTTCTTCGAACGCTCGATGGAGCGGATGCACGACCACGTGTGCAAGCACGCCGGCCTGCCCGAAGACCATCACCCGGCAGGTGCGGACCGTGCCGCGGTCACGCCCGCCTTCTTCGTGGTGCGCAACGGGCCGACCGTGCGCATCGCCGACCCCGACCTCGACAGCAAGGACGACCCCATCCTCAACGGCAAGCGCGGCTACGACCTGCTCGTCAACGAAAGCGAGGTCGGTGCGATCGCGGGCCTGCGCCTGCTCAATCCTTATGGCGACATCTACGTCACCACGGCGGACCAGTGGGACAGCTTCGAATGCACCTGCCCCGAGGCGGACTGCAAGAAGGAGGGGGAGATGTTCAAGCCCGGCTTCATGGCCTGCCTGCGCGATCTGGGCCGGCACAAGGCGCAGCGCAGTGGCGGCCCGTGGTGGCCGCTCAGCCCGATCGACGCACGCTAGGAACGGCGCGCAGATTCTTCGCTTCGGTGCGAAACCAAATGGCGATTGGCGAATTCCTCCTTTCAAGAAGGGGAAGTTTCACTCGTGTCGCCATGCAGCAAGGTCCTGATCGTCGATGACGAGGCATTGATTGCCTTCGATTTCGAGATGACTCTGGAATCGGCAGGCTATGACGTGATGGGCCCCGCGACTTCGCTCGACGAGGCATTCTCCATGGTCGGCAACGAAATGCCGCGTGCTGCCATCCTCGACATTGATGTGAACCAGAACCCGGTCTGGCCTCTGGCCCGCCAGCTGCGCAGCAACGGCACCTATATCGTCTTCGTCAGCGCCAATCTGCACCACGAGGAACTGCGCAGCGAATTCGAGCAGGAAAAGCGGCTCGACAAGCCGGTCAGCGGCAAGGACCTGCTTGCCGCCCTGCGCCCCGCCTTCGCCTGAAGCCGCTTAGCTGTCGATCGGGAAGGTCAGGGTGCGCCGGTAGCCAGTATCGACCACCTCACCAGAAATCGTCCCCGATAGCTGGCGGGCCGTAACCTCGAGCAGGCGCGTGCCGAAACCAACGCCGGTGTCGTTCTCTGACACCACGCTGCTCTCTTCCCAGTCGATCCGCAGATTCTCGCCATCCCGTTCCCAGCGGACGTGAACCGCCCCGTCCTGGTCCCGCAACCCGCCATGCTTGGCCGCATTGGTCGCCCATTCGTGCAGGATGAGCGCCAGCGAAGTGAGCTTGGAAGTGGGCACTTCCACGTCCGGACCCTCGAAACCCATTTCCTGTTGGTTATGGGAGGGCGCCAGCACCGTATCGAGCAGTTCGCGCAAGGTAACCGACGGCCCGTCCGTCTGCCGCGAAGTCAGCGAATGCGACCGGCCGAGCGCATGGATCCGGTCGCGCAGGTCTTCGGCGAAACTGTCGAGATCGGTCGCCTCGCGGCGCGAGATCGACACCATGGCTGCGATGATCGCAAACAGGTTCTTCACGCGGTGGTTCATTTCGCGCAGCAGGATTTCGCGCTGGGCCAGCGTCTCGCGCTCGCTGGTGATATCGTAGGTGACGCCTATGAACTTGGCGCCCTCGCTGCTCATGATGCGGCGGCCAAGTCCGTGCAGGTAGCGGGTGCCACCGTCCTTCAGCGGAAGGGCGAAGACCTCGTCGTAATCGCTCTCGCCGTCCATCGCGCGGCGAAGCGCATTGTTGACCCGGTCGCGGTCCTCCGACGGCAGGCGGGCAAGGATCGGCTCCATGGTGTTGCCCTCGTCCTCGTCGAGATCGAGCAGCTCGCGCTCGGTCTTGTCGAGAACGGTCTTGTCCGAGGTAGGCTCGTATTCCCACACGCCGATCTTTGCGACTTCCAGCGCGAGGCGCAGGCGTTCGCGTTCCTCGCGCAGGTTCTGTTCCATCGACAGGGCTTCGGTCACATCGGTGAAAACTAGGGTGGCGCCATCGATGGCCCCGTCGATCTGGCGATAAGGGATGGCCCTGATGATATATTCGCGCGAACCGTCCTTCGACGACGCACGGTATTCTTCGGTCAGCCCTTGCTCTGCCGCAGCGCGGGTGAGCGCGACGAAATTGTCTTCGGCCAGACTTTTGGGCAACTGATCGATTGGGCGACCCAGATCGCGTTCGTCGATCCCGAATATCGCTTTCACTGCATCGGTGAAGCTGCGCAGATTGAGTTTCTCGTCCACCACCAGGACCATCAGCTGCGTGGAATCGACGAAATTCTTGAGGTCGGCGTTAGCGACGGTGACCTGGTCGACCTTGGTCTTCAGCTCGTCATTGACCGTAGTCAGCTCCTCATTGGTGGACTGGAGCTCCTCGTTCATCGACATCATTTCTTCGTTGGAGCTCTTCAGCTCCTCGTTGGTCGTTTCGAGCTCCTCGACCGTCGAGCGCAGGCGATGGCGCGTGGCTTGCAGCTCTTCCTCGAGGAACTGCAGCTGGCCGTCGCCGACCTCGAATTCGTCCAGCTCCTCGTCCGTGAACGGTTCCAGCGCACCGGTCTCGCGGATGACGATCAGGTAGCCGCCCGGCGCCACCGGTTCCACCAGCACCGATGCGGTAATCCGCCCGAATTCGGTACTGATCGCAAGGTCCCGCTTGATGATCCGGCCTTGCCCCTCCGACACCTGGCGCAACATCGGGCCGATGATTTCGCGCAGGCCCGGCCGGGCGAGCGTGGGAACGTGCACCGTGCGTTCGAGCCGGTCGGGGAATTCGAGATAGCGTCCGGCCGCTCCCCATTTCTGCAGCAGCGTGCCTTCGCCATCGACCAGGAAGGTTACCGGCGCATAGCGTTCGGCGATGCGCCGCAGCGCCGCCACTTCGGCCGAGCCCGACTGGATCGCGGTGCCACCTGCCATGCTGCTTTCGCGGCGGCGGACATAAGTCGGGGACTGGCCCCGCCCCATCTGCAAATTATAGTTGCTCTTGACGTTCCTGCGCCGGAACAGCCGCGCTCCCTGGTTGAGCGTTTCGAACAGGTCCTCGAACCGGCCGATACCTTCCGATGTCCCGAGGAAGAGGTAGCCGCTGTCGCGCAGGGAAAAATGGAACAGCGGCAGGACGTGCCGCTGCAGGTCCTCGTCGAAATAGATGAGGAGGTTGCGGCAGGAAATGAGGTCCACCTTGGAGAAGGGCGGATCGCGCACGACGTTGTGCAGGCTGAAGCGGACCAGGTCGCGGATTTGCGGTGTGACGGAAAAGGTGTCCGTTCCGCCGATGACATAGCGGTGCTGGTACTCGTTCGGAATGTCGACCAGCGCGGACACCGGATAAGTCGCACTGCGCGCGATATCGAGCATCTTGTCGTCGATATCGGTGGCGAAGATCTGCAGGTAGGGGCGCTTCTCGTACCGTCGCATCGCTTCGGCAAAAAGCATGGCGATCGAATAGGCTTCCTCGCCGCTGGAACAGCCCGGCACCCAGACACGCAGTTCCTGCCCGTCGCGCGACTTGCGCACCAGTTCGGAAATCACGAGTGCGTTGAGCGCCTCGAAATCGTTCGCATCGCGGAAGAACTGCGTGACGTTGATCAGCAGGTCCTGGAACAGCGCCTGGCATTCATCGTCGTCGCTGCGCATCCGGGCGATGTATTGCCCCGCATCCTCGATCGAGAGGACCTGCATCCGGCGTGCCACGCGGCGCACCAGTGTCGAGCGCTTGTAGCGCGAAAAGTCATGCCCGACGGTTTCGCGCAGCACCTCGCACAATTCGTCCAGCCGGTCGGCGACTTCCTGGGCCTCGTCCTCCAGCCCGTCGTGCGAATGCCGGGAGAAGAATTCCCAGATGGCCCCGATCATGTCGGATGGCGGTGCGACGATATCGACGAGGCCGGTACCGATGGCCGAGACTGGCATCCCGTCATAGCGCGCCGTGTCCGGCTGCTGCGCCACGGCCAGGCCGCCATTTTCCTTGATAGCGCGCAGGCCGCGGCTGCCGTCGGCGCCCGTCCCCGAGAGGATGACGCATGCGGCCTTGTGCTGCCGATCCTGGGCGAGGCTGTCGAAGAAATCGTCGATCGGGCGGCGCTGGCCGCGGGGGTCGGCGAACTCGGTCAGCTCCAGCGTGTTGTCATGGATAGCAAGCCCGTGCGCAGGCGGGATCACGTAAATGTGATCGGGTTCGAGCGCTTCGCCGCCTTCCGCCTGCGTCACTTTCATCTCGGTGTAGCGTTCGAGCAGCTGCGCCATCAGCGATTCGTGGGTCGGATCGAGATGCTGGACGACAACGAAAGACATGCCGGTATCGCCGCTATTTCCGGCGAAGAGTTCGCGAATGGCCTCGAGCCCGCCTGCTGATGCGCCGATGGCGACGACCGGGGGCAGGCTGTCTTTCTCTTCGCTCATCAGTCCCCCTTCAGCCCCGACATCCGCAGTTTCGCGATGATCGAGTGGCTCGATGCCAGCTGCTCGTAAGTACCGAGCATGACGATCCCCATCTCGCCGGCAATCGAACCGAGCTGGCGGATATCCTGTTTCAGCGCCGTTTCGTAGATTTGCAGGGCTTCTTCGCCGTGCCTTCTGATTTCGAACTGCGACCCGAATATGTAAGCGATTTCATTCCTGTATTGCAACTTGGTCATGTAGACGAGGTTGAGAAAGGGCGAACCGTCGGCCCTGACATTGGGCACGAGGAACTTGCCGTCCTCTATTCTGTCATTGGCGATGAAATCGCGCATCCGCTGGCGAACCGGACCGGCCCCGCCTGGCGGCTGCAGGAAGCGGCAATTGCGTCCGAGGCACAGCTCCGGCGCATACTGGGTTACCTGGCAGAAGGCTTCGTTGACCCCGATGAGCGGCGCGTCGGGCAGGCGCACGTCGGCCAGCGTCAGCGGCACCTTGCTGCGCTGCATCAGGTCACCGAACCCGGGCGCGGGTTCGCTGTCTTCCTTCCACCAGTACATAGAGCCCGACTCGCTCACTCCCCCTTGGCCCTGAAGCCTATGCAAGGCCCCGCGAATTCACAAGAAATCTCGCCAAAGCTGCCCGCCTGCGAAAAATTTGCCGGTCGATGGATTAAGCGCGCACCGGCGTCCGTTTCCCTTTCAAGCGACCGGCATCGCCGTGCGCGCCAAAAGGAGAAACGACACATGAACAAGCTTGCCACCCTGCCGCTCTTCGCCCTCGGCCTCGCCACAGCCGCGACCGCCGCCGTGCCGATGCTGCACGAGGAACAGGTCGCCCGCGCCGAGGAAGCGCTGATCATCACCACGCCGATCGCCGGGATCGAGAACAGCCTGTGGTTCGATTACCGCATCGACATCACCGAGGCGCAGAAGGAGCTGACCAGCGACCTGCGCCGCGCCAGCGATATCGAGGACCGCCGTGATGCGTGGGAGGAATACGCCCACGAACTGAAGCACGAGCGGATCGACTACATCGAGGAAATGGCCGAGCGCGGATACCGCATGGGCCAGGTCATCTTCGTCGACTGACCGACAGCAACGTCCCGGGCCGCGCCAGTCCCTCGGCGCGGCCATCCCCCGAAGGAAGGACCGGAAGACCCGCCGGTCCTTCCTTTTTTCGTGCGTGAATGGTGGAGGGGAGATGACCCGCCGGGCAGTAGCTCAACGCCAGCCCTGCTCGCGCGCTGCCTGCTCGCCCTGTGCATCGAGCGCCGGTCCCGCTGCCATCTCCTGTGCCAGGGCCAGGATCTCGGCATCGCCTGCGCCGGCCATGCGGTAATCGGTCGAGGCGCCTTCGCTGCCCTCGCCAAGTGCCTCCAGCTTCCACCCCGCCTCGTCGCGGCAGGCAATCCCGCCGCCCGCGCTGGCGCTGAAGGCACGGCAATAGCGGCCTTCCTCGGTGCGGAACGACAGGAGCACGCGGGTTTCGTCTCCCGGCGACTGGTCGGCGACGAGCCGGTCGTCGAGCACTCCGGCAAGCTGGGTGTCGGCATAGGCCGGTGCTTCGCTGCCCTGGCCCGGCAGGAACACCGCAAGCGCCAGCGATGCGGCAAGCGCCGGTCCGGCGATCCAGCCCCAGTGCGGCAGGCGCCGCCTGCTCTCGCGCCGCTCGCGGGCCGCGGCGAAGTCGACCACCTCGGCCGGTTGCGGCCGGGACAGCATGGCAGCCAGCCGGTCGGGCACGGGCTGGTCGAGGACAGGCGAATAATGGCCGGCCAGCATGGCCTTCAGCGATTTGTGCCGTGCCACCTGCTGCGCCAGTTCGGGATCGGCCTTAATCGCAGCGGCGACCTGCGCCTCGCGTTCGCCCGACAGTTCGCCATCGGCAAACGCGGCGATGTCTTCGGGGGTAATCGTCACGATGCTTCTCCGAGCATTGCCATCAGCGCGTCGCGGCCGCGCACGAGGCGGGAATTGAGCGTGCCGACCGGGCAGCCGACGATTTCGGCCGCCTCCTTGTAGGCATAGCCTTCGACCATCACGAGCAGCACGGCCTCGCGCTGGTCTTCCGGCAGTTTCTGCATGGCGCGATCGACGTTGGACAGTTCGACCGCGGCTTCCTGCGCGCCATCGCCGCCGACGCCGACGCCGGCCTCCTCGGCCACGAAGGTCTGCAGGCTGCGCGTCGCCTTACGGCCCTCGTCGATCCAGATATTGCGCATGATCCGATACATCCAGCTGTCGAGCCGCGTGCCTTCTTCCCAGCGGGACCGGTTGGCCAGCGCGCGCTCAATGGTCATCTGGCAGAGATCGTCACCGTCGGACGGATTGCCGGACAGCCCGATTGCGAAACGGCGCAACCGGGGCAGCAGGGCCAGCAAGTCTTTCTCGAACGATGTGTTCAGCGTCTCTGCCTTCCAGGGATTAAACGGACGAGCGCGTGCGTTTCATCCATGCTTAATGCGTTTTAGTCGAAGAACGAGAGGACGATGCGAGTTTTTTCCCTGCTTTGCGCCGTACTGGCACTGGTTACCGCGCCGCTGGCCGCGCAGGTCGCGCTGCCGCGTGTCCAGCTGCCGCAGGTGGGGCCGGTTGTGGGCGAAACGCTCGACACGCTCGACGAGGCGCGCGCCGGAGTGCAGCGCACGGTCGAACGGCTCGCGCGCGACCGCCTGCGCACGATAGACCGGCTGGTGCGCCGCAATGCCGATGCGATCGAGTACGATGCGGCAGGCGCACCCGCGCGGCGCGGCGAGCTGCTGGTGATGGACGTTTCCGCCAATGCACTCAGCCCGGCCCTGGAGGCAGGCTTTACCGTCCTTTCGCGCGAAGAGGTCGAGGGGCTGGATCTCTCGCTCATGCGCCTCGGCGTGCCCGAGGGGATGGACCTTGCAGAAGCGCAAGCGGCGCTCGCCCTCCTCCTGCCGCAGGCCCAGGTCAGCGCCGACAACCTCCACTTCCAGTCGGGCACCGGCAATGGCGCGGTGCTGGCCATCTCGGCGCAAGGTAGCGCGGGCAGCGCGGCGCCGGTCGGCATGATCGACGGCGCGCCCGGGCCTGCGGTAAAGGTCACGGAGACGCGCGGCTTTGCCGCTGGCGCGCCCTTCCCGAGCCACCACGGCAGCTCGGTTGCATCGCTGCTCGCCCATGCAGGCGCGGGCACGATCCGCGTGGCGGACGTGTACGGCACCGACAAGGCAGGCGGCAACGCGCTCGCCATGGCCAAGGGGCTGGGCTGGCTGGTTGCGCGCGGGAGCAAGGTGGTGACGATCAGCCTAGTAGGACCGCGCAATGCGGTGCTCGAACGGGCGATCGGCGCAGCCCAGCGCAAGGGCGTGGTGGTGGTCGCGGCGGTCGGCAATGACGGCCCGGCCGCCCCGCCCGCCTATCCGGCCTCCTACGACGGCGTGGTTGCCGTGACTGCGGTCGACGGCAAGCGTCGCGCGCTGATCGAGGCGGGCCGCGCGCTCCATCTCGACTATGCCGCGCCGGGCGCAGACATCTACGGCCGCAATGCCAAGGGCAAGCGCATCGGCCTGCGCGGTACGTCCTTTGCCACCCCGCTGGTCGCGGCCCGCCTGGCGCGGGCCTTGGCGCAGGGCCGCAGCTGGCGCGCCGCGCTCGATGCAGAGGCCGTGGACCTAGGACGCAAGGGCCATGACGACACCTATGGCAGGGGCCTTGTCTGCGGCGGTTGCACCGGACGCTGAAATTTTTTTCGCGCTTTTATGGATTAAGCGCCGCAGCCCACCCGTTTTCCTTTCGAGCGGATGCACCGACCCCCTTCGCATCCGCAGATCGAAAGGAACTGACGATGAAGAACCTCATGCTTGCCGCTTCGGCACTCACCCTGATTGCAGCCCCTGCCCACGCCCAGCTGCTGGGCGGTGGCGGCCTGTCGGGCGTCACCGGATCGCTCAATGGCACGGTCAATTCTACCCTGCGCGCACCGACCGAAACGCTGCGTTCGACCACCCGCGGCACGCTGCGCGGCGATGCCGCCACGCGCGGCAACCAGAATGTCGACCGCAAGAACGGCAGCGTCGCCATCGACCGCAGCGTCGACACCAGCCTCGATGCCACCACCAGCCAGCTGCTCGGCACGCCGGCAGGCGAGGCTTCGGGCAATGCTTCGGGCTCTGCCAATGCCTCGGGCTCGGGCAGCGCCAATGCGCAGCTGATCGGCACCGATGCCGTGACCGGCGCAGTCCAGGGCACTGCCGCCCGGGCGCGCGAGACCGCCTCGAGCGTCCGCAATATCGCCACCCCCGCCGTGGGTTCGGCCCGCGACCGCCTGTCGGGTGCAACGGCACAGGCCGGCAGCCTCGCCGGTTCGGCAAGCGGCGCTGCACAGGGCGCAGGCATGATCGATAACGGCGTGCTGGCGCTGGCAGGTAGCGGCGCGGCCCAGGGCGAAGGCGTCTTCGCCGTCGCGCCGGGCATGCCGGTCCAGCTGCCTTCGGGCGAACAGCTCGGCACCGTGCGCGACATCGTTGCCACGCGCAGCGGCGAGATCCGCCAGCTGGTCGTCGACACCAAGGACGGCCTGACCACCCTTCCCGCCGGCAGCCTGACGGCCAGCGGCACCGCGCTCATCGCGGGCCAGGCCAGCGGCTCGGCATCCAACGAGGCTCCCGCCGAGGCGAGCGGCACCGAATAAGCCGCCGTCACCGTGAAACGAAGGCCGGGTTGCCCATGCGGGTGGCCCGGCCTTTTCGCATGGCCCGCGCATGCGCAGGCTGCGGTTTCGTCGATTTGCAGGGAAAGGGACTGATGGTGCGGTCGAGAAGACTCGAACTTCCACGGGCGTTAGCCCACAACGACCTCAACGTTGCGCGTCTACCAGTTCCGCCACGACCGCACACAGTCTGAAATCGGTAGCGAATCCCGCGGAGGGGAAACAGGTGCTACCGCCGGTAGGAGCGCGCCCCTAGCAGCGCCTTTGCACTGCCGCAAGCACCTTTGTCGCGAGGGTCAGAGCGGGGCCCAGCCCACGTCGGCATAGACCGCGTTGCGCGGGACCTGCGTGCTCGCCTCGTCGATGGTGATCGTCTCGCCCGGTGCCAGCGTGGGCTGCGGCGGCTGCACGATCCAGGTGAAGACCTGCTGTTCGCGCTCGTTGAGCATGACGATCTGGATCGGCGGCAGGCGGCGGCTTTCGCGCGCCTTGTTTTCCACCTCGATCCGGGCGGAGAAGAGGTAGGTCTTGTTCTCCAGCTCGCGCCAGCTCTGCGATTCCTGCGGGAAGCGCAGTTCGAGATCGGGTTGCGCCTGGCCGAAGGCAGGTTTGTCGACCGGCCACCAGGACGGCGTGCCGAACTGGGTGATCGCCACCACTGCGCCCAGCGCCAGCACGGCAAAGGTCGCTGCCGCCCAGGTCCACAGCTTCATCATGTTGCGGCGCGGGCGGAACGGCGGCGCATGGTCGAAGCTGGAGACGAAATCGTCCTCGTCCTCGTAGGCGCGGCTCACCGGCGGCGGGGCCGGCTGTTCCTCGTCATAGGAAGGGGGCGTCGTCGCATCGAAATCGGGCGCTTCGTCCTCTGCCGCATCCTCGACCGGCGGGGCTTCCGCCGTAGCGACGTCGGCCTCGCCTTCAGCGAAACTGAAGCCGGGCCGCGCAGGCGAGCTATCTTCGCGCTGCACCGGAGCGGGAGGTGGCGGCGGCGGAGGAGGAGGCGGTGGAGCTGCCGCTTCGCTGGCCACGACGCCTTCGACTTCGGCCCCGTCCTGGAACCAGGAATGCTTGCACTTGGCGCAGCGCACCGTGCGGCCGTCCACGCCGATTGCGCTATCGGGAACGACATAGCGCGTGCTGCAGGCAGGACAGGCAATAATCATGGTGGACAAAAGCCTTACGCATTGCCGCGAATCGCGACAAGCTGCGCATCTGTGCGTGAAAGGCCCAAGCGGCTTTTTTCCACATCGAAGGACGGTTATAGGCCCCAATCGGACGATGGCGGCTCCTATTCATCCCTTTTTCGCGGCGATTGCAGGCCGATGAGCGTGCAGGAAAGCGCAATCGTGCAGTTCGACAACGTCGGATTGCGCTACGGGACCGAGCGCGAGGTCCTCTCGAATATTTCCTTCACCCTGTTTTCGGGCCGGTTTTACTTCCTCACCGGGGCCAGCGGCGCGGGCAAGACTTCACTGCTGAAGCTGCTTTACCTCGCCCAGCGCCCGTCGCGCGGGGGCATGCGGATGTTCGGCACCGATGTCATCACCATGCCGCGCGACCAGCTGCCCAAGTTCCGCCGCAGGATGGGCGTGGTGTTCCAGGACTTCCGCCTCGTCGACCACCTGTCCGCCTTCGACAATATCGCCCTGCCGCTGCGCGTTTCGGGCGTGCGCGAGAGCGATCTCGAAGGGCCGGTCAACGACATGCTCGAATGGGTCGGGCTGGGCCACCGCGCCGATGCGCGCCCCGCCACGCTGTCGGGCGGCGAGCAGCAGCGCGTCGCGATTGCCCGCGCGGTCATCGCCCGGCCGGAAATCCTCGTGGCCGACGAACCGACCGGCAACGTCGACCCGGAAATGGCGCTCAAGCTCATCCGCCTGTTCGAGGCGCTCAATCGCCTCGGCACGACGGTGGTGGTCGCCACCCATGACGTGCAGCTGATCCGCAAGGTGCCCGAAAGCCTGATCATGCGGCTCGACAAGGGCACGCTGTCCGATCCCACGGGCGCACTGCGCTATCCGCCCAAGCGCACCTCGGGCACGGGAATGCCGGAATGAAGCGCCCCCCGACCCTTGGCCGGGCCGTCGACCGGGGCCTTGCGCCGTTTCGCGGCAGGCGCGCCGCGCACCTGTTGCCGCGCACCCGGCTGGGCGGCCCGGTGCCCTGGGTCATCGCCATCATGACAGCCCTCACCGTGCTGGCGGTTGGCGGAGCGCTGGCCCTGTCCAACCTAGCGGCGAGCGCGCGAGGCGAGCTTGCCGGCAGCGCAACCGTGCAGATCCTCGAAGCTGATCCCGACCTGCGGGCGGAACAGACGCAGCGCGTCGCCGCGCTGCTGCGGCAGGACGCCTCGGTCGAGGCGGTCCGGATCGTGCCCGAAAGCGAGATTGCCGCCCTTCTCGAACCCTGGCTCGGCACGGGCGAGGCGATCGAGGCGGTGCCCTTGCCCGCGCTGATCGACCTGCAGCTGGCCGCAGGATCGGGCGAGGCTCAGCTCGAAGCGCTGGAAGGGCGCATTGCCGCCGCCGCGCCGTCGGCCCGCATCGATGCGCAGGAGGCCTGGCTTGCCCCCGTCCTCGAAGCTTTGAACTCGCTGCGCTACATGGCCTTCGCGCTCATCGCCCTGCTCGCCTTCACGGGAGCCGCCGCAGTCTGGCTGGCGGCGCGCAACGCGCTCGACGGCAATCGCGACACGATCGAGATCGTCCACCTCTTGGGCGGCAGCGACGAGCAGGTGGCGCGGGTGTTCCAGCGTTCGATCCTGTTCGACGCACTGGCAGGCGGCGTGCTCGGCCTGGCGCTGGGCACGGGCGCAATCCTGCTGGTGGCGAGCCGTTTCGCCGCGCTCGATTCCGGGATGGTGGCAGGCGGGACACTGTTGCCGACCGATTGGGCGATAGTTGCACTGGTCCCGCTTTTCGCGGTCGGAATTGCCGTCTACACCGCGCGCATGACCGTCCTGTCCTCCTTGCGGAAAATGCTGTGATCCTGCGTTTCGTTGCCGGCCTGGTGCTGATCTACGCATTCGGCTTCCTCGCCTTTGCAGTGACGCTGCCCGGCCCTTCGGCGGAAACGAAGACCGATGCGGTGATCGTGCTGACCGGCGGCCCGGGGCGCATTGCCCGCGGGCTGGAAGTGGTCGCCACCGGCGAAGCGAAGGAGATGTTCGTCTCCGGCGTCGATCCGGAAGTGAAGCCGGGCGAATTCGCGGCCGAATTCGATGTGCCGCGCCGCACGATGAACTGCTGCGTGACGCTGGGCTACCTCGCGGTCGACACGCGCAGCAATGCCGGCGAGGTCGCCCAGTGGATGAAGGAGAAGGAGTTCACCTCCGCCCGCCTCGTCACGACCGACTGGCACATGGCCCGCGCCTCTTCCGAAGTGACCGAGACCCTGCCGGAGGAAATCAGACTGGTGAAGGACGCGGTCGTCTCGCACCCGGACCTTGCGACGCTGTTCCTCGAATACAACAAGCTGCTGGCGTCCGAGATCTCGCAGGGACTGCCGGTCTGACGCGATGATCCTGCTGCGCAATATCGCGTTCTATTTCGCTTTTTATATCGGCTCGATCTTCGTGACCGCATCGGCGCTGGCGTGCCTGCCGTTCTCGCGCCCCGCTTTCCGCCGAAGGGTCGAGAACTGGAGCGAATGGCAACGCTGGTGCGTGCGCCACCTGCTGGGCATCGAACTGGTGATGGAAGGCGCGCCGCTGGACGAGCCGGTGCTCTACGCAGTCAAGCACGAGAGTTTCTTCGAGGCGATCGACGCCCCCGCCCTGTTCGACAGCCCGGCAGTCTTCGCCAAGCAGGAACTGCTCGGCATTCCGGGCTGGGGCAAGGCAGCCGCGGCATACGGCCTGATCTTCGTCCAGCGCGACCAGGGCGCCAAGGCATTGATGGCCATGATCCGCCTTGCGAAGTCGCGTTCGGCAGAAGGGCGACCGCTGGTCATCTTCCCCGAAGGCACCCGAGTGCCGCATGGCGAGCGCCGTCCGCTGCAATCGGGTTTTGCCGGGCTCTACAAGATGCTCGGCCTGCCGGTCGTGCCGGTCGCGGTCGACAGCGGGCCGCTCTACCACCGCCCGCTGAAAGCCCGGGGACGCATCACCTACCGCTTCGGCGAGCCCATTCCCGCCGGCCTGCCGCGGGAGGAGATCGAGCGGCGCGTGCTCGACGAAATCAACGCTCTGAACAGCTGATCAGTGGTCCTTGCGGCCGAAGTCGGGCCGCGCGTCGTCCTGCCCTTCCTCGATGATCGAGCGGCGGATCGTGCGCGTGCGCTCGAACAAATCGTGCAGCGTGTCGCCGTCGCCATTGCGGATCGCCCGCTGGAGCGCGGTGAGGTCTTCGTTGAAGCGCCCCAGCACTTCGAGCACCGCGTCGCGGTTGGTCAGGAACACGTCGCGCCACATGACCGGGTTCGACGCGGCGATGCGCGTGAAATCGCGAAAGCCGCCGGCGGAATACTTGATCACTTCGCCCCGCGTCACGTCCTCGAGATCCGAGGCAGTGCCGACGATGGTGTAGGCGATGAGGTGCGGGATATGGCTGGTCACGGCGAGGACGAGGTCGTGATGTTCGGCATCCATGATCTCGACCTTGGCGCCCAAGCCTTCCCAGAAAGCCGACAAATCGGCCACGGCAGCTTCGGGCGCATCGGCGCCGGGTGTCAGGATGCACCAGCGGTGGCGGAACAGCTCGGCAAAGCCTGCGTCCGGCCCGCTGCGCTCGGTACCGGCGACGGGGTGCGCGGGGATGATCGTCGCATCCGGCAATGCGCGGGCGAGCGCCTTGGCGACGCTGCCCTTGGACGAACCGACGTCGCTGACGATCACGCCGGGCTTGAGTGACGCAGCGATGCCACTGGCCGCTTCCTCCATCGCGCCGACGGGCACGCAAAGGATCACGAGATCGGCATCGATCACCGCTTCGCCCGCCGTATCGCAAACCTTGCCGACAAGGCCGCGTTCGCCAGCGCGGCGGCGCACTTCGGAGTCGGCATCCCACCCCGTCGTTTCCACCTCGCCCAGCATCTCGCCGGTCGCGAGGCCGATGGAGCCGCCGATGAGGCCGAGGCCGATGATGGCGACGCGCTCGATCGTCACGAGACGGCCCTTGCCGCATCGCGCAGGATGCGGGCGATATCGTCCATCTGTTGGCGCGTGCCGACGGTAATGCGCAGTGCATGCGGCAGGCCCTGTCCCGGCAGGTGGCGCACGGCGTAACCGCCTTCGGCCAGCGCGCCGAGCGCCATTTCCGCCGTCAGCGCGCCTTCGAACAGGAC
Source organism: Qipengyuania gaetbuli (assembly GCF_009827315.1). Classification (NCBI taxonomy): domain Bacteria; kingdom Pseudomonadati; phylum Pseudomonadota; class Alphaproteobacteria; order Sphingomonadales; family Erythrobacteraceae; genus Qipengyuania; species Qipengyuania gaetbuli. The sequence goes on from NZ_WTYF01000004.1 coordinate 1,656,432, forward strand.
CAGCACGAAATTCGCCTTGCTCGGCACGGCGCGAAGGCCGTGGTTGCCGAGCGCTGCAATCGCCTCGGCGAACCGGTCACGCTCCTCGCCATTGGCCTTGCGCGACAGTTCGACGAAGCCTTGGTCGCCCAGCGCGGCGATAGCCGCGCGCTGGCCGCTGGTGGTGACGTTGAATGGGCCGCGGATCCGGTTGAGCGTATCGATCAGGTGCGGCGCGCCGGTCGCCCAGCCGATCCGCTCGCCCGCAAGGCCGTAGATCTTGGAGAAAGTGCGCGTAACCAGCACGTTGTCATGCGCCGCGGCGAGGGCCATGCCGCCATCGTCCTCCGCCTCGTCCAGGTATTCGCCATAGGCCTGGTCGACCACCAGCAAGACATTGGCGGGCAAGCCCGCGTGCAGCCGCTCGATCTCGGCGCGCGGCAAATAGGTACCGGTCGGATTGTTCGGGTTGGCAAGGAATACGACCCGCGTGCGCTCCGTCACCGCAGCCAGCAACGCGTCCACGTCGGTCGCGTAATCGGCATCGGGCGCCTCGACCGGCGTCGCCCCGCAGCGGCGCGCGGCGATTTCGTAGACCACGAAGGAAAAGCGGGCGTAGAGGACCTCGTCCCCGGGCCCCGCGAAGCCTTGCGCGGCTAGATTGAGCAACTCGTCCGAACCGGTCCCGCACACGATCCGCGCCGCATCGAGGCCGTGCAGTTGCGCAATCGCCTCGCGCAGCGCCGTCGCATCGGGATCGGGATAGCGCGCCGGATCCCCACCCTTGCCGAGCGCAGCCAGTGCCTGCGCGCTGCACCCCAGCGGATTCTCGTTGGCGGACAGCTTGGTCAGCTCGCGCCCGTCGCTGCCCTTGGACTTGCCTGGCACATAGGCATGGATTGCCTCGATCCAGGGCTTCATCGTCGGGCGGGCGGAACTATCGTTGGACTGGGTCATCGCGGCTTCGCCGCATGAAAGAAAAACGCCCCTTCGACAAGCACCTGCCTTGGCTGTAGAGGCCAAGGAATGTCCGGGGCGTCCCAAGTTTTGCAATTGACCGATCCCCTGCCGCTCGACGGCGGGAGCGAGCTGGCGCAGGTCGAGATCGCCTACGAGACCTATGGCACGCTGGCGGACGATCGCTCGAACGCCATCCTGATCTGCCATGCGCTGACCGGCGACCAGTATGTCGCCAGCACCCACCCCGTCACCGGCAAGCCGGGCTGGTGGGAGCGTATGGTCGGACCGGGCAAGCCGATCGACACCGACCGCTATTTCGTCGTTTGCGCCAATGTCATCGGCAGTTGCATGGGCTCGAGCGGCCCGGCGAGCCTCGCGGCCGACGGCAAGCCCTATGCCATGCGCTTCCCGGTCATCACCATCCGCGACATGGTCCGCGGGCTGGTCGCCCTGCTCGATGCACTGGGGATCGAGCGGCTGCACGCCGTGGTCGGCGGGTCGATGGGCGGGATGCAGGCATTGAGTCTCGCCGCCAACTGGCCCGAGCGTGCGACCCGCGTGCTGGTCATCGCATCGACCAGCCGGCATTCGGCCCAGAACATCGCCTTCCACGAGCTTGGGCGGCAGGCGGTGATGGCCGACCCGAACTGGTGCGGGGGCGACTATTACGCTGCCGACGCACAGCCCGATTCCGGCCTCGCCGTGGCGCGCATGGCGGCGCACATTACCTATCTGTCGGAAGAGGCGCTGACCGAGAAGTTCGGCCGCAACCTCCAGGACCGCGAGACCAAGAGCTTCGGCTTCGATGCCGATTTCCAGGTGGAAAGCTACCTGCGCTACCAGGGCAGCGGCTTCACCCGCCGCTTCGATGCGAACAGCTATCTCTATATCACCCGCGCGATGGATTATTTCGACCTAGCCGAAGAACACGGCGGCAAGCTGGCCGATGCCTTTGCCGGGACCACGGCGCGCTTCTGCCTCGTCAGCTTCGATTCCGACTGGCTCTACCCGACAAGCGAAAGCCGCCATGTAGTCCATGCGCTCAATGCGGCAGGCGCCGCGGTCAGCTTTGTCGAACTCAGCGCCCCGCATGGCCACGACAGCTTCCTGCTCGACGTGCCCGCCCTCGACCGCGTGGTGAAGGGGTTCCTCGAATGAGCGTGCTGCGCCCAGACCTTGCCGCCATTGCCGAGGCGATTGCGCCGGGCACCCGCGTGCTCGACATCGGCTGCGGCGACGGCACGCTGCTGGGCGAACTGCGCGCGACCAAGCAGGTCGATGCGCGCGGGATCGAGATCGACCCGGCCTGCGTCGAGCGCTGCGTGGCGCAGGGCCTCTCGGTGGTGCAGGGCGATGCCGACAGCGCGCTGGCCGACTATCCGGACAAGGGGTTCGACTACGCCGTGCTCAGCCAGACGCTGCAGACCGCGCGCCGGCCCGACCTCATGCTCGACCAGCTGCTCCGCGTCGGCAAGCAGGCCTTCGTCTCCTTCCCGAACTTCGCCCACTGGCGCACCCGCGCCGCGCTGATGTTCGGCGGGCGCATGCCGGTGACGCGCAGCATTCCGGTCAGCTGGTACGAGACGCAAAACATCCACCACGTGACCGTGAAGGACTTTCGCGAACTGGCGCGCGAGAAGGGCGCGCGGATCGAACGGGAATGGTTCTTCGCCGGAGAAAGGCCGGTCGCGGGCGCATCCAATCTGCGCGCCGAATTCGCGGTCTTCCTGCTCAGCCGCTAGGCGGCGGAGGGGCCTTGGCGCCGCCGTTGAAGAAGCTGCGGATGATCCGCCGCGCCGTCAGTATCAGCCAGACCGTCAGCCCCAGCAGCACCAGCGCGATGCCGCCTGCCACGTAAGGATATTCGTAAGCGAGGTAGAGCAGGCCCGCGGTCGCCACGTCCTCCACGCTGGAGACGGCGATATTGCTGACCGGTTCGGGGCTGGCATTGACCACGCCGCGTGCGCCCGCCTTGCCCGCATGGGCGGTGAGCGCCGCGCCGCCGCCGAGCAGGAAGGCGACGACCTGCGTTGCCGGGTCCGCCGGATCGATGATCGCGAGCGCCAGCAGCGCGCCGCCGATCGGCCGCACGAAGGTGTGGACCGCGTCCCACGCGCTATCGAGCCACATGACCTTGTCGGCAAAGAATTCGGCCAGCGCTGCCACGGCCGCGATGCCCATGATCCAGGGGTTCGCCAGAATGTCGAGGCTCTGGAGGTGTTCGGGCAGCGGGATCGCGCCCAGCCGCATGGCGAGACCGGTGGCGAAAATGCTCAGGTACAGTCGCCAGCCCGCCAGCAGGCTGACACTTCCGGCAACGCCGATGATTTCCATAATGCCCATAAAAAAGCATCCTCCGACGGCTTTGGCCGGAGGATGCGCTTTTACAGGGGCTTAAACAAGCCGGTGTTGGATCAGAAGATCTCGAACAGGCCGGCTGCACCCATGCCGCCGCCCACGCACATGGTGACGACGCCGTACTTGGCACCGCGGCGCTTGCCTTCGATCAGCGTGTGGCCGACGCAGCGCGCGCCGGTCATGCCATAGGGGTGGCCGATCGAGATCGAGCCGCCGTTCACGTTGAGCTTGTCGTTGTCGATGCCCAGCTTGTCGCGGCAATACAGCACCTGCACGGCGAACGCCTCGTTCAGTTCCCACAGGCCGATGTCCTCGACCTTGAGGTCGAAGCGCTTGAGCAGCTTCGGGATCGCGAAGACCGGGCCGATGCCCATTTCATCGGGCTCGGTACCGGCAACCGCCATGCCGACATAGCGGCCGAGCGGCTGGAGGCCGCGCTGTTCGGCGACCTTGGCTTCCATCAGCACGCTGGCCGAGGAACCGTCCGACAGCTGCGAGGCGTTACCCGCGGTGATCGAGGTACCCGGACCCATGACCGGCTGCAGCGACTGCAGGCCTTCGAGCGTGGTCGAGGGACGGTTGCCCTCGTCCTTGGCGATGGTGACTTCCTGGTCGGAAATCTCGCCGGTTTCCTTGTTCTGCACCTTCATGGTGGTGGTGACGGGGACGATCTCGTCGTCGAACTTGCCGGCTTCCTGTGCGGCAGCGGTGCGCTGCTGCGACTGGAGCGCGTATTCGTCCTGCGCTTCGCGGCTGATGCCGTAACGCTGGGCGACCGTTTCGGCGGTCTGCAACATGGGCATGTAGATCGCGCCGTGCATCGCCATCAGTTCGGGATCGGGCATGACCCGCATTTCCTTGGTCTGGACGAGGCTGATCGATTCCTGGCCGCCGGCCGCCACGATATCCATACGATCGGTGATGATCTGCTTGGCCGCGGTGGCGATGGTCATCAGGCCCGAGGAGCACTGGCGGTCGATGGTCATGCCCGACACGCCGATCGGGCAGCCGGCACGCAGCGCGACCTGGCGGCCGAGGTTGCCGGCCTGCGCGCCCTGCTGGAGCGCGGCGCCCCACAGCACGTCGTCGACTTCGCCGGCATCGATGCCGGCACGCTCGATCGCGGGCTTCAGCGAATAGGAACCGAGGGTCGCGCCCTTGGTGTCGTTGAAGCCGCCCTTGTAGGCCCGGCCGATGGCGGTGCGGGCGGTGGATACGATGACTGCGTCACGCATGGTCATTCCTTAGATAATATTGGTCAGCGAAACGGGTACGGTTTCCCCCGGGGAGGAGGCGCTCCGGGTCGCGGACCGGAGCGCAATTCTATTCTCAGACGAAATACATGGTCATCCATTCGCAGATCAGGGCCGGCTTGTCCTCGCCCTCGATCTCGATGGTGATTTCCATGGTCTGCTGCCACTGGCCGGGACGCTTCTCGCTCATTTCGAGCAGCTTCCAGTGGCCGCGGATACGCTTGCCCGAACGCACGGGCGCGATGAAGCGCGTCTTGTTGCCGCCGTAGTTGACGGCCATCTTGATCCCGTCGACCCGCGGCACGTCGCTGTTCGCGGTGAGGAAGGGGATCATCGACAGGGTGAGGAAGCCGTGGGCGATGGTGCCGCCGAACGGCGTCATCTTGGCCATCTCTTCGTTGATGTGGATGAACTGGTGGTCGCCGGTGGCGTCAGCGAACTGGTTGATGCGCTCCTGGCTCATCTCGACCCATTCGCTGGTGCCGACCTGTTCACCGATCTTGGCTGCGATTTCCTGGGGGCTCATGCGCGTCTCTCCTCGATTGCCATAAAAGGGGGCGCGGGAAGCCGTTTGCGCCCGCGCGAACGGGCGGTGTCATGGCCTATGCGGAAGGCTCGTGCAACCGCGCTTGCGGTGCCCCTACGGAATGGCGGGATCGGGCGCGGCGGCCCGGGCATCGGCGCGCCGGTTGGCTGCCTTGACCTCCTTGAAGGCCGCCTTGTCGAGCGCCGACTCGCGCCGTTTCACGTGATCGGCCAGCGCGATCTGCAAGCCCACAATCATCAGCACGACCGGCTGGTAGGCGATCCCCTGGAAGGTCGCTCCGACGAGGTAGATGATATTGGCGAACTGCAAGGCGCTGGCGAGCGGGCCCTGCCACCCCTCGATCCGCCCGGTCCGGCCGGCATAGCGGCGGCGGATGCGCTCCATCTGGACCAGCCCGGTGACGTGCAGCAGCGTCCACAGGATGAGGCCCGGCCAGCCCTGCTCGCCCAGCATCTCGAACCACGAGGAATGGAACGCGCGCCCGCTTTCGGTCACGTCCTGGTAAGTGACGCGCACCGTATTCCCGTCCACCTCCTTGACCGGCATCTTGTAGGTGAAACTGTTGCCCCGGTAGACGTCGAAGCCGCCGCCGAGCGGATTGCGCTCCACATAGTCGAGCGTCCACGACCACACCTGCATGCGGGTCGAGGCGGATTGTTCGGACTGCGCTTCCTTGATGGTCGACATGCGTTCGGTGAAGGAGGACGGCAGGAAGGGCAGCGCGGCAATGCCGATGGCAGCCGCCGCCCCGATGTAAAGGAAGCGCCGCTTCACATCGCGCAGCAGCATCAGGCCGAGCGCGGCGATGCACAGCAGGCCCGTGCGCGCTTCGGTCCCGATGGGGATGAGCAAGCAGGCAAAGATCAGCGCCGCGCCGAACAGCTTCACCCGCCAGTCGGGCTTGAAAATCGTGCCGTGCCGCATGAACCACAGGATGATCGGGATGAGCGCGATCGCCACGGTCGACAGGGTAGAGCTTTCGTAGATGTTCGAATTGTCGTTCACGAACAGGTAGAGATTGCCGTAGCCGCCCCCGCCGCCCACGGTCTTGAGGCCCGCAGAGATGATGATCGCAGCGGCCGTCAGCACGGTTATCAGCATCGCCGCCTCGATCCGCAATTTGGTCGTCAGCGTCAGCGGCAGGAAGATGGCGAAGACCAGCGCCTTCCACACCCAGGCCCATTTCTCTGCCCCCGCTTCGGGGAAATCGGCCCATTGCAGGGTGATGAAGCACCACACCAGCAGCGCCGCCAGCAGGCCCTGCCGCATCGACAGGCGGAAGCCATCTTTCTTTTCCGCCACCGCCCAGCCGCCGAAGGCGAGCAGGAAGGCGATCAGCGATACGGGCAGCAATTGCGCCAGCGACCAGCCGATCTTCTGCGGGGCGAGGATGTCGATGTAGAGATAGGCCAGCACCCAGATGAAGGGCTTGCGCAGACCTAGCAGAAACATCCCGATGACGACGAGGAACAGCGCAAGGTCAAGCATCGCGCGCCTCCGCCCGGGCGCGGGCGCGCCGCTTTTCGCGCAGCGATGGCCCTTCGCGCTCGACCTTCTCCTCCTCGACCTCGAGCAGGTCCTCGTTATCGAGATCGGCGCGGCCCAGCAGGCGGATCAGCGCGATGGCGATCAGCACATGGGTCAGCAGCAGGGCGAAATTGTCGATCAAGCGCGCGTGACTTTCCAATGCGCCGCAGGTGCGGCGTGCATGACCCTCATAGCGAAACGCGGTTGACGCGCCGTTAAGCCTGTTGTGACACAGGAGACGCGCAATGACACGGGTCCTTCATATCCTCGACCACTCGCTGCCCCTGCATTCGGGCTACACCTTCCGCACGCGCGCCATCCTGAAGAGCCTCGAGGCGAGCGGGATCGAAGTGGCGGGCGTGACCGGCCAGCGGCACGCGGCAGGCGGTGCGGACAGCGGGGAAGTCGCGGAAGAGGTGGAGGGCCTAACCTTTTACCGCACACCGGGAACGCCCTCCGGCCCGCCGGTTGCGCGCGAAATGCGCGAAGTGGCGGCACTGCGCCGCCGGATCGAGGAGGTTGCGCGCGACTGGCGTCCTGACGTCATCCATGCGCATTCGCCCGCACTATGCGGCATGGCCGGGCTGAAGGCTGCCCGCGCGCTGGGCCTGCCTTTCGTTTATGAAATCCGCGCCTTCTGGGAAGATGCGGCGGTCGGCAACGGTACGGGCACGCAAGGTTCGGCCAAGTACCGCCTCACCCGCGCGCTCGAAAATCGCGTGGTGAAGCGCGCCGACGCGGTCTTCACGATCTGCGAGGGTTTGCGCGGCGACCTCGTCGCGCGCGGCCAGGATGCGGGCAAGATCGCGATCTCGCCCAATGGCGTCGACCTGTCGCTGTTCGGCGATCCGCCGCCGCGCGACGAGGCATTGGCGAGCGAACTCGGCATGGGCGAGGGGCCGGTCATCGGCTTCATCGGCAGTTTCTACGATTACGAGGGGCTCGACGACCTGATCGCCGCCATGCCCGCCCTGCGCGAAAAGCATCCCTCGGCCAGCCTGCTGCTGGTCGGCGGCGGACCGATGGAAGAGGCCCTGAGAGCGCAGGCCCAAGCCTCCCCCGCAGAAAATGCCATCCGCTTCACCGGCCGCGTGCCGCATTCCGAGGTGGAACGGTATTACTCGCTGATCGACGTACTTGCCTATCCGCGCAAGAAATCGCGCCTCACCGACCTCGTGACGCCACTGAAGCCGCTGGAGGCGATGGCCCAGCGGCGGATCGTGGCGGCCAGCGACGTCGGCGGACACCGCGAACTGATCGAGGACGGGGTGACCGGCCTGCTCTTCCCGCCCGACGATCCGGCGGCGATGGCGGCCTCGCTGGCCCGCTTCATCGATGCGCGCGCCGGCTGGGACGCGATGCGCGATGCCGGCCGCGCCCATGTCGCGGACAAACATGACTGGGCACGCAATGTCTCCCGTTATCGCGACGTTTACGCCAAGCTGCTACAAGCGCAGGGGCAAGGGCGCTGAGCCCGCAAGGATTTGAGGCCCGATGAGCTACGTGGACAATGACAGCACGCTGACCACGAAGGCCTGGTTCAGGCCTGCCGTGGGCTTGTGGTTCGGGATGCTCGTGGGCGCAGGCACGCTTGGCGTGCTCTACGTAACCCCCGCCGATACCCGCGACGCCCTGTTCCAGAGCGCTGGGCTGACCGGCCTGCACCGCTTCTTCGAGCCGCCCGTGGGCATGGCGGGCTTTGCCGCCGTCGCCGTGGCGGCAGGCGTCGTCGGCTTTCTCTTCGGCCTCGTAATCGCATCGCGCCTTGCGCGGCGCGCCGCCTTGGTGGAGCAAGTGGAGATCGCGCCCGAAACTGAAGAAGCGGAACCTGTGGCCGAAGACCAGTCGCGCCGCCGCGTATTCTCCGCCCGCGAGGATATCGGCGAGGAAGGCATTGCCGTGACCGAAACCGCCGAGGCGCTTGCCGCGCCCGAAATCGAGGCGGAATTGGAGGAAGTCGAAGAGGTCGAGGCCCCGGCTGAAGAACCGGCACCGGTGCGCCCTGCGGCGCCCACAGCGCGCGAATCGCTCGCCGATCTCTCGCTCGACCAGCTGACCTCGCGGCTTGCCGCCGCCTTGGAGGCTCGCAAGGCCGCGCCCGCCACGCCGCCTGCCGAGGAAGATCCCGACCAGGTCATCTCCTTCCTGCGCCGCGAGGCTGCCCGCGCGGCGCCGCCGGCCGGACCGGGCAGCGAGGACCCGCAGGCCGCACTGCGCAGCGCGCTCGACAAGCTGGGACGCGTCGGCAAGCCCGACTGACCCCGCCTGCTGCTTGTGCGCTTGCACAGGCGGATACGAATTCTTCCATGCTGCAATGCGGCAAAACGCGCCAAAACTTGGGTCGCGTGAAATTTTGCTACCGTCCCGTGCCATTGCAAAATCGCTTTCGTGCCTGCAAAGGGACCATTCGCGAAATTTTGGCAGTGCGGCCATGCGGCACTGCGGCATTTTCGACCCGTCTTCAGCTGGCCCTCCGGGCACGCAAACGAGGCGGGTCCGACTGGAGGACGCCTCGGCACATGCAGGACCTGCATACTTCTTACCCGGCCCGTCAGGGGCTCTATGATTCGCGCAACGAGCACGATGCCTGCGGCGTCGGCATGGTCGCGCACATCAAGGGCAAGAAGAGCCACGCGATCGTCGAACAGGCGCTCACCATCCTCGCCAATCTCGACCATCGCGGCGCGGTCGGCGCGGACCCACTGCTGGGCGACGGCGCGGGCATACTGATCCAGACCCCCGACCCGCTGATCCGCAAGTGGGCGAAGACCGAAGGCCACGACCTGCCGGACGAGGGCGACTATGCCATCGCAATGTGCTTCCTGCCGCAGCAGGACGAAGCGCGCGAATTCGTCGAAGGCCAGCTCGAACGCTTCGCCGCCAAGGAAGGCCAGCGCGTCATCGGCTGGCGCGACGTGCCGACCACGCTCGACGGGCTGGGCAAGGCAGTGGTCGATTCCATGCCGGTCATCCGCCAGTGCATCATCGCGCGAGGGCCGAACTGCGCAGACCGCGACGCTTTCGAGCGCAAGCTGGTGGTCATCCGCAAGCAGACGCTGAACCCGCTCGCCGCGCTGGAAGCCAAGCACGGCATCCCGGGCCTCAGCAAAGCCTATATCCCGAGCTTCTCCAGCCGCACCGTGGTCTACAAGGGCCTGCTGCTGGCGAACCAGGTGGGCAGTTTCTATGACGATCTGCGCGATCCCGATTGCGTGTCGGCGCTGGGCCTCGTGCACCAGCGCTTCAGCACCAACACCTTCCCCAGCTGGCGGCTCGCTCACCCCTATCGCTTCATGGCGCACAACGGGGAAATCAACACGGTTCGCGGCAATGTGAACTGGATGGAAGCGCGCCGCCGCACGATGGAAAGCGAACTGCTGGGCGCCGACCTCGACAAGATGTGGCCGCTGATCCCGCACGGGCAATCGGACACTGCCTGCCTCGACAATGCGCTCGAGCTGCTGCTGACCGGCGGATACGGCCTTGCCCATGCGATGATGATGCTCATGCCCGAAGCCTGGGCGAAGAACGAGCTGATGGATCCCGCCCGGCGCGCCTTCTACGAATACCACGCCGCATTGATGGAGCCGTGGGACGGCCCGGCCGCCGTGTGCTTCACCGACGGCCGCCAGATCGGCGCGTGCCTCGACCGCAACGGCCTGCGCCCTGCGCGCTGGTGCACGACCAAGGACGACCTCGTGGTCCTCGCTTCCGAAAGCGGCGTGCTGCCGTTCAAGGAAGAGGAAATCACCCGCAAGTGGCGCCTCCAGCCGGGCAAGATGCTGCTGATCGACCTCGAGGAAGGCCGCATCGTCGAGGACGAGGAACTGAAGGCCGGCCTCGCTGCCGACCAGCCCTACGAGGCATGGCTCGAAAAGGCCCAGTACAAGCTGGAAGACCTCGACCATATCGAGCCCGACCTGTCGGAAATCCCGCAGTCGGACATCGCGCTGCTCAACCGCCAGCAGGCCTTCGGCTACACGCAGGAAGACATCAGCCGCTTCCTCGAACCCATGGCCTCCATGGGCGAGGACCCGATCGGTTCGATGGGCACCGACACGCCGATCGCGGTGCTGAGCGAAAAGAGCCGCCTGCTCTACGATTATTTCAAGCAGAACTTCGCGCAGGTCACCAACCCGCCGATCGATCCGATCCGCGAGGAATTGGTGATGAGCCTGCTGTCGATGATCGGCCCGCGTCCGAACCTGCTCGGCCGTGACGGCGGCACGCACAAGCGCCTCGAGGTCAAGCAGCCGATCCTCACCAATACCGAGCTGGCGAAGATCCGTTCGGTCGAAGTGGCGCTGGACGGCGCATTCCGCACCGCGACCATCGACATCACCTGGGATGCCAGCACCGGCGCCGACGGCCTCGCCATGGCGCTGAAGGAAATGTGCTGGGCGGCGACCGAAGCGGTGCTCGGCGATGCCAACATCCTGATCCTGTCGGACCGCGAACAGGGCCCGGGCCGGATCGCCATGCCGGCCCTGCTCGCCACGGCCGCCGTGCATCACCAGCTGGTGCGCCAGGGCCTGCGCATGCAGACCGGCCTCGTCATCGAGACGGGCGAAGCGCGCGAAGTGCACCATTTCTGCGCGCTGGCCGGTTACGGCGCGGAAGGCATCAACCCCTATCTCGCCTTCGAGACGCTGGAAGACCTGCGCGCGCGCAAGTTCCCCGACCTCACGCCCGATGAAGTGCAGAAGAACTTCGTCAAGGCGGTCGGCAAGGGCATCCTCAAGGTCATGTCCAAGATGGGCATCTCGACCTACCAGTCCTATTGCGGGGCGCAGATCTTCGATGCGGTCGGCCTGTCGAGCGACTTCGTCGACACCTATTTCACCGGCACGGCGACCACCATCGAGGGCATCGGCCTTGCCGAGGTCGCGGAAGAAGCGGTGCGCCGCCACGCGCAGGCCTTCGGCGACAGCCCGCTGTACAAGGGCATGCTCGATGTGGGGGGCATCTACCAGTACCGCATCCGCGGCGAAGACCACGCCTGGACGCCGCAGAACATCGCCAGCCTGCAGCACGCGGTGCGCGGTAACGACCCGAAGAATTACGAGGAATTCGCCGCCTCGATCAACGAGCAGTCCGAACGCCTGCTGACGATCCGCGGGCTGATGGAATTGAAGAAGGCCGAGCGCCCGCTCGACCTGTCCGAAGTCGAACCGGCGGTCGATATCGTCAAGCGCTTCAGCACCGGCGCGATGAGCTTCGGCTCGATAAGCCACGAGGCGCACTCGACCCTCGCCATCGCGATGAACCGCCTCGGCGGCCGTTCGAACACGGGCGAGGGCGGCGAGGAGCCGGAGCGTTTCCTGCCGCTGCCCAATGGCGATTCGATGCGCAGCCGCATCAAGCAGGTCGCCTCTGGCCGCTTCGGCGTGACGACCGAATATCTCGTCAATTCGGACGATATCCAGATCAAGATGGCGCAGGGCGCAAAGCCCGGCGAAGGCGGCCAGCTGCCCGGCCACAAGGTCGACAAGCGCATCGGCAAGGTGCGCCATTCGACGCCGGGCGTGGGCCTCATCTCGCCGCCGCCGCATCACGACATCTATTCGATCGAAGATCTCGCGCAGCTGATCCACGACCTGAAGAACGTGAAGCCCGAAGCGCGCATCTCGGTGAAGCTGGTGTCCGAAGTCGGCGTCGGCACGGTGGCCGCGGGCGTCTCCAAGTCCAAGGCCGACCATATCACCATTTCGGGCTATGAAGGCGGGACCGGCGCATCGCCGCTGACCAGCCTCACCCATGCCGGATCCCCGTGGGAAATCGGGCTTGCCGAAACGCAGCAGACGCTGCTGCTCAACGATCTGCGCAGCCGTATCGCGGTGCAGGTCGACGGCGGCCTGCGCACGGGCCGCGACGTCGCCATCGGCGCGCTGCTGGGCGCGGACGAGTTTGGTTTCGCGACTGCCCCGCTGATCGCGGCGGGCTGCATCATGATGCGCAAGTGCCACCTCAACACCTGCCCCGTCGGCGTGGCGACGCAGGACCCGGTGCTGCGCAAGCGCTTCACCGGCACGCCCGAGCACGTCATCAATTACTTCTTCTTCGTCGCCGAGGAACTGCGCGCGATCATGGCCGAGATGGGCTTCCGCACGGTCGAGGAAATGGTCGGCCGCGTGGACCGCATCGACATGCGCCGCGTGCGCCGCCACTGGAAGGCGCATGGCGTCGACCTGTCGCGCATCCTCCACGCGGTCCCGCTGGAAGAAGGCAAGGCGCTGCACCACACGGAAGAGCAGGACCACGCGCTGGGCTCGGCCATGGACGTCGAGCTAATCGAGGCCTGCAAGCCCGCCATCGAAAGCGGTCAGGCGGTCCAGATCAGCCGCACCATCCGCAATGTGAACCGAACCGTGGGCACCATGTTGTCGGGCCGGATCGCGGAAGCCTATGGCCATTCGGGCCTGCCGCAGGACACGATCCGCATCGACCTTGCCGGTGTGGCCGGACAGAGCTTCGGCGCCTGGCTCGCCCACGGCGTCACGCTCAGCCTGACGGGCGATGCCAACGACTATGTCGGCAAGGGCCTGTCGGGCGGCCGCATCGCCGTGCGCCCGCCGCAGGGCACCGGCCGCGAGCCGACCGAGAACATCATCGTCGGCAACACCGTCCTTTACGGCGCGATCGCGGGCGAGGCCTATTTCGCCGGCGTCGCGGGCGAACGCTTCGCGGTGCGCAACTCGGGCGCGGTCGCGGTAGTCGAAGGCACGGGCGACCATGCCTGCGAATACATGACCGGAGGCGTGGTCTGCGTGCTCGGCAAGACCGGCCGCAATTTCGCCGCCGGGATGAGCGGCGGCATCGCCTATGTCTACGATCCCGACGGCTCGTTCGAGAAGCTGGTGAACCACGCGCAGGTCGACCTGCTCGACGTGAAGCCGGGTGACGGCGAGGGCGCGGAAAAGAGCTGGGGCCACCCGCAGCAGCGCGCCCAGACGGTCGACAATCCCGGCATGGGCGATCCGCTCTACCACGATGCCGAGCGCCTGAAGGTGCTGGTCGAACGCCACTTCCTCCACACCGGCTCGGCGCGCGCCAAGGCGCTGCTGGCCGACTGGGCAGGCGAACTGAAGAACTTCCGCAAGGTGATGCCGCGCGACTACGCCCGGGCGCTGAAGGCGCTCGAGGACGAACGCGAGGCTGCGGCAATGGAGGCTGCAGAATAATGGGCAAGGAAACCGGCTTCCTCGAATACGAACGCGAGGATCGCACCTACCTGCCGCCGGAAGAGCGGCTGAAGAACTACAAGGAATTCGTCGTCCCGCACGACCGCGAGGCGCTGCGCAAGCAAGCCGCGCGCTGCATGAATTGCGGCATTCCCTATTGTCACAACGGCTGTCCGGTGAACAATATCATCCCGGACTGGAACCACCTCGTCTACGAGGACGACTGGAAGAACGCGCTCGAGGTCCTGCACTCGACCAACAACTTCCCCGAGTTCACCGGTCGCATCTGCCCCGCCCCGTGCGAGGCGGCCTGCACGCTCAACATCGTCGACAGCCCGGTCACCATCAAGTCGATCGAATGCGCCATCGTCGATCGCGGGTGGCAGGAAGGCTGGATCAAGCCGCAGGTCCCCGAACGGCAGACCGGCAAGGCCGTCGCCGTGATCGGGTCGGGCCCCGCAGGCCTGGCTGCCGCGCAGCAGCTGGCGCGCGCCGGCCATGCCGTGACCGTGTTCGAGAAGTCCGACCGCATCGGCGGCCTGCTTCGCTACGGCATTCCCGACTTCAAGATGGAAAAGCACCTCATCAACCGCCGCGCGGTGCAGATGGAGGCTGAAGGCGTGCAATTCCGCACCTCGTCGGAAGTCGGCGTGGAAGTCAGCTTCGAGGCGCTGAAGGAGAATTTCGACGCAGTGGTGCTGGCAGGCGGCGCGGAGGAAGCGCGCAAGCTGGACATTCCCGGCTCCGAACTTTCGGGTGTCAGGCTAGCAATGGAATTCCTGACCCAGCAAAACAAGCGCAATGCGGGCGACGACGAAGTGCGCGCCGCCCCGCGCGGCAGCCTGACCGCGACCGGCAAGCACGTCATCGTGATCGGCGGCGGCGACACCGGCAGCGACTGCGTCGGCACGTCCAACCGGCAGGGCGCGGCCAGCGTGACCCAGCTGGAAATCATGCCCAAGCCGCCCGAAAAGGAAGACAAGGCGCTGACCTGGCCCGACTGGCCGCTGAAGCTGCGCACCTCTTCCAGCCATGAGGAAGGCGTCGACCGCGACTGGGCCGTCCTGACCAAGCGCGTGGTCGAGGAGAATGGCGATGTCGCCGGGCTCGAATGCGTGCGTGTCGAATGGAAGGACGGGCGCATGCAGGAAGTGGAAGGCAGCAGCTTCACGCTGAAGGCCGACCTGATCCTGCTCGCCATGGGCTTCACCGGACCCAAGCGCCGCGGCCTGCTCGACCGGGCGGGCGTGGAGCTGGATGCGCGCGGCAACGTCAAGGCGGACACCAACCGCTATGCCACCAGCGAGCCGAACGTCTTTGCCTGCGGCGACATGCGGCGCGGCCAGAGCCTGGTCGTCTGGGCCATCCGCGAAGGCCGCCAGGCGGCGCGCGCGGTGGACGAGGCGCTGATGGGCAAGAGCGAGCTGCCGCGCTAGGCGGCCCGCTTCACCCGCCGTCGAAGATCAGCTGGTCGCCTTCGCGCGGCGGCACGCAGAATTCGGGCGGCAGGGCGACGAATGATTCTTCGGTCATGTCGATATCTGAAAGACCGTCGATCTTGAAATGGCCGAGCGAAGGCAGCTCGTCCGAGCGCCGCGCCTTGGCCGGATTGAGCGCGCCGAGATAGAGCGCATTGTTGCGCAGGATGATCTGGTGCGGAGCCAGCGTGAGCTCGCTCGAATTGTAGCGCGCGCGGATCATGCGGCGCGAGGCGATGGCGGCGGCGATCAGCGCGCGCCCGTCGTTCTCGGGAAGATCGTGTTGCATTGCACCATAATGGCATGCAGCCGACTGAACGCGAAATTGACAAAAGCGCGTGTCACAATCGCCAAGCGACGTCGAGCGCTTTGCCGAAAGCAGATCTCAGGACGGGAAAGCGTTTTCCTACAGAAGCTTAGCCGTGCCACATCCGGCTCATGCCCGCAGCCCCACTCTCCAACTCTGAATAGCTATGCAGAGGCTTGCGAGCCGCCTGAGAACATTTCCACCTGGACCGTGTTCCAAGCGTTCCATCCTGTAGGCCCGCCCACGGCAGGTTCAACGCGCGTCCTACAAGGCCCAGTCGATGGCCCCACGCCCCTTCGCTGCAAGGAAGCTGTTGGACCGGCTGAACGGCCGCGATCCGAAGAAGCCGCGATGGGCGGACAGCGGGCTGGGGTGCGGGCTCTCGATCACATGGTGGGGGCCGCTGCGCAGGCCCTCGATCCGCTTGGCCTTGGCCTGTGCATGGCTGCCCCAGAGGATGAACACCGAAGGCTCCTCGCGCGCGGCCACGGCCGCCACGCAGGCATCGGTCACCGCGTCCCAGCCGCGCCCGGCATGGCTGCCCGCCTGTCCCGCCTCGACCGTCAGCGTGTTGTTGAGCAGCAGCACACCCTGCCGGCCCCACTTGCTGAGATCGCCATGCGCCGGGCGCGGGATGCCGAGATCGGCCTCCAGCTCCTTGTAGATGTTCACCAGGCTCGGCGGCACGCGCACGCCTTCGGGCACGGCAAAGCACAGACCCATCGCCTGGCCCGGCCCGTGATAGGGATCCTGCCCGAGGATCACGACCTTCACATCCTCGAGCGCGGTCAGCTCCAGCGCCTTCAGCCGGCACCCGCGCGGCGGATAGACGGTCTTGCCCGCGTCCTCTTCGGCGCGCAGCCAGCCGCCCAGCTGGCGCGCCTCGGCCGTGGCCAGCACGGGGTCGAGGACCGGTTTCCAGCTTTCGGGGACGCTCTCGCTCATGCGCCCCACCCTGCCGCGAGTGCGCAGCGCGGACCAGTCCGCCCTTCCCTACAATCCCCAATCAGCCTAAGGCGCGGGGCATGGCAGTGCATTTCCACGAAGAAGACCTCCCCGAAGGCGTCCTCGCCGACGGGCCGATCGCAGTCGATACCGAGACGATGGGCCTCGTCACCATTCGCGACCGTTTGTGCGTCGTCCAGATCAGCGACGGGAAAGGCGACGAGCATCTCGTGCGCTTCGGTCCCGAAAGCACCTATGACGCGCCCAATCTGAAGGCGGTGCTCGGCGATCCCGAACGGCTCAAGCTGTTCCACTTCGCCCGCTTCGACCTCGCGGCGATCGAGTACTATCTCGGTGTCACCGCGGCGCCCTGCTATTGCACCAAGATCGCCAGCAAGATGGTGCGCACCTTCACCGACCGCCATGGCCTCAAGAACCTCGTCGAGGAACTGCTCGGCGAAAGCATGTCGAAGGTCCAGCAGAGCAGCGACTGGGGCGGCCCGGTCCTCAACGACGCGCAGCGCGAATACGCTGCCAGCGACGTGCGTTTCCTCCACCGCCTCAAGGAAGAGCTCGACCGCAGGCTGGAACGCGAAGGCCGCACGGAACTGGCGCAGGCCTGTTTCGATTTCCTTCCTGCACGCGCCCACCTCGATATCCTCGGCTGGGACGACCACGACATCTTCAGCCACGCGTCAGCCTAGGAAGGGCAATCCGCACCCATGGTGTTCCGCAAGCGCAGGATCGAAACGCAGGAGGCGCAGCAGCTCCGCTCGCGCCGCCAGCACTTCGCCGCGCCCGGCGGGAGCCATGACAAGCTGGTCCACTTCCTTGCCCGTGCCCTGCCTATGGGCGTGGGCGTAATTGCCGCGCTCATGCTGATCACCCCGCTCAGCCCGCGCGGCGAGATCAGCTTCCTGCTCGACCGCAACGACGTGGCCGTGATCCAGGAACGCCTGCGCGTCGACAATGCGCTTTACCGCGGACAGGACGCGCAGGGCCGCCCGTTCTCGCTCACCGCCGACGAGGCCGTCCAGCGGTCGAGCGCGGAAGGGATCGTGCGCATGAGCGATATCGTCGCCCGCCTGCTGATGGCCGATGGTCCGGCGCGGATCAGCGCCGAGGGCGGGCAGTACGATATCGACGAGCAGCGCATCGACGTGGCCGGCACCATGCGCATGGAGGCCGCCGACGGCTATCGCATGCGCGCCACCGGCGTGTCGGTCGACCTTGCTACCAAGCAGGTCACCGGCGCGGGCGGCGTCGAAGGGGCGGTGCCTGCAGGCACGTTCCGCGCCGACCGGCTCGAAGCCGACCTTGCCGAGCGAACAGTAACCCTCGTGGGCAATGCGCGCCTGCGCATGGAACCCGGAAAGCTGAGAATGCCATGATCAAGCACCACCTGCCCGCCATGACCAAGTCGCTGGTCGCCGGTTTCGCGCTGACCTGCGCGGCGCTCGGCGGCATCCAGCTGAACGCCCAGGCGATCGCCAGCCACAATTCGAACGCGCCCGTCTCCTTCGACGCAGGCCGGATCGAGCTGCAGGACCGGCAGGACCGCGTGGTGCTGTCGGGCAATGTGCGGATCACGCAGGCCGGCCTCACGCTCAATGCGGCGCGCACGGTGATCGACTATTCGGACCAGGGCACGCTCGAAATCCAGCGCATCCTTGCGACCGGCGGCGTGACCGTGGCGCGCGGCAACGAGCGGGCGAGCGGCGACACGGCGGTCTACGACTTCAACCGCCGCATCATCACCATGGCCGGCAACGTTCGCCTCAATCGCGGCAGTGACACGCTCAATGGCGGGCGTCTCGTAATCGATCTCGCCAGCGGCGTGTCGAGCGTCGACGGGCGCGCCAGCGGCTCGTCCTCGGTCACCGGCCAGACGGGCGAGTCCGGCGGACGCGTGACCGGCACCTTCTCCGTCCCGCAGGACTGATGCAGCCGCGCCTGCTCGCGCTGGCCGGCTGCCGCGCGGGCGAACTGGGCGCGCTTTCGCCGACCGAATGGCGGGCGCTGGATGCGCTCGCCGAAGCGCACCGGCTGGGGCCGCATCTCCACGGACGGCTGTCGCGCGGCGAGATGCCGGTCGAGGTGCCGCAGGACATCGCCGAGGGCTGGCGAACGGCGCACCGGGCGAACGCCATCGCCGTGCTCGCGCAGCGGCGGGCCCTGGCGCAGGCGGCAACGCTGCTTGGAGGTCTCGGCATCGAGGCGGTCGCGCTGAAAGGATCGGCGCTTGCGTGGAGCGTCTGGCCGTCCCCTGCAGAACGGGTCATGCGCGACATCGACCTGCTGGTTCCGCAGGACCGCGCGGTGGAAGCCTACAAAGCCCTGCGCGATGCGGGCTGGCAGGGACCGGCGGCGACGCCGGAACTGCTCGACCGGTTGGCGTGCGAGGAAACGCATCTGCCGCTCCTCGTCTCGCCCGACGGCGTGCTGTGCGAACTGCACGCCCGTGCTTGGGCGAGCGCACCGCTCGCAGGCCTCGACATGCCGCGCTGCGACGATGCGGGGCTGCTTGAGCGGTCAGTCTTCGACGAGGTGCTGGATATGCGGGTGCCCGCAGCGCAGGACATGCTGGCGCATCTCGTGGTGCATTGCGCCTGCTCGCACCTGTTCAATGTCGGCCCCTTCGCACTGGCCGACATCGACTACCTCACCCGCAAGCGCGTCATCGACTGGCCGCGGTTCTGGAAAGCGGCGCAGCGCGAAGGGTATGAGCGCGCCGCTGCGCTCGTGCTGGCGCTTACCGACAGCTGGTTCCGGCCGGGGCTCGTGGATGCGAGCGGATGCCCGGTGGCCGTCCCGGCAGAGGAGGTCGAGCGGGCCGAGGCGTTGCTGGTCCAGCAACCCGCCGCCCGCAGGGACATCAATGCCATTGCCGGGCTGACGCTGGGCGGCGGGGCGGACCGGATGGCGCAGCACCCGCTCGACGAGGCGGAAGGAAGTGCGGGCGGCCTTGCCCGTGCCGGCCAGCTGGCCCGGCGCGGCCTGTCGGTCGCAGGAAGCCTCCTTGACGGACCGACCCGGCGCGATGGCCTAGCCACCGCGGCCACGGCGCGCTGGCTGCGGGGAGACTAGCGGCGGGTCGCGATCTGCGCGATGCTGGTGAGGCCCTGCGCGAGCAGCAGTTCCGAGGCTTGGCTGTTCGTCAGCAGGTCGCGGTGCAGGCGCGTCAGGCCGTGCGTCAGCCGGTCGAGTTTCGGACCGCGCCAGCGCTGGAGCTGTTCGGCAATGTCGCGCTCTTCCTTCCAGAAGATGCCGAGGCGGGCCTTCTGGCCCTTGTCGAGGTCTTGGTAGCGCCGGTTGCCCAGCGCCGCCGAAATCCGCGCCAGCTGGGCCGCGCGTCGCTCGAAGGCCAGCAGGGTGCCGACCGGGTTGAGGCCGATCTGCTTCATCCGCGCGATTTCGGGGCCGACGCGGTTGGCCTGACCGCCCAGCACCGCGTTGACGAGGCTGGCGAAGCCGTCCTCCTCACTCGCCGCGCCGATCGCGTCGAGGTGTTCCATCGTTGCCGGCTTGGGCGACTGCGGCGAGGCATCGAGATAGGTCGCGAGCTTGGTCACCTCGCTCTGCGCCAGCCGGACGTCGAGATTGGCCGCGCGGGCAATCCGCTCGGCCACCGCACCGTCGAGCCGGATGCCGGACGCATCGCCCATCCCGCGAACGGCCTGGGTTACCGAACGCAAGTCCGGCGGGTAGAACATGGCGACGACCGCGTCCTTGCGCTTTTCGAGCAGCTTGGCCGTGCGCGACTTGTCGGTGGCGGAGGTCGCCACGACGATCACGGGACAAGCTTCGCCCGCGCCGGCTTCGCCGGTCTGGATCAGCGTCTGGAGCGCGTCATGCGCCTCGTCACCTGCCACGCGGCACCAGATGTGGCGCTTGTCGCCGAACAGCGAGGTGGAACGCGCCTCGTCGCCCAGCCGGGCGGGATCAGCCTTGAGGTCGGCGCCGGAGATTTCAACCCGTTCGCCCGGCTCGGGCAGCATGGTCACGAGATCGCTGGCTGCAGCGCTCGCCCCGGCCTCGTCCTGCCCGCAGAAGAAGAAGATAGCGCAATCCTGCGCCATACCGCGTGCCTTTGCGGCGAATTCGTTGCCCTTGACCTTCACTGCTGGCGCAGCGTCAGCGCCACGCGGGTGACGATCCTGTCGGCAATTTCGCGGGCGAGGTTTTCGAGCGCGGTCTGTTCGGCGGCAATGGTCGCATATTCGCTCGACACCACGTCGATACCCGCATCGGCGCCTTCGGTCGCATCGAGGAGGATTTCGCCCGTGCTGGCATCGACCAGCTGGTAGCGGGCGCGCAGCGTGCGGCGTTCGCGGCTGACGGTATCGTCGGCAAGGATGCCAAGCGCTTCGAGATTGTCGTCGAGCCTGACGTCGAGCCGGTAACGCGGCGTGCTGTCTCCTGCCGCGCCGAAACGGTCGTTCAGTTCGCCCCGAACCAGCCAGCCTGCCCGGCCCGCGATCGGCGGAACGTCGACGGCGGCAAGACCGCGCGCGACCTCGCCGCTGCCGCCGCCCGCATACATGGGCGCCAGGCCGCAGGCGGACAGCGCGAGGCAGGCGAAAGTGGCGGCGAGAATGCGCATCAGGTGACGATATTCACCAATCTGTCGGGCACGACAATGACCTTGCGTACTTCTGCCCCGTCGATCGAACGCTGTACCTTTTCGGACGCCAGCGCCATGGCCTCGAGGTCTTCCTTAGACGCCCCCTTGGGAGCGGTCAGCGTGTCGCGCAGCTTGCCCATGTGCTGGACGGCGATGGTAACTTCGTCCTCCACCAGCAGGGCGGGATCGACGGCCGGCCATGCGGCATCTGCGACCATTCCGCCTTCGCCCAGCGCAGCCCAGGCCTCTTCGGCGAGGTGCGGCATCATCGGGGCGACAAGCTGGACCAGCGTGCGGATCGCCTGGCTGCGGCTGGCAGAGCCTTTCGCTTTCTCGACCGCACCGGTTAGCTCGTAGATGCGCGCGACGGCCTTGTTGAAGCCAAGCGCCTCGATGTCCTGCGCCACGGCGGCGATGGTCTGGTGCGTCTTGCGATCGAGCGCCTTGTCCTCGCCCCCGGCTTGCGGCTCATAGGCCGAGAACAGGCGCCACAGGCGGTGGACGAAGCGCGAGCAGCCCTCGATCCCCGCTTCCGACCACGGCAGGTCGCGTTCGGGCGGGCTATCGGACAGCATGAACCAGCGGACCGCATCGGCGCCGTAGGTGTCGATGATGGTGTCGGGGTCGACGACGTTCTTCTTCGACTTCGACATCTTGATGACGCGGCCGACGTCAACTTCAAGGCCGCTAGAGATTTCAAACACCTTGCCGTCGCGGCGCTCGACCTCGTCAGGTGAGACAAAGTAGCTACGCGGTGCACTGGTATTGCCCTTATCGTCTGGAATGAAAACTCGATAAGTCTCGTGCGTGACCATGCCCTGTGTGAACAGCGAGGCGAAGGGCTCCTTTACCTCGATCTGGCCCATGTGGGCGAGCGCGCGGGTCCAGAAACGGGCGTACAACAGATGCAAGATCGCATGTTCGATCCCGCCGATGTACTGTTCGACCGGCATCCACTTGGCGACTTCTTCGGGATCGAAGGGCCGGTCAGCCGGCTGGCTGGCGAAGCGCAGGAAATACCACGAGCTGTCGACGAAGGTGTCGAGCGTGTCGGTCTCGCGCTCAGCCTTGCCGCCGCACTTGGGGCAATCGACATGCTTCCAGGTCGGGTGGCGCAGCAGCGGGTTTCCGGGCGTCTGGAAATCGACATCTTCCGGCAAGGTGATCGGCAGGCTGTCCTTGGGCGCGGGGACCACGCCGCAGGTGCCGCAATGGATGAAGGGGATCGGCGTCCCCCAGTAACGCTGGCGGCTGACGCCCCAGTCGCGCAGGCGCCAGACGGTCTTGCCCGTGCCGCGACCCTCGGCCTCGATGCGGGCAATGATCTCGCGCTTCGCATCCTCGACATTCATGCCGTCGAGGAAGCCGGAGTTCACCAGCACGCCCTCGCCCGCTTCGGCCTCGCCCTCGAAGGGCTTGCCGGCATCCTCGGCGCTCGCCGCGACGACGCGCGGGATCGGCAGGCCGTACTTGGTCGCGAATTCGAAATCGCGCTGGTCATGGCCCGGCACGGCCATGATCGCACCGGTGCCGTAATCCATCAGCACGAAGTTCGCGATGTAGACCGGCAGGTCCGCGCCGGTGAACGGGTGCCTGGCCGTAATGCCGGTGTCGAAGCCCAGCTTTTCGGCGGTTTCGAGTTCGGCGGCAGTGGTCCCGCCCTTCTTGCATTCCGCGATGAAGGCGCGCGCCTCGGCGCTGTCGATACCCTGCGCGACCGGATGGTCGGCCGCAACGGCGACGAAGCTCGCCCCGAAGATCGTGTCGGGGCGCGTGGTATAGACCGGCAGCTTCTCGCCGTTCGACAGGTCGAAGCTGAATTCCAGCCCCTTGGACTTGCCGATCCAGTTTTCCTGCATCAGCCGGACCTTGTCGGGCCAGTTCTCGAGGCTGCCGAGGCCTTCGAGCAGTTCCTCGGCGAAGTCGGTGATCTTGAGGAACCACTGGTTCAGCTTGCGCTTCTCGACCTCCGCGCCCGAACGCCAGCCCTTGCCGTCGATCACCTGCTCGTTGGCGAGCACGGTCATGTCGACCGGGTCCCAGTTGACCTCGCTTTCCTTGCGATAGACGAGGCCCGCTTCGTACAGGTCGATGAAGAGCGCCTGTTCGTGGCCGTAATAGTCAGGCTCGCAGGTCGCCAGCTCGCGGCTCCAGTCGAGCGCGAAGCCGAGGCGCTTCAACTGCGCCTTCATGTGTTCGATATTCGCGCGGGTCCAGCCGCCCGGGTGGACGCCCTTTTCCATCGCGGCGTTTTCCGCCGGCATGCCGAAGGCGTCCCACCCCATCGGGTGCAGGACCTCGTGCCCGGTCGCTTTCTTGTAGCGCGCCAGCACGTCACCCATGGTGTAGTTGCGCACGTGGCCGATGTGGATGCGCCCCGATGGATAGGGGAACATCTCCAGGACATAGCTCTTCGGCTTGTCGGAGTTGCTGTCGGCGCGGAAGGTCTGCGCGTCCTCCCACGCTGATTGCCAGCGCGGGTCTGCGGACGTCGGATCGAAACGGGTATCGCTCATGCCCGAAGCCCTTAGGCAATTCGGGCGTAAATGGAACCCGTCAGAATCAGTTGGCGATCGCCTGGCGGCGCAGTTCGCGGGCCTTGGTGAGGATGATGTCCTCCAGGCGCTGGACCGTGGCGGCCTGCACCGGTGCATCGACCCAGTTGCCGGCCTGGTTGACCTGGCGGCTGGCAGCGACGCGCAGGGCATCGGCGCGCAGGTCGCGGTCGAGGATGGTGACGGTCATCTTGACGCGTTCGCCCGGATTGCTCGGGTTGGCGTACCAGTCGGTGACGATCACGCCGCCGGCGCTGTCGGCCTGGAGCAGCGGGGCGAAGCTGACGGTCTCGAGCGAGGCGCGCCAGAGATAAGAGTTCACGCCGATGGTCGAAACCTGCGAGGCAGCAAGGTCCGCGCGCGGGCGTTCACCGCCGCCGCAAGCGGCCAGCGCCAGGGTGGCGACCGCAAGGCCGGCGATGGCGGCGGGGCGACGGAAGCTGCGCGTGATGGTCATGAACGATCCTTGAGAGAAACTGTGTTGGTCGGCTCTATAAAGCCTGAGCGCTTGCGGGCAAGCACCGGCTTGGCCGCATAGGCACCGCCAGGCCGTGAATATGTGCTGAATTGTGCGGCTATTTGTGGAGAGGGGGCAACACCTTTCCCCCATTGCCGCCCCATGCTGTGGAAAAGCTTGGCAAGGCTCGCCTGCGGGTCCTAATCTCTTTGGTTCACAGGCGAGTCGCACGCACGATCCGCCGTTCGGGAACGGTTAAGTCGCAGCCTGCTTCAATAGCAGGCTGACCTTGACGAAGAGGATAGAGTTCCAATGGCCGACAGGCATGACAGCAAAGGCAAGAACCGGCTCGCTCCGGTCGTGCTGACGGCTGCCGTCCTTGCGCTGGCCATTCCGGGCGCCGGCCTCGCGGTCGTCTCCGGCTCGCCCGAAGCCGCTCCCGAATCGATGGAATTCGTGCCCTTCACGCCGGCCGGCGTCGATCCGGAACTGGCCGCGCGCGTCGCGGCGGTGATCGGGGAAGACGCGCTGCGTTTCACCCCGGCCAGCAAGCCGCGCAACCTTCGCGAACGCACCGTCAATTTCGCCGTCCGCGTGGACAAGAACCTCGCCTCGTCGATTTCGGGCCGTTCGCCGCGCGATACGATCGCCAGCGTGGTCGCTGCCGATGGTGCCTCGCCGCTTGCGGCTACGCGCTACAATCTCGGCGTCGCGCGCGGTTACCAGAGCTTCACGCAGCCGACCCGCTCGGCCGCGACGGTCCCGACCGGCATTCGCGATATCGCCATGCCCGACCTGTCGACCTATCGCGCCGACGCAAAGGACGCGCCCAGCCGCTTCCAGTCGCGCATCGCGCTTGAACAGCAGGGCCGCGCAGGCGCTTCGCCGCGCACTCTGGAGGGCGCTGGTTCGCAGCAGCTCGACCTCGGCGGCTCGTACAGCCTCAGCCGCAATCTCGACGTGACGGCAGGCGTCCGCCTGTCGCAGGATCGCGACCGTCTCGCCCCGCTGACCAATGGCGTGGAAGACGACCAGGCCGTCTACGTGGGCACGCAGATCCGCTTCTGACCCGCGCCTTCGCAGGCACTTTCCCGAACGAATACGATTGAACGGCTCCGACCAAAGGCGGATTGCCTTTACCTCGTCATATCCGCACGCCTATGCCTTCAGCGAACGCTACGGAAAGCTTGGGAGAATCGACAATGGGACGAGTTGCCATCGTAACCGGGGGCACGCGCGGCATCGGGCGCGCAATCTGCGAACGCCTGCGTGACGAACGCGGCTGCACGGTCGTCGCCAACTATGCCGGCAATGATGATGCCGCACGTCGCTTCACCGAAGAAACGGGCATCCCGACCGTCAAGTTCGACGTGGGCGATTACGAAGCCGTGCAGGAAGCCTGCAAGAAGGTCGAGGAAGAACACGGCCCGATCGATATCGTGGTCAACAACGCCGGCATCACGCGCGACGGCACTCTCCTCAAGATGAGCTACGAGGACTGGGACGCGGTCATGCGCACCAACCTCGGCGGCTGCTTCAACATGGCCAAGGCGACTTTCGCCGGGATGAAAGAGCGCGGCTGGGGCCGGATCATCAACATCGGTTCGATCAACGGGCAGGCCGGCCAGTACGGTCAGGTCAACTATGCCGCCGCCAAGAGCGGCATCCACGGCTTCACCAAAGCGCTGGCGCAGGAAGGCGCGCGCTTCGGCATCACCGTGAATGCGATCGCTCCCGGCTACATCGATACCGACATGGTCGCCGCAGTGCCCGAACCGGTGCTGGAAAAGATCGTCGCCAAGATCCCGGTCGGCCGCCTCGGCAAGGCCAGCGAGATCGCCCGCGGGGTCAGCTTCCTGGCATCGGAACATGCCGAATTCGTCACCGGCTCGACCATGAGCATCAACGGCGGCCAGCACATGTACTGATCCGCGGGCGAGTGCACTGCTACTCGATCTCGTAGTCCTTCACGACGAAACCCGTTCCGTCGCGCACAAGGGTGATCTTTTCGTAGGTCCCTTGCAGGCGTTCGAAATCGGTGAGGAAGCGGACGATCCATTGGTCGCGGCCGTTGCTTTCCATGATGTCGATCCGGTGCGTATCGCGGCTTAGCGCCTTGCCGAATTGCTGCCGCCTTTCGGCAAGCGCGTTCCATGCGGCGAAATTCGGGTCGGTCCGATCGGAAGACTTGGCCGTCAGGTCGAATTCGTCCTTGTCCGCCACCCCCAGCATGACGAGGGCAGCGCGCTCGGCCGATTCCAGCCTCTCGCGCATCGCCGGGCCCACGGGCTTCCCGGGGCTTTCTTCGGCTACAGCGGCTGGAAGAGCAATGGGCGGGGCATCTGGCGTCGGGGCCTGAAGGGCGAGCATGGCGGCTAGGATGATGGACATTAGGGCAACTCCGATCAGTATGGTTCGAGTTTGCCTCGGACGGTCATCGCCCGAAACTGCCCCAGCATCGGCGGATGCCTCTATCGACGCATCCCCCAAATGCTTGTGTCCCAGCATTTCGGCCATGCCGCCCTCGTCTTCCAGCAGCAGCCGCGCAGCCTCCTTGCTGCTGGTGACTTCCAGCTTGCGCCGTGCGCCGCGCAGGCGCTCGTTGATCGTGTGGACGGAAAGGTCGAGTTCGCGCGCGCTGGACTTGGCGTCGTGGCCGCGCAGGATGAGGCGCAGGGCCTCCTTTTCCTTGTCGGTCAGGGCGTCGAGCGTGCGCGTCATCACGCACTTACTAGGCGAGGCACCGCTGCAAGCTACCCCAAAAAATTCGTGCGGCCGCGGGCACAGTCGTTATATCAGTAACTTATGGAGACGCCTTACCACCCGCCGAAGAAGTACTCCGTCCGCATCGAAGGGCACCGGACCTCGGTAAGCCTTGAGCCGGTGTTCTGGGACCTCTTGCGCCGGGCCGCGGCACGCAGGGGCCTGGCGGTGAACACGCTGGTCGCCAGCATCGATGCCGAGCGGATCCGCAGCGACACGCCTCCCGGGCTTGCTGGTGCCATCCGCGTCTGGCTGGCCACCCACGAATTGCAGCCCGCAAGCAAAGGGGGCGACAGGATCGCTCCTGCCGCCCCCGAAGACTAAGGTCCGTCGGGACCTAGTATTTCGCCGTCGCGTCGCTCGCCGGGAAAGTCTCGTCGAGAGCTTCGTCGGTCTTGCTCATCCGGTCGCCGACCGTTGCGGTCGATTCTGAGCCTGCGTTGCGGAACGCGCCTGCCGGTTCACCGGCTGCAAAGGCCACCCCGCCGCGTTCCTTCTGGTTTTTTTCGTAATACTTGTACCCGGCATAGCCGAGCGCGCCGAGTGCTGCGAGCTTGAGGATCATGATGCCTTCCTTTCCAATGGGTTCGTCGAAAGTTCAACGAACCGCATTCGGGAAAGGTCCGGCCCAGGCGCTCAGTCGTCGCCGACCCGTTCGATATCAGCGCCGACAAGCTGGAGCTTCTCTTCCAGCCGCTCGTAACCGCGGTCGAGGTGATAGAGACGGCGCACCGTCGTCTCGCCTTCGGCGGCAAGGCCGGCGATGACCAAGCTCATGGATGCGCGCAAATCGGTCGCCATGACTTCCGCGCCGGTCAGCTCGACCGGGCCGCGCACGACGGCGGTGCGTCCGCTGGTCTCGATATTGGCGCCCATGCGCGCCAGTTCGGGCACGTGCATGAAGCGGTTCTCGAAGATGGTTTCCTTCAGCACGCTGGTGCCTTCCGCCTTGCACAGCAGGCTCATCAGCTGGGCCTGCATGTCGGTGGCAAGGCCGGGGAACGGCGCGGTCGTCAGATTGTGCGCCTTGAGCGGGCCGTTGGCAGCGACGTGGACGCCGCCCTTAACCTGTTCGACCTCGACGCCGATGTTGCGCAGCGCGTGGATGGTCGATGCCATGTCGTCGAAATTCGCGCCTTCCAGCAGCACTTCGCCGCCGGTGATGGCCGCCGCGCAGGCATAGGAGCCCGCCTCGATACGGTCGGGCATGACGCGGTAGGTCGCGCCGTGCAGCCGCTTCACGCCATGGATGGTGAGTTCGGACGTGCCGATCCCTTCCATCTCCGCGCCCATCGCGACGAGCAGGTTGCAGAGGTCGACGATTTCCGGCTCGCGCGCGGCATTGATGAGCTTGCTCGTGCCCTTGGCCAGAACCGCAGCCATGACCGCGTTTTCGGTCGCGCCGACCGAGACCACGGGGAAGTCGTATTCGCCGCCAGGCAGGCCGCCGTCGGGCGCGATGGCGCGGACATAGCCCTGCGCCAGCTCGATATGGGCGCCGAAGGCTTCGAGTGCCTTCAAGTGGAGGTCGATCGGGCGGTTGCCGATGGCGCAACCGCCGGGCAGCGACACGGTCGCCTCGCCCATGCGCGCCAGCATCGGGCCGAGCACGAGGATCGATGCGCGCATCTTGCGCACGAGGTCATAGGGGGCGACCGTCGAGGTGATGCGCGGCGCTTCCATGGTCATCACGCGGCCGAAATCTTCCGGACGGTGGCCGGCGATCGTGTGCGCCACGCCGAACTGGCCCATCAGGTGCTGGAACCCGTCGATATCGGCCAGCCGCGGCAGATTGCGCAAGGTCACCGGCTCGTCGGTGAGCAGGGCACAGGGGATGAGCGTCAGGGCGGCATTCTTCGCGCCCGAGATCGGGATCGTGCCGGAGAGGCGGTTGCCGCCGCGAATGAGAAGTTTGTCCATGGGTCCGATGCCTTTAATGCCATGTGGCGTACAGGCAAGCGTCATGCACCTGTCACCCCGCCTGCCTACTACACGCATCTCCGCCAATTGTTGACCTGCCAGAGAGGCAGCCGTAACTCCCGCCGCCATGACCACGCACAAGCCGATCAAGAAAGCCGTTTTCCCCGTTGCGGGCCTCGGCACACGCTTCCTGCCCGCCACCAAGGCGATCCCGAAGGAACTGCTCCCGATCGTCGACCGCCCGCTGATCCAGTATGCAGTGGACGAGGCGCGCGAGGCGGGGATCGAGCAGATCATTTTCGTGACCGGCCGCGGCAAGACCGCGATCGTCGAGCATTTCGACGTGGCCTACGAACTGGAATCGACCATGTCCGAACGCGGCAAGGACATGAGCGTGCTCGACCCGACCCGCGCCACGCCCGGCGACATCATCACCGTGCGCCAGCAGGTCCCGCTCGGCCTTGGCCATGCGATCTGGTGCGCCCGCGCCATCGTGGGTGACGAACCCTTCGCCATCCTGCTGCCCGACGAGCTCATGATCGGAAAACCCGGCTGCATGAAGCAGATGGTCGAAGCCTATAACGAGGTGGGCGGAAACCTCATCTCGGTGCTCGAAGTGCCGGAAGACGAGGTTTCGAGCTACGGCGTGATCGCTCCGGGTGCGCAGGTGTCCGACACGCTGACCGAAGTCACCGGCCTGGTCGAGAAACCGAAGCGCGAGGATGCGCCGTCGAACAAGATCATTTCGGGCCGCTATATCCTGCAGCCCGAAGTCATGCGCGTGCTGGAGAGCCAGGAAAAGGGCGCGGGCGGGGAAATCCAGCTGACCGACGCCATGGCCCGCATGATCGGCAACCAGCCGTTCCACGCGGTGACCTTCGCCGGCAATCGCTATGACTGCGGCAGCAAGACCGGTTTCGTCGAAGCGACGCTCGCGCTGGCCCTCGAACGCGAGGACATGGGCGCCGAAGTGCGCGCCATTGCAGAGCGCCTGCTCGCAAGCTGAAATAGCCGAAGCACAAAGAAAGGGCCGGTCCGCCGCGTTGGCGAACCGGCTCTTTTTTTGGAGCCCTGATCGGATCAGCAGCCGGTATCGGCCGATGCGCAGTTCTCGTCGCGGGTGGCCTTGAACTCGTCACCCTCGTTCCAGTTCGGCCAGCTCGTGCTCATGCCGAGCATCCGGCCGATGCGGTACATCAGCTGCAAATCGGCCATCACGCCCGACCAGTCCCAGTTCGGATCGTATTCGTCCTTGGGGCCGTGGTAGCGGTTCTCGCGATAGTCGAGCGCCAGGGCCGCACCGGCTTCCTTGCCGCCGTCGACCAGGTCCTCGCCGCCGTCGATATAAAGCATCGGCACGCCGCGCTTGGCGAAGGCGAAGTGGTCGGAGCGGTAGTAGTAACCGGCTTCCGGGTTCGGGTTGGGCGTGGCGACACGGCCGTCGGCGGTCAGCGCCGCTTCGAGGAACTGGTCGAGCTGCGACTTGCCCGGACCGACCACGGTCACGTCCTTGCTGGGACCTGCAATGAGGAAGGCATCCATGTTGATGCCGCCCACCGTCTTGTCGAGCGGGAAGACCGGGTTCGCCGCGTAATAGTCGGCACCCAGCAGGCCGGATTCCTCGGCCGTCACGGCAAGGAACACTAGCGTGCGGCGGGCAGGGCCGATCTTGGCGTGCGCTTCGGCCAGCGCGACGAGCGCCGCGGTGCCGGTCGCATTGTCGACTGCGCCGTTGCAGATGTCGTCGCCGTCAGGCGCGGGCGTGCAGCGGCCGAGGTGGTCCCAGTGAGCGGTGTGGATCACGTATTCCTCGGGCGCCTCGCTGCCGGGCAGGATGCCGATGACGTTCTGCGATTCGAACTTGCGGATGTCGTTCGAAAAGCTGGTCGAGGCCTTGAGGCCCAGCGGGACGGCCTTGAAGCCCTTCTTCTTGGCATTGGCGAACAGCTTGGCCGGGTCCTGGCCAGCGGCCTTGAGGATTTCCTTGCCGATCTCGTTCTGGACCCAGCCGTTCATACGCGTGAGCGGCGGAGCGTCCGTGCCGCGCTGGGCATAGGCCTGCGGCCCCGACCAGCTGCTTTCGACGACGTTCCAGCCGTAGGATGCAGGCTCGGTATCGTGGATAATGATCGCGCCGGCCGCGCCCTGCCTTGCGGCTTCTTCGTATTTGTAGGTCCAGCGGCCGTAATAGGTCATCGCCTTGCCGTTGAACGGCCCGTCGAGGCCTTCCGTGCCGAAGTCTGGATCGTTGACGAGGATGACCGCAGTCTTGCCGGTCATGTCCAGGCCTTCGTAGTCATTCCAGCCCTTTTCGGGGGCGTTGATGCCATAGCCGACGAAGACCAGCTCGCTGTCCGCCAGCGTCGTCCTCGCATCCTCGCGATAGGTCACGCCGACCCAGTCCGTGCTGTATTCGAACGCCTTGTCGAAGCCTTTGCCCGAGATGGTCAGCGGCGCGTAATCCTTGCCGGTGATCTCGACCAGCGGGACCTTCTGGACCCACGAGCCATTGTTGCCGGGCTGGAGGCCGGCGGCCTTGAACCGATCGGTCAGCAGGGCGACGGTCTTCTCCTCGCCGATCGATCCGGGCATGCGGCCTTCGAATTCGTCGGAGGACAAGGCCTCGGTCACTTCCTTCATGGTCGCTTCGGAAATGTCCGCAGCGGCAATGTCGGGGATATCGAGGCCGGTCGTGCCGGGCTCATCGCCGCCGGCGTTGCACGCGGCAAGCAGCAGGGCTGCGGCAGCGGTCAGGCTATTGCGTATCATGGGGGGCAACCTCTCTTGATCGTTTGCGCCGCGCTTGTTGCAGCACATGGGCCGCAAGGGCAAGCTTGCGCACACCGGCGCGCGCAGGCACACCGCGCGCCATGGCTGACGACTGGTCCGGAGCACTGGCAAGGGCGCGCGCCCACGCACCGTACCTCGCGCGCGGGCTGGAACTCCGGCCCGACCTTGCCGAACTGCTCGAAAAGGGACGCGGGGACGATGCGCTGGCTCTGGCCAAGGTCGCAGGCGAGGGGATCGCCGATGCGGGCCTAGCGCTGCGGCGCGAGAAACGGGCGCTGGCGACGGCGCTGGCGATCGGCGATCTCGCTGGGGCCTTCGATCTCGACAAGGTGATGCGCGAACTTTCGCTCTTCGCCGATAGGGCCATGCACCGCGCGCTGGAGGCGGCCATCGATCGTCGGGTCGAGGGCGCGCCGGTGGACGGGATGATTGCGCTCGCGCTGGGAAAGCACGGTTCGGGCGAACTCAATTACTCCTCCGACATCGACCCCATCCTGATTTACGATCCGGAACGCCTCGCACGCCGCGAGCGCGACGAGCCGGGCGAAGCGGCCCAGCGCTATGCGCGCGAGATGGTCCGCCTGCTGGCCGACGTGACGAGCGAAGGTTACGTCTTCCGCGTCGATCTGCGGCTGCGGCCCGCATCGGAGGTCAGCCCGCTCGCCATCCCGCTAGAAGGGGCGATCACCCATTACGAAAGCTCGGCCATCGCGTGGGAGCGCGCAGCTTTCATCCGCGCCCGGTCATGCGCGGGCGATATCGCTGCGGGCGAGCGCTTTCTCGACCATATCCGACCCTTCGTCTGGCGACGCAGCCTCGATTTCGGGGCCATCGACGCGATCCGCCAGCTGACCCGCCGCATTCGCGAACAGCAGCGCGGACCCACTGCCCCTGCGCCGGGCTACAACGTCAAGCTGGGCCGCGGAGGCATTCGCGAGATCGAGTTCTTCGCCCAGACCCACCAGCTCATCCACGGCGGGCGCAACCGCGAACTGCGCTGCAAGCGGACCCGTGACGCGCTCGATGCCTTGGCGGCTGCTGGCCATATCGCGACCGAGGACGCGGCCATTCTCGGCGCGTCCTATGACGGGCTTCGCTGCATCGAGCACCGCCTGCAGATGGTGGCCGACCGCCAGACCCACTCGCTTCCCGAAGGCGAGGCGCTCGACAATGCAGCGCGGCTGGACGGGTTTGCCGACGGGTCCGAATGGCTCGAACACATCGCCTCGCTCACGGCACCGGTCGCGGCACGCTACGATGCGCTGCTGGCGGAGGACGAGCGATCCGTCCCTGCCGACAGCCCCCACTTGGCACCGGTGACCCCAGCTAAGGAACTCGACCCCGAGCTGGCGGAGCGGGTGAAGGCGTGGACCGATGGCCGCTACCCGCCACTGCGCAGCCCTGCGGCGCTGTCCGCCTTCGAGGCGATCCGTGCGCCGCTCCTCGATTCGCTGGCGGCTGCCGACGAACCGGACCGCGCCGTCGCCCGCTGGGAAACGCTGCTTTCGCGGCTGAGCAGCGCGGTGAACCTGTTCCGCCTGCTCGAGGCGCGACCCGGCCTGTTCCAGTTGCTTGCCGACTGCCTCACGCTCGCCCCGCCGCTGGCCGATGCGATTGCCTTGCGCCCTGAACTGGTCGACGCCCTGATCGACCGCAGCGCGCTCGACCTGCCGGGCAGCCGCGAAGAACTGGCCGAAGCGATGATGCGCGGCGAGCGGGGCGACACCTATGAAGACCGGCTCGACCGGATCCGCATCGTTACCGGCGAGACGCGCTTCGCGCTCGGCGTGCAGCTGATCGAGACAGCGCACGACCCGCTCGATATTGCGCAGGCCCTCTCGCGCACGGCGGAAGCGGCGCTGGATATCGCGCAGCAGGCGGCGAGCGAGGAATTCGCGGCCCGCCACGGACGCATCGAAGGAAGCGAACTGGTCGTGCTGGGTCTCGGGCGGCTCGGCGGAGGCATGCTGACCCATGCTTCCGACCTCGACGTGGTCTACCTCTTCACCGGCTCGCACGAGGGCGAATCCGATGGCGAGCGACCGCTCGGCGCCACGCTCTATTTCAACCGCCTCGCCCAGCGGGTGAGCGCCGCACTGTCGGTGCCGACAGCCGAAGGCGCGCTCTACGAGGTCGACACACGGCTGCGCCCCCAGGGCGCGCAGGGCCCGCTCGCGGTAAGCCTCGACAGCTTCCTGCGCTACCAGGCCGAAGACGCCTGGACATGGGAGCACATGGCGCTGACCCGCTCGCGCGCGCTGACCGGCAGCGAGGAGGCGCGCACGCAGATCGAGGAGGGGCTGCGCGAAGTGCTTTGCCGCAAGCGCGATCCGGACACGCTGAAGGAAGACCTGCTCAAGATGCGCAGCGAAATGGCGGCGCACAAGCCACCGCGCGGGCCGCTCGACGCCAAGCTGCTGCGCGGCGGGCTGGTGGACCTCGAATTCGTCGTCCACTTCCTGCAATTGCGCGACGGCATTGCGCTCACCCCGCGCCTCGATGACGCCATTGCGCAGCTGGCGGCGCGCGACCTGCTGGCAGCAAGTCTTGGCAATGCGCACGACTTGATGACGCGGCTGCTGGTGGGTACGCGCCTGCTCGCCCCCGACCTCGCCATCCCGGCAGGCCCGCAGGGCGCGATCCTTGCGCGGATCTGCCGCTGCGAGGATTTCGCGGCGCTGCGCCAGGCATTCGATGATGCGCGGGCGGAAGTGGCACAGGCATGGACCGCCCATATGGGCGAGAGACTGGAGATGGACGAATGAGCACTTACGACGTCGGCGACGCCTTTCCCGATTTCAGCATGGAAACGCCCGATGGCGGCACGGTGACCAAGGCCGACCTGTCCGGCGCGAAAGCAGTCGTCTTCTTCTATCCCAAGGACAATACGCCGGGCTGCACCACAGAGGCCAAGGACTTCAGCGCGCTGAAGGGCGAATTCGACAAGGCGGGCGTCCGCCTGCTTGGCGTCAGCAAGGATTCGCCCAAGAAGCACCATAATTTCATCGCCAAGCACGCCCTCACGGTCGACCTTGCGACCGATGCGGAGGAGGGAGGCCTGTCGGACGAACTCGGCGTGTGGACCGAAAAGCAGATGTACGGGAAGACCTTCCTCGGCATGGTCCGCTCCACCTATTTGCTGGCAGGCGACGGCACGATCCTGCGCATCTGGCCCAAGGTGAAGGTCAAGGGCCACGCCGAGGAAGTGCTCGAAGCGGCAAGGGGCGCATGACCTCACGGCGGCAATCGGTTGCTGCTGCCATCCGTGCGGCGCTGCTGACCGGGGACAAGACGGGCAAGGTCTTCGCTGCAAGGCAGGTGGCGCGCGACTGGCGGTTGGGCAGGCTCGATCCGGTCTTCGACTGCCCCATGCCCGATCGCCCCGCCTGGCCGGGCGATCTGGTGCTGGCCGCCCCGGGACAGATGCCCAAGCGCGGCAAGGGCGGGTCCGAGCGCGGGCGGATCGCCCTGTGGCACGCGCTGGCCCACATAGAGTTCGTCGCCATCGACCTCGCGCTCGACATGGCCGGGCGGTTCGGCGAATCGATGGGCGAGGAGTTCGTCTCCGACTTCCTTGCGGTCGCCGCGGACGAGGCGATGCATTTCGCCCTGCTGGAGCGCAAGCTCGCGACGCTCGGTTCCTATTACGGGGCATTGCCCGCGCATGACGGCTTGTGGAGCGCCGCGCAGGACACGGCGCATGACGTCGCCGCGCGGCTCGCGATCGTGCCCATGGTGTTGGAAGCGCGCGGCCTCGACGTAACGCCCGCAACGCTCGAACGCGTGCGCGCGCAAGGGGACGAGAACGGGGCGCGAATCCTCAAACGAATCCTTGACGACGAAATCCGCCACGTCGCCTACGGCGCCAAGCACTTTCGTGCCCTTTGCGAGGGACGCGGAGAGAACCCGCCAGAATCATGGCAGAAACTCGTCCAGACGCATTTTTCGGGAGGGCTTAAGCCACCATTCAACGACTCGGCGCGTTCGACAGCCGGTCTGTCGCGGGACTTCTACGCGACTATTGCTTAGTTAACTTTTCCGCCGATAACCCAAACTCACGAGATGCCGGGGGGTTCCGGCGGAACTGAAAAACATGATCGGCAAGGGCACGGGACGCCCACCGGTCGAAAGCAAAACGGCCCCGCAATGGGGCCGACAGGACGGGTTAGCAATGATTTCCAAGCGCAGCACGATTGCAGTGACGATGCTTGCCGCAGGCATGAGCATCGCAGCCGCTCCGGCTCACGCGGAAACCAATGCGGCAGCAGCCGCGGTCGGCGCCATCGACGTGTCGAAGGTTACTGCCGAAAACGCAGGCGAAGCGGACGAACAGTTCACCGAACTTTTCGCCAAGTGGGAAAATCCGGGCCAGGCCTCGCTCCTGACCGCCGGTCCGAAGGTTTCGGTCCCCTCGCGCATGCCGCTCGAAGATACCCGCCTGACCAGCGATTACGGCATGCGCACGCATCCGGTTCTCGGTCGCCGCATGGGCCACAAGGGCGTCGACCTTGCCGCCCCGACCGGCACGCCGATCTATGCCACTGCCGACGGTGTCGTTTCGAAGGCAGAGAAATTCTCCAGCTACGGCAACTTCGTCTCGATCGAGCACGGCGCCCGCATCCAGACGCGCTATGCCCACATGTCGCGCATCGCAGTTGCCGACGGCGCCCGCGTCAAGAAGGGCGACATCATCGGTTACGTCGGTTCGACCGGCCGTTCGACCGGTCCGCACCTGCACTATGAAGTCCGCATCGACGGCAACGCCGTAAACCCGGTTCCCTACATGGTCGAATCGTCCGCCCAGCAGGCCTTCGCGCTTGCCATCAGCGAAGGCGGCCAGGGCGGCGCAGACGAAAATTGAGGCGATAACGCCAGGGGCTTCGCGCCCTTCGGGTTCGCAGGAAGAGGCGCCGGTTCATTCCGGCGCCTTTTTTCTTGCCC
The DNA here is from genome assembly GCF_009827315.1 of Qipengyuania gaetbuli. Classification (NCBI taxonomy): domain Bacteria; kingdom Pseudomonadati; phylum Pseudomonadota; class Alphaproteobacteria; order Sphingomonadales; family Erythrobacteraceae; genus Qipengyuania; species Qipengyuania gaetbuli. The sequence continues at coordinate 1,693,017 of NZ_WTYF01000004.1, forward strand.
GCGCGCGCCATGCAGGTAGGTTTCCTTCCGCAACCGGATGAGTCCGCCAACAGGACCGACGGCGAGGAGAGAGAAACAGGCATGCATCCAATCACGCACGCGCAGGCGCGACCCGACCATCCCGCGATCATCATGGCCGGTTCCGGCAAGACGGTCAGCTATGGCGAGATGGAAGCCTACGCCAACCGCTTCGCGCAGCTGATGCGGGCGCGCGGGCTCAATCGCGGCGATCACGTCGCGATCCTGATGGAAAACAATGCCGACTACCTCCAGCTGGTCTGGGGCGCACAGCGCTGCGGCATCATGATGGTGCCGATCTCCACCCGCCTGACCGCGCCTGAAATCTGCTACATCCTCGACGATGCGGGCGCCAAGCTGCTGATCACCACTCATGCCTTCGACGAAGTGATGCAGGATATCCGGCGCGAGTGCGCTGGCGTCCCCGTCCTGCTGGTCGGCGGTTCGGGTGAAGAGAGCCTCGAAGATGCGCTTGCCGCCCAGCCGGCAGAGCCCATCGCGGATCCGCTGCCGGGCCAGTACATGCTCTATTCCAGCGGCACGACCGGCCGGCCCAAGGGCATCCGCCCCGCTCCGCCGGACGATGACGACGTGCTGGCCGTGACGCCGCTGGTGGGACTGGCCGTCATGGGCGTGGGCTGGCCGACCGACGGGAGCATGATCTACCTCTCGCCCGCCCCGCTCTACCATGCGGCCCCGCTCGGCTGGTGCACCACCGCACACCGGCTCGGCGCGACGATCGTGGTGATGGAGAAGTTCGATCCGGAAACCGCGCTGGCAGCGATCGAGAAATACAAGGTCACCGACAGCCAGTGGGTCCCGACCCACTTCGTGCGCATGCTCAAGCTCGATCCCTCGATCCGCACGAAATACGATCTGTCGAGCCACCAGCGCGCCATCCACGCGGCTGCCCCCTGCCCCGTGCCGGTCAAGCGCGAGATGATCGAATGGTGGGGCCCGATCATCGTCGAATATTACGCCGGTTCCGAAGGCATCGGCATGACGCTGATCAAGAGCGAGGACTGGCTCGCCCACCCCGGCTCAGTCGGCCGCGCGATCCACGGTGTGCTGCACGTTTGCGATGCGGACGGGAACGAGGTGCCGGCCGGCACCGACGGCCTGCTCTATTTCGAAAACGACAAGATCCCGACCTATCACAACGACCCCGAAAAGACCCGCGACGCCATGCACCCCAAGGGCTGGATGACGCTGGGCGATATCGGGCACGTGGACGGGGACGGCTTCCTCTACCTCACCGACCGCAAGAGCCACATGATCATCTCGGGCGGGGTGAACATCTACCCGCAGGAGATCGAGAACCTGCTCGTCACGCACGAGAAGGTGATGGATGCCGCCGTCATCGGCGCGCCTTGCCCGGACTTCGGGGAGAAGGTCGTCGCGGTGGTGCAGCCGATGGACATGGGTGAAGCCGGCGAAGCGCTCGAGGCCGAGCTGCGCGATTTCCTCAGCCCCCAGCTGGCCAAGATAAAGATGCCCAAGCTGTTCGACTTCCGCGCCCAGCTGCCGCGCGAGGCCAATGGCAAGCTCTACAAGCGCGAACTGCGCGACGAATACCAGAAGAAGGCCGAAGCAGAGACGGAGCAGGCGTGATGGCAACCATGGACCGGCCGACACTCGACCGCGAGACCGCTCGCGAGGTCGTGGACCCGGCAAGCTACGCCGCATGGGACCCGCTGCTCGACACCTTCGACCGGCTGCGCGAGGAGAACCCCGTCGCCTGGATCGAGCCTGGCGAGGAATATGCCCACCCGCCCTTCTGGCTGGTCACGCGCTATGACGACGTGATGCGCATGTCGAAAGACAATGCGACCTTCCTCAACAATCCGCACACGGTCGTCTTCAGCCTGACCGAGGGGATCGAGTTCGCCAAGGCGATGACCGGCGGCAGCGAGCATCTCGTCGCCAGCCTCGTCACCTTCGACGGGCCTATTCACATGAAGTACCGCAAGCTGACGCAGGAATGGTTCATGCCCAAGAACCTGCGCTCGGTTGAAGACGAGATCCGCGAAATCGCCACCGCCGCGGTCGACCGCCTGCTGGCCGAAGGCGAGGAGGTCGATTTCGTCAAGGCGGTCAGCGCGCCCTATCCGCTGCACGTGGTGATGCAGATCATGGGCGTGCCCGAGGAAGACGAGCCGCGCATGCTGATGCTTACCCAGCAGCTGTTCGGCGGGCAGGACGACGATCTCAACCAGTCCGGCATCAAGAACCTGCCGCCCGAGGCGATCACCCAGCTGGTCGCGGGCGCAGTGGCCGATTTCGAAGCCTATTTCGCCAAGCTGACCGCGGAACGGCGCGCCAACCCGACCGGCGATGTCGCCAGCACCATCGCCAATGCGGTGATCGACGGCGAGCCGCTCAACGACCGCGACATGATGGGCTATTACATCATTCTCGCCGCGGCCGGGCACGATACGACGAGCGCCAGCACGGCAGGTGCGATGCTCGCCCTAGCGCAGGACCCCGAACAATGGGCAAAGGTGAAGGCCGACCGCTCGCTTTTGGGCGGGATCGTCGAGGAAGCGATCCGCTGGACCACGCCGGTGCAGCACTTCATGCGCACCGCTGCAGAGGATACCGAGGTCGGCGGGCAGCAGATCGCCAAGGGCGACTGGCTGATGATGAACTACGTCGCCGCCAATCACGACCCTGCAGTGTTCGACAACCCGCGCAAGTTCGACGCCGCCCGCAGCCCCAACCGCCATCTCGCCTTCGGGGCAGGCGCGCACCAGTGCCTCGGCCTGCACCTTGCCCGGCTGGAAATGCGCATCCTGTTCGAGACGCTGCTCGACCGGATCGACAGCGTCGAACTGGCGGGCGAACCGAAGCGGGCGAAATCGACCTTCGTCGGCGGGCTCAAGACGCTTCCGCTCCGCCTGAAGGCAAGCTGAAGTCACGAACGTCCGAATTGAAGACAAACGCCCGCGATTGCGGGAGAAATCGTACTATCGATTTCCGATTTTCCTACCCAAACACCCCCCGTTCTGCTAACTGATTGGCATGGATAAAACAGTAGGACGATGGGCTTTCGGCTCCGGCTGAGAGCGCGGCGCACTGCGCATTTGAGGGGAGGGGATCATGACATTGCTGGAACCGCACAACCTGCCGTTTGCAGGCGCGCTGGCGATCATGCTCGTCCTCGCGATCTTCCAGCTGTTCGGGCTATCCGACATGGCCGGGGATGCCGACATCGGCGCGGATGCCGATGGTGACGGCCTGATCGAAACCGGCGCGCTGGACGGGCTGTTCGCACTGCTCGGCATCGGCCGGTTGCCGGTGACCTTGTGGTTCGCGCTGTTCCTGTTCGTCTTCGCGGCGATCGGGCTGAGCGGGCAAGAACTGGCGGAAAGCCTGACCGGCGCACCGCTCTATGCGTGGCTTGCCGCGCTGCTGGCGGGCGGCGCTGCGCTTCCGGTGACGGGCGCGCTTGCCCGGCCGCTGGGAGCGATCATGCCCAAGGACCATACCACCGCGGTCAACACCGCCAGCCTGCTGGGCCGGCGCGCTACGATCACGGACGGCGTGGCCCGCAGCGGATCGCCCGCCCGCGCCAAGGTGCGGGACGTGCACGGCCAGGTGCATCACCTGATGGTCGAACCGCACGAGGAATCGTCCGAACTCCACGCCGGCGACGAGGTCCTCCTCGTCCGCCGCGAGGGCAATCAATTCTACGCGACCGCGCTCGCCGAGCGTCGCTTGTCGCCAACAGTCAACTGAGAAGGAGGAGCAATGGAAACCCTGTTTGGAACTTCGATGGTGGTGACGGTCGGGGGCTTTATCCTTGCCCTCATCTTCATCACCTTCCTGCTGAAGATGTACCGTCGTGCATCGAAGGAAATCGCATTCGTGCGCACCGGCGTCGGCGGCGAGAAGGTCGTCATGAACGGCGGCGCGCTCGTCTTCCCGATCTTCCACGAGACCATGCCGGTCAACATGAACACGCTGGTGCTGTCGGTGGTCCGCCGCGACAGCGAGGCGCTGATCACGCTCGACCGCCTGCGGATCGACGTGAAGGCGGAATTCTACGTCCGCGTGAAGCCCGATGCCGAAGCGATCGCGATGGCGGCGCAGACGCTGGGCCAGCGCACGATGCAGCCCGAGCTCCTGAAGGACCTCGTCGAAGGCAAGTTCGTCGACGCGCTGCGCAGCGTGGCTGCGGGCATGACGATGAACGAGCTGCACGAACAGCGTGCCGACTTCGTCCAGAAGGTGCAGCAGGTGTCGTCCAACGACCTCGCCATGAACGGCCTGGAGCTCGAATCGGTCTCGCTGACCGGTCTCGACCAGACCAGTATCGAGCACTTCAACGCCAACAACGCCTTCGACGCCGAAGGTCTCACCAAGCTGACCGAGCAGATCGAGGCGCGCAAGAAACTGCGCAACGACATCGAACAGGACACGCGCGTGCAGATGGAGACGAAGAACCTCGAAGCCGACCAGAAGAGCTTCCAGATCAAGCGTGACCAGGAATACGCCCGGCTCGAGCAGGAGCGCGAGGTCGAAGTGCGGCGCGCTGCGCAGTCCTCGGAAATCGCCCGCGAACAGGCCGAGCGGACCCGGGAGGCAGACGCTGCACGGATCGAGGCGAAGAAGCAGGTCGACGCGCAGCAGATCGAGGCCGACCGTCTCGTCGAGGAAGCCCGCATCGACCAGCAGCGCGCGCTCGAAATCGCTCGCCAGGAGCAGCAGATCGCGGTCCAGAACAAGAGCCGCGAGGAAAGCCAGGCCAAGGCGGAGGCCGACGAGGCCCGCGCCAAGGCGGTCGCTGCCGAGGAACAGGTCGCAACCAGCCGCGAAACCGAAATCGCCGAGCGCCAGAAGCGCATCGAGCTGATCGAGGCCTCGAAGCAGGCAGAGCGTGACGCGATCAAGATCCGTGTCGATGCCGAAGCCGAGAAGGATGCGGCCTCCAACCGCGCCGAAGCCATCCGCCGCGAAGCGGAAGGCGAGGCCGAAGCGGAAAAGCTGCGGGCCGAAGCCGCCCGCGTGCGCTTCGAAGTCGAAGCGGCCGGTCAGCGTGCGATCAACGAGGCGGCGAACATCCTGTCGTCCGACCAGATCAGCCTGCAGACCAAGATGGCACTGCTCAAGGTCCTGCCGGAACTGGTCCGCGAAAGCGCCAAGCCGATGGAAGCGATCGAGAGCATCAAGATCGTCCAGGTCGACGGCCTCACCAATGGCGGCGGCAAGTCGTCGGGCGGTGCGGCTTCAGCCGGCGGCTCGGGCAACCTTGCCACCGATGCGGTCAGCGCGGCGCTCGCCTACCGGGCGCAGGCGCCGGTGCTCGACGGGCTGATGAAGGAACTGGGCCTCGACGGCTCGAGCCTCAACAGCCTGGTCAAGGGCCCGGCCGAGCAGACCGCGGGCTTCGTGGTCGAGGAAAAGGCCGACAAGGCGCCGAAGGACGGGCCGGTTGCAAAGGCGGAAAAGAAGGCCCTGCCTAGCACGAAGGGTGAAAGCGAAAGCAAGCCTGCCGACGCCTGAGGCCGGCAATGGCAATTATGGAAAGGGGGGCGCAAACGCGTCCCCCTTTTTCGTTGCGCAGGGGGGAGACTTGGGCCTAACCGCGCGGCCATGACCGACGCTTCTTCTTGGATCATGCCGCCCGAATGGGCTGCGCAGGACTGGCTCTGGATCGGCTTCCCGCACGATGCGGACGAATGGCCCGAAGTGCTGCCCCGCGCGCAGGAACAGATCGCCGCCTTCGCCAGTGCAGTGGCCGAAAGCGGTCAGGAAGTGCGGTTGCTGGTGCGCGACGATGCCAACGAGGCACGGGCGCGGTCGCTCGTGACCGGCGGCGTCCAGCTGGAGCGGCGCGCCTATGGCGATGTCTGGCTGCGCGATACCGGGCCGCTGGTGGTTGCCAATGCGGCGGGCGAGCGGGCCGCGCGGCGCTTCGGCTTCAATGGATGGGGCGGCAAGTACATGATGGCAGGCGACCAGACCATCGGTGCCGAGCTCGCCCGCGACGAGGGCCTGCCGCTCGATACGGCGGACTGGATCCTCGAAGGGGGCGCGGTGGACGGCGACGGCACCGGCCTCGTCGCGACGACCGAGCAGTGCCTGCTCAACCCCAATCGCAACCCCCATTTGTCCCGCGAAGAACTCGAATGCCGGCTTGCCCGCTACCTCGGCTTTACCCGCGTGCTGTGGCTGGGCGACGGGCTGATCAACGACCACACCGACGGCCATGTCGACAATTTGGCGCGCTTCGTTGCGCCCAACACACTGGTGATTCCGCGGGCGACCGGAAGCGCGGACCCCAATGCCGAAATCTATGCCGATGCGAAGCGGCGGGCAGAGGCGGCAGGCGTGGAGGTACGCGAAATCCCCTCGCCCGGTCTCGTGACCAGCGGCGACCATGTCGAGCCGGCAAGCTACGTCAATTTCGCCATCACCAGCCATCTCGTGGTCGTGCCGACCTTCGGCAGCCCGCATGACGAGGAAGGCGTGGCGGCCATCGCCGACCTGTTCCCCGACCGCGCCACGATCGGCCTGCCGGGCGACGCGGTGCTGGCAGGCGGCGGCGGCTTTCACTGCGCCAGCCAGCAGATGCCCTCGGCAGGGTGGAAGCCTTAACACTTCGTTAGGGTTTGCAGGCGAGAATGGCCGCATGGCCAAGGCTATCGCTCTCGCACGCACCCATGTCCCGTCGATCCCGGCGGCCGAAATGGCGCGTGCCCTGATTGTGAGCGGCTGCGGGTTCGCACTGGCCCTCGCCGGGCCGGCCCTGCCCTTCTAAACGACCTAGGCGAACGCCTTCCACAAGGCGCCCATAGCGGCTGCGCCCAGCACCACGCCCACGCAGATCCGCCACGTGCGATCCTCGATCCTCCCCGACGCCCGGTTGCCGAGCCAGTTGCCCAGGAGCACCGCCGGGAAGAGCACCACCGCGAACAGCGCCAGCTTCCAGTCGAGCACGCCGATTGCACTGCCGCTGACGAGGCCCGTGGTCGAAGCGCAGGTGAAGATCAGCAGCATGGATGCCTTGGCCGTCTCGCGCGGAATGTCGCGCCCCACGTAATAGGGCACGACCGGCGGCCCCGGCATCCCGGCATACCCCGTCATCAATCCGCTCAGCACTCCGACACCGGCCGTGGTGGCGGGGTGATGGTCCAGTGCGCCGCGACGCGGCAACAGCACTGCGACGAAGGCGGACAGCGCGATAAAGGCGATGACCACGCGGGCGAGCGCGGGCGTGGTGATGCTGAGCAGGTAGAGGCCCACCGGTGTCGTCACCGCGACCAGCGCGATAATCGCCCAGGCCGATCTCTCCGCCTCGCGCAGCAACCGGCGAATCTCGGAAAGCCCGATGAAGACCGAGAGGAAATTGGTCAGCAGGACGGCATGGACAGGCGACAGTGCCAGCGCGAGGATCGGCACGATCAGGATCGCCATGCCGAAGCCTGTCAGGCCGCGCACGAAGGCGGAGCCGAATGCGGCCAGGAGCGCGGCGGTAATCGCCGCCGGCCCGTAGCCCGCGAGCAGCTCCATCCGTCAGCTCAGCCTTCGCGCAGGTCCGGCGGCGTCGCGTCGTCCTTCAGCATCGCGATCGCCTCGTCGAGGCTCATCACCTTCTGGTGCTGCTGGCCGAGCGTACGCACCGCGACAGTGCCCTCTTCCGCCTCGCGCATGCCGACGACCAGGAGGTGCGGCACCTTGGCGTGGCTGTGCTCGCGCACCTTGTAGTTGATCTTCTCGTTGCGCAGGTCGCTTTCGACACGGATGCCTGCGGCCTTCAGCTTCTCGACCGCTTCCTTCGCATAGCCGTCCGCATCGGACACGATGGTCGCGACGACGGCCTGCACCGGCGCAAGCCAGGTCGGCAGGCGTCCGGCAAAGTGTTCGATCAGAATGCCGATGAAGCGTTCGTAGGACCCGAAGATCGCGCGGTGGAGCATGACCGGACGGTGCTTCTCGCCGTCTTCGCCGACATAGGTCGCATCGAGGCGGTCGGGCAGCACGCGGTCGCCCTGGATCGTGCCGACCTGCCAGGTGCGGCCGATGGCATCGGTGAGATGCCATTCGAGCTTGGGCGCGTAGAAGGCGCCTTCGCCGGGCAGTTCTTCCCAGCCGTATTCCTCGTTCGCCATGCCGGCTTCGGCTACGGCATCGCGCAGTTCCTGTTCCGCCTTGTCCCAGTCCGCCTCGCTACCGAAGCGCTTTTCGGGGCGCAGGGCGAGCTTGACGTGATAGCTGAAGCCGAAGTCGCGATAGACCTCGTCCGCCAACTTGCAGAAGGCGCGAACCTCTTCGACCACCTGGGCTTCGGTGCAGAAGATGTGCGCATCGTCCTGCGTGAATTGGCGCACGCGCATCAGGCCATGGAGCGCGCCGTGCGGTTCGTTGCGGTGGCAGCAGCCCATTTCGCCCAGGCGGATCGGCAGGTCGCGGTAAGACGTGATGCCTTGCTTGAACACGAGCACGTGGGCCGGGCAGTTCATCGGCTTGATCGCCATCCACTCGGCATCGTCGGCGACCTTGGGCGAGGCAGCGGTTTCGCCGTCATCACCGACTTCGGGCACGATGTCGGGGACCGCGAACATGTTCTCGGCATATTTCCCCCAGTGCCCGGACTGCGTCCACTGGCGCACGTCCATCAGCTGCGGCGTCTTGATTTCGCGGTAGCCCGCGCCGTCCATCTTGCGGCGCATGTAAGCTTCGAGCTCGCGCCAGATGCGGTAGCCCTTGGGATGCCAGAAGACGCTGCCATGCGCCTCTTCCTGCAGGTGGAAGAGATCCATCTCGCGGCCGAGCTTGCGGTGGTCGCGCTTGGCGGCTTCCTCGAGGCGCGTGAGGTGCGCATTGAGCTGCTTCTTGTTGAGCCAGCCGGTGCCGTAGATGCGCGTGAGCTGCGCGTTCTTCTGGTCGCCGCGCCAATAGGCCCCAGCGACACGCATCAGCTTGAAGGCATCGGGATCGAGTTTGCCGGTCGAGGCGAGATGCGGGCCGCGACACATGTCGAGCCAGTCCTCACCCGACCAGTAGACCGTCAGCTCCTCGTTCTCGGGGAGTTCCTTCGCCCATTCGGCTTTGAAGACCTCGCCTTCGGCCTCCCACTTCGCGATCAGCTGTTCGCGGCTCCACACTTCGCGGCGCAGCGGCTTGTCCGCGCGGATGATGCGGCGCATTTCCTCTTCGATCGCGGGGAGGTCGTCCATGCTGAACGGCTCGCGCGTGGCGGGGGCCTTCACGTCGTAATAGAAGCCGTCGTCGGTCGCCGGGCCGAAAGTGATCTGCGTGCCCGGGAAGAGCGACTGGACCGCTTCGGCAAGGACGTGCGCGAAATCGTGCCGTGCGAGTTCGAGCGCGTCTTCCTCGTCGCGGGCAGTCACCAGCGCAAGCTCGGCATCGCCTTCGAAGGGGCGGTTGATGTCGCGCAGTTCACCGTCGATGCGCGCGGCGATGGCGGCCTTGGCAAGGCCGGGGCCGATCGCGGCGGCGACATCGGCAGGCGTGGAGCCTTCCGGCATTTCGCGTACCGAACCGTCGGGCAGGCTGATCTTGAGCAGTTCCGTCATGTCACTCGTATTTCCGTCTCGTTTGGGCGCGCCCTGCCACAACGGAGCGCGCACCGGAAGGGCGGTGTCGCTGGTTTATCGCGATTTCGGGAAGCTGACACCCTGCCGCCCGAAACCGGGCGGCGGGAAGCCGCGGATCAGACCGCGACCGACCGCCCCCGGAAGCCCGGGGTGGTGGTAGTGGTCGTCGTGATGCGCGTGTGCGTCATGCCGGACGAGATAGCGCCGAGAGGTTAAGAACTCAACCGGCCTGCAAGGCCCGCTGGCCCGCAAGCGCCGTCACCCGGTGAGTGCCGACGACACCGGCGCCCTTGTCGCGCACGCCTGCAAGGAAGCGGAATTCACTGGTGGCGCTCGACGGGGTCAGTTCCACGGCCATGTAGCCGCGCCGCGATGCGTCCATCCATTTGAGCTCGGGATTGCGCTCGACCAGTGCGCCGGCAATGTCGGCAGGCTTCAGCTGCGGCAGGAAATTCTCGAACCCGGGAGACGTCACCGACTGGCCGCCGAATTCCACGCCGACCCGCTCGCCGCCATGCGTCAGGTCGAAAGCCCAGGCATTGTGCGTATCGCCGGCAAGGCTGACGAGGTTCGCCCCGGCTGCCAGCGATGCCTGGTAGAGACGCTCGCGCGCGGCGGGATAGCCGTCCCAAGCATCCATGTTGATCGGCAGGCCTGCACGCGATGCGAGCGCCCCGGCGACTACCCTGCGTTGCACGAAGTCGGGCAGGCCCGCAGGAAGGTTGTCGGTCAGCGATGTGGCCGAGGAGGACTTGCCGAGCAGCACCTGCTGGACCAGCACCTGCCAGGCCTTGCCGCCCTTGGCCGAACGCATCAGCCCGTCGGCAAGCCAGTCCTGCTGCTCCGCTCCAAGGACCTCGCGCGCCGGATCGCGGTAGCGCTCCTCGCGAAAGGCGGTGAGCGCGGCGATGCCCTGCTCGGGCGACGTCGTCCCGCGCAGCAGCATGCCGTAATCGAACTGCTGCGAGCGCGCGGTCAGGCGGGTTTCCAGCCGGAACAGCGTGGCAAGATCGCCGACCTCGTACGCCGCCCACGGCTCGTCCGACACCGGCATCCATTCGCGATAGGCGCGCATGGCTGCAGCCTTGCGCACGCTCCATTCGCCCTCGGTCTCGCTCTGGTGGTTCTGGGCACCGCCTTCCCAGCTATCGTTGGTGCTTTCGTGGTCGTCCCAGCCCGAAATCATCGGGTAGACCTGGTGCAGGCGACGCAGGTCCGGATCGCTGCGATACTGGGCGTAGCGCGCGCGGTAATCGTTCAGCAGGACGATCTCGGACTGCGGGTCGAGCGGGGCGCGGGCGGCCAGCCATTCGGCCTCCGAAGGGTAAGTGCCGTACCCGTATTCGTAGAAATAGTCGCCCAGGTGCAGCGCGCAGTCGAACTCGTTGGCATCGGCTGCATGGGCATAGGCATTGAACCAGCCGAAGCCGATGTTCGAGCAGGAAAACACCGCCATGCGCCAGCGCGCGGTCGGCCCTTCGGGGAGAGTGCGCGTGCGGCCCGTGTCGGACACCGAGCCGTCGGGCGCGATGAAGCGATAATAGTACCACTTGCCCGACCGCAGCCCGTCGGCCCAGGCCTTGGCGCAGCAATCCGTTTCGGGGCTGGCAATCGCGCTGCCTTCCGCCACCGGATCGGCGAAATCCTGCGTCTCGGCGACCTGGAATTCGAGCGCCACGACATCGTCGGCAACATAGCGCGTCCACAGCATGACCTTTTCGACGCCCGGTTCCCCGCTCGCCACGCCGTGGGTGAACCCGCGCGCGCCCGATGCCGCCGATAGCGGAGCCGCCAGAAGGCCCGCCCCTAGCGCGCCGCCCTTCAGCAGCGTGCGCCGGTCGAGCGGCGCGATCGGGGCGGATGCAGGCGGTTCGGTCTTGAACATGTGGCGTCTCTCCTCGTCGCTCCAATGCCTGCGCCGCGCGACAGGCTCGTGACAAGCCCAAATCGCGTGGACGGAAAGCAGCCGCTCCATTTTGGAAAGCGTGCTTGACAATAAGCGACTCACATGACAAATACGCTTTACACAAATTCAAGGAGGCTTGACGATGTCCCGCATGATTGTTGCCATCGGCCTTTCGGCCACCACTATACTTCTGGCGATCGGAGCCACGCAGGGCCTGGTCCCTGCGGCGATGGCCGAGACGGCCGTGATCACCCTGCCCGCGCTTGCGGTGGTGACGATGCGCCCGGCAAAGGCCTGCAACCCGCTGAAGGTGTTCCGGGCATGAGTGCGCAGGAAACCGCGCGCAGCGGGCGCTCGCCCGGCTTCTGGGCGGGCCTCTATCTCGCGGTGGTCGCGATGATTGGTGCGCTCAAGATCACCGATGCCATCAATGGGCCGACCGGCTTCATCCTGATGGCCGCATCCTGCGGATTGCTGATCCCGATGGTCCGCGCGCAGAACCGCGGCGATTGCAGCAGCGCTGCCACGCTGGCCTACAACAAGCGCGTGATCGCCAGCAGCTTCGGCTATGTCCTGGGCCTCGGCCTCGCGATAACCGTGTGGCGCAATTACGAGCTGTCCGCGCCGGCGGTGTTCGCGATATCGCTCCTCCCGGTACTGCCGACCTTCGGCATCATCTGGGCCATGGCGCGCTACCTTTCCGACGAAACCGACGAATACTTGCGCCACCGCACGATCATGGCATCGATCCACGGCCTCGGCCTGGTGCTGTCGGTGGGCATCCTGTGGGGCTTCCTCGAGATGTTCGAACTGGTGCCGCACGTCTGGGCCTGGTGGGTCCTGCCCGCCTGGGCAATCGGAACCGGCCTGTCCAACCTGTGGCAGAAGGTGCCGGGAGAATGAAGAACCGCCTCAAGGTCCTGCGCGCCGAGCGCAACTGGAGCCAGCAGGACCTCGCCGAGCGGCTGGAAGTCAGCCGCCAGTCCGTCAATGCCATCGAGACGGGCCGTTACGACCCCTCGCTGCCGCTCGCTTTCCGCATTGCAGATGTTTTCGAGACACAAATCGAAGAGATATTCCTGCGCGACTGAGCGGCGCGCTTGACTTGCAACCCCTCGCCCTGAAGAACCGCCGGTGGATGGGATTCCATTCGGATTTATAGGGCGGGGGGTCGCTACAACTACTATGGAACAGGGACATATCGAGGCGGACAGCGCCTTCGGTTTCGACGGCAATTGGCAGGATTTCGCGAAGATCGCCTTCCCCAACTTGCTGCTGACCATCGTCACGCTGGGTATCTACCGCTTCTGGGCGACCACGCGTGAACGCAAGTATCTCTGGTCGCACAGCCGCTTCGTCGACGAACGGCTGGAATGGACCGGGACGGGGAAGGAGCTGTTCATCGGCTTTGCCCTGGTGCTCGGCCTGTTCGTGCTGCCGGTGTTCCTGCTTAACCTCGTCGCCCAGTCGCTGATAGCGCGCGGATATGAAGTCGCCGGTGCCATCCTCGGTATCCTGCCGCTGCTGCTGCTGTTCTACCTGACCGGCCTCGCGCGCTTCCGGGCGCTGCGCTACCGCCTCTCGCGCACCCGCTGGCGCGGCATTCGCGGCGGCAGCAACGATCCGGGCTTCAAATACGGCCTGTCGTACATGTGGAAGACCTTCGTCGGTTACCTTCCCGCAGGCCTGCTTATCCCCTGGTCGATGACGAGCCTGTGGAACGAGCGGATGGGCAAGATGAGCTTCGGCCCGCACCACTTCGAATCCAGTGCCGACAGCGGCAATGTCTTCGGGCGTTTCCTGCTGTTCTACCTGTCGCCCTTCGTGTTCTTCATCGGCGCGATCGTGGCCGGCGCCACCGGTGCGTTTGCCGGCTACGGCCTCGGCGGAGAAAGCGGCGCTGCCATGGGCGGTGTCGCGATGATCGTGGCGCTCGTGCTGTTCTTCTACATCGGCCTCGGCCTGATCGCGGTGGCTTTCTATGCCAAGTTCTACCGCGAGGTCGTCGGCTCGACGAGCTGGGGCGATTTGCGCTTTAATTTCGAGGCTTCGACGATGGACTGGGTCAAGCTGCTGATCGGCGACGCGCTGCTGGTGGTCCTTACGCTGGGCATAGGTTTCATCTTCCTCAGCTATCGCCACTGGAAGTTCTTCATGACCCACATGGAAGCCGGCGGCGAAATCCTGCTCGACGACCTGACCCAGTCGACCACCGCCACCGCAAAGCATGGCGAGGGGCTGCTCGACGCCTTCGACATCGGCGCGATCTGATGCACGACGAGGCGTTCCAGCTGGCGGCCCAGTGGTACGACGGCCAGAACGCCGTCCGCCACGAAGGCGAGGCTGTGTGGGACGGGGGCGACAGCCTCCGTCTCGCCGCGCCGACCAGCCGCATGGAGGTGCCGCTATCCGACCTCGCCTGGGGCGAGGAGCGCGGCGGGCAGAAAGTTTACAAGCGCACGAGCGAGCCCGACTTCCGACTCATTTTGCCGGCCGAGCTTCCAGCCGGCCTTGCCGCGCGCATGCCGGCCAAGGCAACGTATGGCGCCTGGGTCGACAATCTCGGTCTCGGCAAGGCGACCGCCATCTTCGCCGCGGTCAGTGTTGCAGCCGTCGCGCTGTTCATGACCGCGCCCGACTGGCTGGGCCCGCGCGTACCGGTCAGCTGGGAACGCAAGCTGGGCGATGCCATGATCGGCGACTTCGGCGGTAGGCTGTGCAGCACGCCCGCAGGCGATGCGGCCATGGCGAAGCTGCTTGATTCGGTCGATCCGGCCAAGGAACAGGTCCGCGCCGGTGTCGCCAATATCGGCATGGTCAATGCAGTCGCCGTGCCGGGCGGGCGGGTCCTCCTGTTCGACGGACTCGTGCAGCAGGCCGAAACACCCGAGGAACTGGCCGGCGTGCTCGGCCACGAAGTCGGCCATGTGCGCGAACGCCACGTAATGACCGCGCTGCTACGCCAGTTCGGCCTCTCGATCCTGCTTTCGGGCGCGAATTCGGGCGTGGGCGACACGATCTTCGGCCTCGCCTCCATGGGCTATTCGCGCGATGCCGAGCGCGAGGCGGACGAATATTCGCGCGCCCGCATGGCGGAAAGCGACATCTCTCCCCTCGGCGCTGCAGAATTCTTCGAACGGCTCGGCGGGGACGAGGAAGACAGCGAGGGAAGCAATATCACCGGCTGGATCGCCAGCCACCCGGGCCCCGGCGAACGCGCCCGCGCCTATCGCGCGGCGGCCAAGGGCAAGAGCTTCAAGCCGGTGCTGACCGACAAGGAATTCCAGGCCATCAAGTCGATGTGCCGCGAGGACCCCGATGTCGAGGAGTTCGAATTCTTCTAGGCTTGCATTGGCGGTCGCTGGCAGCGACAGCATGAGGCCATGAGCGACAAGCAGTTCCACACGATGCCCGACGGGCGGCGCATCGCCTTCCGCCATACGCCCGGCAGTGGCCCGACGCTGGTCTTCCTGCCCGGCTACATGTCCGACATGGAAGGCGGCAAGGCCACCGCCCTGTTCGACTGGGCGCAGGCGCAAGGCCGCGCCTGCCTGCTGCTCGACTATTCCGGCTGCGGCGCGAGCGAGGGCGATTTCGCCGACGGAACGCTCTCGCGCTGGACGCTGGAAGTGGTCGCGCTGGTCGAGGCGCGGGCCGAAAGTGACGTGATCCTGATCGGCTCCTCCATGGGCGGCTGGCTGATGCTGCTTGCAGGGCTCGCGATGGGCAAAAGGCTCGCAGGGCTCGTCGGTATCGCTGCCGCACCCGACTTTACCGAATGGGGATATTCCGACGCTGACAAGCAGGCCCTGTCTGCGGGGCAGACGGTCTATGAAGAGAATCCCTACGGCCCCGAGCCAACTCCGATGCACGCAGGCTTCTGGGCCGACGGGCAGGCGCAGCGCCAGCTGACCGGCCCCGTCGCGCTCGATGTCCCGGCAAGGCTCATGCACGGCCACCGCGATGCCGACGTGCCGTGGCAGATAAGCATGGAACTTGCCGGTGCCCTGCGTTCGGATGCGGTTCAACTGACCTTTATCAAGGATGGCGACCACCGCCTCTCGCGCCCGCAGGACATCGCCCTGCTGCTGCGCACCGTGGGCGGATTGCTAGACGATCTGGAACGCCAATGACCCTTCTTGCCGCACCGCTCGCCATCCTGCTGATGCAGGTCGGACCCAATCCCACCGGCGGCGGGATGCCGGGTATTCCCGACGAGCTCGCCGATCGCCCTCCGCGCGAAGAAACGGTCGACGAGGTGAAGCGCGCACGGCTCGGCTCGTGCCTCAGGCAGGCATCGTCGACGCCCAACGAGGCGCTCGATTACGCGCAGCGCTGGCGCGAAACGGCTGCCGACGAGCTGGAAATGGCGCAGTCGGCCCATTGCCTGGGGCTGGCACTCGTCAGGCTCGGCCGGACTGCCGAAGCGCGCGAGATTTTCGAACTGGCCAGCGCGGAAGCACCTGCCGACAATCTCGCCTATGCCGCGCGTCTGACCGCCATGGCCGGGAACGCCGCGTTGGCCGGCGAAGACCTGGAAGGGGCGCTGGTGCTGCTCGACCGTGCAGGCGGGCAGGCGCAGGCCGCAGGTGACGGCCCGCTTGCAGCCGACCTCAGGGTCGACCTTGCCCGCGTGCTGGTCCGGCTCGACCGCCCCGACGATGCCGCATCCGCGCTGGCCGAAGCGCGCGAGGCCGATGGCGACGATCCGCAGTCCTGGCTGCTCTCGGCCACGCTGTCGCGCCGCATGGCCCGGCTGGGCGAGGCGCAGCAGCAGATCGAGCGCGCGGCCCTCCTTGCCCCGCGCGATCCCATGGTCGGACTGGAAGCGGGCGTGATCGCCGCGCTTTCGGGGCGCGAGGCTGATGCGCGCGCCAGTTTCCAGTCGGTGCTCGAAGTCGCGCCCGACAGCCCGCAGGCCGAACAGGCGCGCAGCTATCTCGAACAGCTGGAGCCGCAGGAGTGACCGCCTATTCCGTGCTCGACCTCGTGCCGGTCCGTGAAGGCGGCACGCTGACGAAAGCCTTCGCCGCTGCCCGCGACCTGGCGCAGGCGGCCGAGCGCTTGGGCTGCAAACGCTACTGGGTGGCCGAGCACCACGCGATGGAAGGCATTGCCGGCGGTGCCACCTCGGTCGTGCTCGCCCATATCGGCAATGCCACCAGCACCATCCGCATCGGTTCGGGCGGGATCATGCTGCCCAATCACACGCCGTTCCAGATTGCCGAACAGTTCGGCACGCTCGACGCGCTGTTTCCCGGGCGGATCGACTTGGGGCTCGGCCGCGCACCGGGCGCCGGCCCCGAACTCCAGCGCGCGCTGCGCAAGGACCTCCACCGTGCTGCCGAGATGTTCCCGCAGGACGTGGTCGAGCTGCAGGCCTTCATGGCCGGCAATACGACAATCCACCCCACCCCCGGAATCGGTGCACGGCCCGAATTCTGGATGCTCGGCTCGAGCCTGTTCGGCGCGCAGCTCGCTGCAAGGCTCGGCATGCCCTATGCCTTCGCCAGCCACTTCGCGCCGGACCATCTGGATGCCGCACTGGAAATCTACCGCCGCGACTTCCGGCCGTCAGAAGCCTGCGCGCAGCCCCATGTGATGGCCGCGATGAACCTGTTCTGTGCCGAGACGGAGGAGGAGGCGGAGACGCTGGCAACCTCGCAATTGCAGGCTTTCGTGGCCCTGCGCACGGGCCAGCCGTCGAAGCTCAAACCGCCGGTGGAAGGCTATCGAGCGCAGTTGCCGCCCACGGCGCAGACCATGCTCGCCCATATCGGCCAGGCCAGCGCGATCGGCACACCCGACCAATGCGCCGCCAGCATCGCAGCCTTTGTGAAGCGCACCGGTGCGGACGAGATTATCTTCGCCGGCCCGACCTTCGATCCGGCGGAGCGCATCGCCTCGCTCGAACGGGCGCTTGCCGCACTTGCCTGAAAGCCTCCCGGTGCGACGCTACGGAATCGGCGCGCATACGTTTGCGAATTTCCTTGAGGCCAGCCTTGCGGCGGCTCTCCAACAGGCCTAATCGCCCTCCATCGGGTAATGCCCGACGACTCACAAATTACACGGCTGCGAAATGATCGTACGCCCGCATGCGAGAGGCCCCCATGGGTTCGAAAAAGGCCGACAAGGCGAGCAGCACCACCGCGATGACTCCCCACGCCAAGGCAATCGCGCAGCACATGCGCGACTCTCTGCTTCCGGGAGACACGCCGTTCGACCAGGCGCATTTCGACGAGGCGGCAGCCTTCCTTGCGGAAACCGCCGACAAGCGCCGCCCGGGCGAACCGGCGATCGCGATCCAGTCGATCAGCGAGGACCGCCGCTTCACGCGCATCGCCATCGTCAATGACGACATGCCGTTCCTGGTCGATTCCACGGCTGCCGCAATCGCCGCCATGGGCCTTGCCATCGACCGCCTGATCCACCCGGTCGTGCCGGTCGAGCGCAAGTCCGACGGCACGCTCGCCCGCGTTGACGAAGGCGAGCCGGAAGACGCCTTCTGGGAGTCGATGATCTACCTCGAGGCTCCGCGGGTCGATGCCAAGCGCCGCCAGGCGATCGAGGAAACGCTCAACGAAACGCTCGCCGACGTGCGCGCTGCCGTTGCCGATTGGCCCCAGCTCCAGGCCGCCATGGCGAACGATGCAAAGCGGATCGAGGACGAGGAAGGCGCAGCCCTGCTCGAATGGCTGAATTCGGGCATGCTGACCCAGCTCGGCCATGTCGTGCGCCGCCGCGACGGCACGCAGGAAGGCGGGCTGGGCATCTGCCGCAAGGGCGCGCGCAACCTGCTTGTGGACGCCAGTTACGAGCGCGCCTTCGCCTGGTTCGAAAGCAAGGGCGAGGCCCGCACCCCGCTCATCATCAAGGCGAACCATGTATCGCGCGTCCATCGCCATGTACCGCTCGACCTGTTCCTCGTGCCGGTGCGCGAAGGCAAGAAGGTCGTCGCGCTGTCGGTTCACGCAGGCGTCTGGACCAGTGCCGCGCTCGCTTCGCCGCCACGCAATGTGCCGATCCTGCGCCAGCGGCTCGAACAGATCCGCGACGACCTGAATTTCGACGAGACCGGCCACGCCGGCAAGGCGCTGGTCCATGCGCTGACCGCCCTGCCGCACGATCTGGTCATCGGCTTTTCCGAAGCAGACACGGCACGCATCGCCACCACGATGATGAGCCTGGTCGACCGCCCACGCCCGCGCCTTGCGCTGGTCGAGGCGCCGCTGGCCCGCCACCTCTTCGCCTTCGTGTGGATGCCGCGCGACATGCTGGCAACGCAGGTCCGCCTGCAGATCCTCGCCCTGCTCGAAGAAGGCGCGAAGGCGCGCCTGCTCGACTGGAGCCTCGAGGTCGAAGGCGGCAATCTTGCCATGCTGCGCTTCGTGCTCGACATCCGCGACGGCTCTAAATCGCCCGACGAACAGGCGCTGGAACAGCAGCTGCAGACCCTGCTGCGCGGCTGGAGCGAAGCGGTGGAAACCGAATTGCTCGCCTTCGAGGAAAAGGGCCGCGCCGCCGCGCTTGCCATGCGCTTTGCCGAGGCTTTCCCGACCGCCTACCGCGCCCGGTTCGGCCCGCGCGAGGCGGCCGAGGACATTTCGCGCCTGCGCGCACTCGGCCACCATGCCGACGAGGAAGAGGATGCACCCCATCGCGGCGCGCGCCTCTACCTGTGCGACCGCGAGGACGAGCGCTGCCTGCGCCTCAAGCTCTACCAGGCGGAAGGCAGCCTGCCGCTGTCGGATGCGGTCCCGGCGCTTGAGAACTTCGGCTTCCATGTCCGCTCCGAAATGCCGACCGTGCTCGAAGACGGACGCCTCGGCACCATCCATGACTTCGCGCTCCAGCTCGCTCCCGGCATCGACGCCGAAGGGCTGGTCGAACGCGCCGGCGATATCGAGGAGGCCATCGGCGCCGTCCTCAACGGCCATGCCGAAGACGACGTGTTCAACCGCCTCGTGGTCGAGGCCGGCCTCGGCGCGCGCGAGACCGACTGGCTGCGCGCCTTCTACCGCTACCTTCGCCAGGCCGGCATGGGCTTCACCATCTACACGGTGGTCGACGCGCTGGCGAAGGCCGCGGACATCACGCGCGGCCTCATCGCCCTGTTCACCGCCCGGCACGACCCTGCCTTCGTGGGTAACCGCGAAGACGCGATCAAGGATGCGCGCGACACGATCAAGCGCGCCCTGTCCAAGGTCAAGGCGATCAACGACGACCGCCTGCTGCGCCTATACAATGCGCTGATCGACGCGATCCTGCGCACCAACGCCTTTGCTCCCGCTGCGGCCGAAGCGCTGGCGTTCAAGATCGACAGCTCGCTCGTTCCCGGCTTGCCGAAGCCTGTTCCGTGGCGCGAGATCTGGGTCTATTCGCGCCGCGTGGAAGGCATCCACCTTCGCTCGGGCCCCGTGGCTCGCGGCGGCCTGCGCTGGTCCGACCGGCGTGACGACTTCCGCACCGAAATCCTCGGCCTGATGAAGGCCCAGCGGGTGAAGAACGCGGTCATCGTCCCGGCAGGGGCAAAGGGCGGCTTCTATCCCAAGCAGCTGCCCGACCCGTCGATCGACCGTGACGGCTGGGCCGCGGAAGGCAAGGGCAGCTACCAGGCCTTCATCCGCACGCTGCTGTCGGTCACCGACAACATCGTCGACGACAAGGTCTTGCATCCCGACAGCGTGGTCATCACCGATGGCGAGGACCCCTACTTCGTGGTCGCCGCCGACAAGGGCACGGCCAGCTTCTCCGACGTCGCCAATGCGATTGCGGAAAGCCGCGATTTCTGGCTCGACGACGCCTTCGCGAGCGGTGGCTCCAAGGGCTACGACCACAAGGCCATGGGCATCACTGCCAAGGGTGCCTGGGTCAGCGTCCAGCGCCACTTCCTCGAAATGGGCATCGACGTGCAGAGCGAGCCGGTGCAGGTCGTCGGCTGCGGCGACATGTCGGGCGACGTCTTCGGCAATGGCATGCTGCTGTCCAAGGCGATCAAGCTGGTGGCTGCGTTCGACCACCGCCACATCTTCCTCGATCCCGATCCCGATCCGGCCAAGAGCTGGAAGGAGCGCAAGCGCATGTTCGACCTCCCCCGCTCGAGCTGGGAGGATTACGACGCCAGCCTCATCTCCAAGGGCGGTGGCGTCTATTCGCGCGGCGCGAAGTCGATCAAGCTGTCCAAGGCGATGCAGAAACTGCTCGGCATCGAGCAGTCCGAGATCGAGCCTGAGGCGCTGATTTCCGCCATCCTCAAGGCGCCGGTCGACCTCGTCTGGTTCGGCGGCATCGGCACCTACATCAAGGCCGGGACAGAGAATAACGTCCAGGTCGGCGACCCGGCGAACGACGTGCTGCGCGTCGATGCGAAGGAAGTGCGCGCCCGCGTCATCGGCGAAGGTGCGAACCTCGGCGTCACGCAGGCAGGCCGCATCGAATATGCCCTGAACGGCGGGCGCTGCAACACCGACTTCATCGACAATTCCGCGGGCGTGGACTGTTCGGACAACGAGGTGAACATCAAGATCGCGCTGGCAGCCGCCAAGCGCGCGGGCCGCCTGTCCGAACCCAAGCGCGTTGCACTGCTCGAATCGATGACCGACGAGGTGTCGGCCATCGTGCTCGAGGACAACCGACTGCAGGCCCTCGCCCTGTCGATTGCCGAAATGGGCGGGGCGCGCGCCATGGCGTCGCAGCTTCACCTGATCGAGACGCTGGAAGACGGCGGCAATCTCGACCGCCGGACTGAGGGCCTCGCCGACAACCAGACGTTGCAGCGCCGTGCTGCCGATGGTGCCGGACTGACCCGCCCCGAGCTTGCCGTGCTGCTGTCCAGCGCCAAGCTGGTCCTGCAGGACGCGATCGAAGCAAGCGACCTGCCCGACGATCCGATCCTGCACGACCTGCTGATGCGCAGCTTCCCGGAGCCGATGCGCGGCAAGTTCCGCCAGCAGATCGAGAACCATCGCCTGCGCCGCGAAATCATCGCGACCAAGCTCGCCAATGCGATGGTCAACCGCCTCGGCATCATCCATCCGTTCGAGCTGGCGGAAGAAGAAGGCGTCGAACTGTCCGAAGTGGCAGGGGCCTTCGTTGCTGCCGCACACCTGTTCGACCTGCGCTCGATCTGGACGGAACTCGACACGGCGAAGATGGAAGAATCGGCACGACTGCTGCTGTTCGACCGCCTTGCCGCGGCAGTCGGCAACCTCATGTCCGACGTGCTGCGCACCGGTGCCGGCCGTGTCCAGCCCGCCCGCATGGTGGAAGAGCTGGGCAAGAACGTGGCGCTGCTGGTGAAGTCCACGGACGAGCTGCTCGGCAGCGAGCTCAAGACCCAGTCGCGTAGCCTGCACGAAACCTTCACCAAGGCCGGTGCGCCCGATGCGATTGCATCGCATATCACGCACATCTTCGATCTCGACGGTTCGGTGGGCCTCGCCAAGCTGGCAGCGGACACGGGCATCGACCCGCTGCCGCTGACCCATGGCTTCTCCGATATCGGGGCCAACCTGGGGATCGACTGGGCACAGGGCACGGCTGCCCTGATGAACCCGTCCGACGTATGGGAACGCCTGCTGGTGTCGGGCATCGCGCGCGATTTCCAGCAGATGCGCCTCGAGCTGCTGCGCCGTCTCTCGCGCCGCAAGGATGCGAAGGACGACATGCGCGGCGTGGTCGACGCCTGGGTCGCGGACCACCATGCGGCGGTGCGCCAGTTCCGCTCGATGGTCGACCGCGCGCAGTCGCAGACGCCCGTTGCGCCGGCCATGCTCGCCCAGATCGCCAGCATGGCGCGCAACCTGCTGGCGCGCTGAGCGGACGCGGGAAAGCTTGACCGGGCTGGCGTTTGCGGCCAGCCCTGCGCGTCATGGAGCATTTCGACGTCGTCATCGTGGGATCGGGTCACGGCGGAGCGCAGGCGGCAATCGCCTTGCGCCAGGCTGGGCACGAGGACAGCATCCTCATCGCCAGCCGCGACCGCAACCCGCCCTATGAGCGCCCGCCGCTGTCGAAGGATTATCTCGCCGGCGAGAAGCCCTTCGAGAAGATCCTCATCCGGCCGGAGAAGTTCTGGGCCGAGCGCAATGTCACGTTCCGGCTCGGTGCCAACGCCAACGAGGTCGATCCGCTGGCGCACACGCTGGCACTGTCGGACGATACCAAGGTCACCTATCGCAAGCTGATCTGGGCGGCCGGCGGCGATGCGCGGCGCCTGTCATGCCCGGGCGCCGACCTCGGCGGCATGCACACGATCCGCAACCGGCGCGACACCGATGCGCTCAAGAGCGAGATCGAGGCCGGCGCAAAACGCGCCGTCATCGTGGGCGCGGGCTATATCGGGCTCGAAGCGGCCGCCGTGCTGCGCAAGATGGATTGCGCCGTGACAGTGGTCGAAATGCAGGACCGGGTGCTCGCCCGTGTCGCAGGCCCGGAACTCTCTGCTTTCTATGCCGAAGAGCACCGCAGCCACGGCGTCGACCTGCGGCTAGAAACCGGGGTCGAGCGGATCGAGGGCGAGAACGGCCGCGTAACCGGCGTGACGCTGTCCACCGGCGAAACCATCCCTTGCGAGATCGTGATCGTCGGCATCGGGATCGTGCCTTCCGTCGGTCCCCTGATTGCAGCGGGCGCTGCCGGCAGCAACGGGGTCGACGTCGACAGCTTCTGCCGCACCTCGCTCGACGATGTCTATGCGATCGGCGACTGCGCTGCCCACGCCAACCCATACGCTGGCAATGCGGTCATCCGGCTGGAATCGGTCCAGAATGCCAACGACATGGCGAGCGTCGCAGCCAAATCGATCATGGGCGACAAGCAGGATTATGACGCCGTGCCGTGGTTCTGGTCGAACCAGTACGACCTGCGCCTGCAGACCGTCGGCCTTTCGCTGGGCCACGATGCCTGCGTGTTGCGCGGCGATCCGGCGGAACGCAAGTTCTCGGTAATCTACCTCAAGGAAGGCTGCGTCATCGCGCTCGACTGCGTGAACAACACGCGCGATTATGCGCAGGGCCGCAAGCTGGTCGAGACGCGGGCCGAGATCGACCCTGCACTGCTCGCCGACACCACCGTGGCGCTCAAGGAAATGATCTGAGCCGTGCCGCCGCCCAGTCGGCGGCGTCGGCGACCACCGGATCGGGATCGGCGCGCAAGCGCTCGACCTGAGGCAGCAGGCCGGCGTTCCCGCTGTTCCCGGCCGCGTAAAGGCAGTTGCGCACGAAACGGTCGCGCCCGATCCGCTTGATCGGCGAGCCGGAGAAGAACTGGCGGAACCCCGCATCGTCGAATTCCAGGAACTGCACGAGATCGGGCGCAACCAGCTCGTCGCGCGGTGCCAGTTTCAAATGGCGGTGGGCCGTATCGGCGAACTTGTTCCACGGGCACACCGCAAGGCAATCGTCGCAGCCGTAAATCCGGTTGCCGAGCGCGGCACGAAACTCCTTGTCCACCGGCCCCTTGTGCTCGATCGTGAGGTAGGAAATGCACCGCCTTGCATCGAGCCGGTAGGGCGCGGGGAAAGCATCGGTCGGGCAGGCGTCCTGGCAGGCGCGGCACGAACCGCAGCTGTCCCTACCGGGCGGATCGGGTTGGAACTCGAGAGTTGAATAGATTGCGCCGAGAAACAGCCAGCTGCCATGCTCGCGGCTGACCATGTTGGTATGCTTGCCCTGCCAGCCGAGCCCCGCAGCCTCGCCCAGCGGCTTTTCCATCACCGGGGCGGTATCGACGAACACCTTGAGCTGGCTGTCGGGCGCGCGCGCGATGAGCCAGCGGGCGAGCGCCTTCAGCGCCTTCTTCACCACATCGTGATAGTCGCGGCCCTGGGCATAAACGGAAATCCGCACCTTCTCGGGATCGCCTTCCAGCGCGAGCGGATCGACGTCCGGCGCATAGCTCATACCGAGGGCAATGACGCTCCGCGCGTCCGGCCAAAGTCCTTGCGGAGAGGCGCGTTCGGCCTTGCGCGTTTCCATCCACTCCATCGATCCGTGGCGGCCTTCGCCAAGCCATTGGTCGAGCCGCTCGGCGCGCACGGGATCGGTGGCGGCCGCCGTGAAGCCGCAGGCCGCAAAGCCCAGCGCGCTGGCCTCGGCCCTCAATTCCTCCTGCATGGCCTCCAGAGATGCGGTCTTAACCAAACTTGCTGTTGCTCCCGTTCACTTCGCGCGGTTAACTCGCGGTCATGCTTACCGAGCCCGACGCCGTCCCGCGAGCCCACGACACCAGCTCGCCCCCACTTGCAATCGAGGCGCGCGGTCTCGTCAAGCGGTTCGACCGGACGCTGGCGGTGGACGGGGTCGACATATCCGTCCCCGAGGGCGCGATCTACGGCATTCTGGGGCCGAACGGGGCGGGCAAGACGACCACGCTGCGGATGCTGCTCGGCATCATCGATCCCGACGAAGGCGTGCGGCGCGTCTTCGGGCACGAGCGCCCGCACGAAATCGCCCGCTGGATCGGCTACCTTCCCGAAGAGCGCGGCCTCTACCCGTCGATGAAGTGCGACGAGGCGATCGGCTTCATGGGCGCCCTGCGCGGCCTGCCCGTGGAAGAGGGCCGCCGCCGCGGGCGCGAACTGCTCGAAGGGCACGGGCTCGGCCATGCGGTCGACAAGCAGATCCGCCAGCTTTCGAAAGGCATGGCTCAGACCGTCCAGCTCCTCGGCACGCTGGTCCACAAGCCGAGGCTGGTGGTGCTCGACGAACCTTTCAGCGGTCTCGATGCCATCAACCAGGGCAAGCTCGAAGGGCTGATCCGCGAGATGGCGGAGGCAGGGACCACGGTTATCTTCTCGACCCACGTCATCCACCATGCAGAACGCCTGTGCGACGACGTGGCGATCATCGCCGGGGGCAAGGTGCCCTATGCCGGCTCGGTCGACGTCGCGCGCGATCGCATTCCCGCTCAGGTCAGGCTCGAGACAGCGAATGGCGAGGGCGAATGGCGCGGCGCGCTGCCCGACAACGCCCGTCACGACAAGAAGGCCCACGGGGGGCATTTCTGGTACTTCCCGGTCCCCGACAGCGGCATCGAAGTGCTGCTCAAGCGGCTGATCGATGGCGGTGCGGGCATATTGTCGCTTTCGATCGAGCGGGCCGGCCTGCACGACGCTTTCGTCGAAATCGCCGGCGAGGCCGCAGCGCGCGCACTCGACGAGGATGCAGCAGGGGAGATCGCATAATGGCCGATGCAAGCCGTCTTCCGCTGTGGCGCGCAGCCATGGTCATCGCCCGCCGCGATTTCCGCGCGATCCTGTTTTCCAAGGCCTTCCTGTTCTTCCTGCTCGGCCCGATCTTCTTCGGGGCGATCAGCGTGATGGCTGGCGCGCTCGGTGCAAAGGCGGCGGAAAGCGCCGACCCTCCGCGCCTCGCGGTAGTCCTGATCGAGGAGGAAGGCGCCGCCTTCGCCGCCGCTCATGCTCGGCTGGAGGATGCGGTCTCGCTGCCGGAAATCGCAGTGGTCGGGGCGGACGAACTTCGCGAGGCCGACCGCCTGCTTTCTGACACATCGCGCAATTTCGGCGCGGTGCTGACCGGCACGCTCGAAGCGCCCGAACTGTCGGGCACGCAGGAACGGATCGACCGCTGGCGCGGGCAGGTAGCCTTGCTCGCCGCCGAAGCCCGGGGCGGCCAGACCGCGGAATTGCCGCAGGTTGCACTGAAGCCCACGGCCACCAGCGTCGCCACCATTCGCAGCGCCCAAACGGCCACTGCGACCGGAGCCATCACGCTGCTGTTCCTCCTTACGATGCTGCTCGCTGGCATGGTGCTGTCGAACCTGGTCGAGGAGAAAGCCAACAAGATTATCGAAATCCTCGCCGCCGCCATCCCGATGGATGCCGTGTTCTACGGCAAGCTGTTCGCCATGCTCGGCGTCAGCTTCGTGGGCATCGCGGTGTGGGGCGGTCTCGCCGGCACGATCCTGTGGCTCGGCAGTTCGGCGCTCGGACCTGTTCCGACGCCTGCGGTGGGATGGCCGCTGTTCGTGGTCCTTTTCGTGACCTATTTCGCCACCGCTTACCTGCTGATTGGCTCGGTCTTCCTCACCATCGGTTCGATGGCGCCGACCGTGCGCGATGTGCAGACGCTCTCGATGCCGGCAACCATCCTCCAGCTCGCGGTCTTCTTCCTCGCGACCTACGCGCTGAGCGATGCAGGCTCGCCGGTCGAGCTCTTCGCCGTAATCTTCCCCGTGTCCTCGCCCTACGCGATGGTGGCGCGCGCGGCGCAGTCACCCGTACTTTGGACGCATCTTGCCGCAATCGCGTGGCAACTGCTGTGGGTCGGCATTTTCGTGAAGGTCGGCTCGGGCCTGTTCCGTAAGCTGGTCATGAAATCGGGAGCCGGCGGAAAGACGAAAAAGGCATGGTTCGGCATCGGGCGAGCGGCCAGGGGCTGACTTCGTCGCATCGGTGCAATCCCACGGCAACGGCGACCATTAGGTTCCTTTTTGCAACTCGCTATTGACACGAGTGTCAGTTGAGGCAGGATTGCCGGCGAGAGGACAGGCGTCACGAGAGTCGCCGCCGCAAGGAGAGAGACATGGCAACCGCTGCAGTAGCCCGCCCCGAAGTGCGCTCGAGCCCCACAGCCTACGAGGCGCTGAAAAAGCATTTCGAGGAACATCCCGAGGAACGCTTCGAGCATCCGCACAAGTGGGACGTGAGCCGCAGCGATATCTACGCCGAGAACACCTGGCATCCGATCTTCCGCGAAATGCGCGCGGCAGGCCCGCTCCATTACATTCCCGAAAGCCCCTTCGGCCCCTATTGGGCCGTGGTCAGCCACAAGGCAATCCAGCATATCGAGGCGCTGCCCGATGTCTTCTCGTCCAGCTGGGAGCATGGCGGGATCACGATCCTCAACCGGTTGACCGAGGAAGAGCTCGCCGAAGCCGGTGAAGACAGCCGCGAACTGCCGATGTTCATCGCCATGGACCGTCCGCAGCACACCGGCCAGCGCCGCACGGTCGCGCCGAAGTTCACTCCGAGCGGCATGGCCGAGATGGAAGGCGAGATCCGCCAGCGCACCGGTGAACTGCTCGATTCGCTCCCGCGCGGGGAAGTGTTCGACTGGGTCGACAAGGTCTCTATCGAGCTGACCACCGGCATGCTGGCCATCCTGTTCGGTTTCCCGTGGGAAGACCGCCGCCTGCTGACCTTCTGGTCCGACTGGTCGGGCGACACCGAGCTTGCCTCGGTCCGCGCGCTCGACAAGGTGCGCTGGGAAATCCTCAAGGAGATGGGCGCCTATTTCCAGACGCTGTGGGTGGAACGCACCCACGACAAGGAACCGGGCGACGATCTCATCTCGATGATGATCCACTCCGAGGCGATGAACCAGATGCGCCCCGAGGAATTCATGGGCAACCTCGTGCTGCTCATAGTGGGCGGCAACGACACCACGCGCAATTCCATGAGCGGGATCATCTACCAGCTCGACAAGAACCCCGACCAGCGCAAGCTGTTCGAACAGCAACCGGAACTCATTCCCAATGCGGTGCAGGAAATCCTGCGCATGCAGACCCCGCTCGCCCATATGCGCCGGACCTGCACCGAAGATACCGAGGTCTTCGGCCAGACCATCAAGAAGGGCGACAAGGTCGTGCTGTGGTACCTGTCGGCAAACCGCGACGAGGAAGTGTTCGACAACCCGGACAAGCTCGACATCACGCGCGAGAATGCCCGCCGTCACATCGCCTT
The DNA here is from genome assembly GCF_009827315.1 of Qipengyuania gaetbuli. NCBI lineage: Bacteria > Pseudomonadati > Pseudomonadota > Alphaproteobacteria > Sphingomonadales > Erythrobacteraceae > Qipengyuania > Qipengyuania gaetbuli. Next base: position 1,721,209 of record NZ_WTYF01000004.1, read on the forward strand.
CGGTTACGGCATCCACCGCTGCGTCGGCGCCCGCCTCGCCGAGCTGCAGCTGCGCGTGCTGCTGGAAGAGCTGCACAAGCGCCGGATGCGTGTACACTTGGCAGGCGATATCGAACGCGTCCGCGCTAACTTCGTCCACGGCTTCCGCAAGCTCGAGGTCGAGATCACAGAGTTCTGATGGGCTTGCCGGCGGGTGAAACCTTTCGCCCGCCGGACACGTATCTAATGGGTATGAACGCCCAAGACGAATTCCCGCTATCGCGCCGCAGCCTGATAGCCGGGCTCGCCCTTGGCGCGTCGCTGCCGATCCTTGCCGCCTGCGGTGCCTCGCCCGCGCAGGCCAAGAACTTCCCGGTTTCGCTGACCGAGGCGCAGTGGCGCGGCAAGCTGTCCAAGGGCGAGTTCTACGTGCTCCGCCAAGCAGGCACCGAACGTCCCTATTCCTCGCCGCTCAATGACGAGAAGCGCAGCGGGACCTTCGTGTGCGCAGGGTGCGGCAATGCGCTCTACAGTTCGAAGACCAAATTCGAGTCCGGCACCGGCTGGCCGAGTTTCTACGCCGCGATCGACCGCGGTGCAGTGGGGACCAGCACCGACTACAAACTCGGATATCCGCGCACGGAAGTGCACTGTGCCGATTGCGGAGGCCACCTGGGGCATATCTTCAACGACGGCCCCCGCCCCACCGGCAAGCGCCATTGCATCAACGGGATTGCAATGGATTTCAGTCCGGCCTGACGCGCCAGACGCGGATCGCACCCGCATCCTCCGAGGGAATTTTTTCCAACCAGCCTGGCGCATCGTCCGCAAGCAACCTTGCCATCAGGCTTTGCGAACCCCCGTAGTCTGCGAGATTGCGCGCCTCGGCGACCTCGGGGCAGATGGCGAGGTAGTCTGCGCCGCGGCGCTCAACGATTGCGCGCGCTTCGTCCGGCGAAGCGGTGAAAGCCTGCAGCACATCGCGCATCGCGGCATCGGCCCGGTGATGCCCTGTCGCGACGACCTTGTGCGGTGTGTTGAGCAGGAAGAACGGGCCGATATCGAACTGGGCGAAAACCACGCCCGGCTCCAGCCTGGCGAGATCGGTTTGCCGGACCGAAAGGCCGCAAGCCGATGAACGGATCGGGGCCGTCGCCACCTGCTCGCGCGTCGGTGCACTATCGCGCAACAAGGGCGCAAGGATGTTCACAGGCGCCGAGGGCATGAGGACGAGGTATATTCCGACGGCCGCGCCCAGGCTCGGCAAGGGCCCGCCCGAGCGCCGAAGTCGTGCGAGCATCGAGGCGGCAAGCCAGCCGAGCGGGACGCAGCCGACCACGCCGACGTAGTAGAACGAGCGGTGGGTCATCATGGCAGCCAGCAGGGCGACCAGCAGGACGAGCGTATATTCGATCCACCATTGCCGCAGCCAGTCACGGCTCCGCAGCACGAGAGCGACCGTCGCGCCGAGGGCGAGCAGCATGTGAAGCGACTTGCCGACAATGATATGCGCATCCTGCTGCCAGATCGGCGTGCCTTCGCGCACATTGGCGTACCACAACTCGCGCACCAGCGGATCGAGCGAGCCGAAGGGCGAGGCGATGCACTGCGGTGCCGCCAGTGCCATCGCGCCCGCGGCGAGCGCGCCGACAGCTGCGAAGAGCAGCACGAACAACGGCAGGGTTACGCGCTGCATGCGCCCGAGCACGCTCGTGCCCAGCGCGGCGACTGCGAAGAAGCCGATGTGCGGCAGCGTGATCGCATCGCAATAGGCGGGGCCGGTCAGGGCGCCTGCACCCTTGGTGAGCGCGAAAATTGCGATCAGGGTTACCGCGAGCGACTGCATGTAACAGACCAGCCAGACGCGCTGGCGGTAATCCACCGCCCAGCGCAGGAAGAGCACCAGCCCGAAGGCCGCCGTCATCGGAAGGATCTCGAGCGAAATGCTCGCGCCTATTGCCATGGCAAGGCCCGCGACCGTGCCCCCGCGAATCGGTTCGCGCCACGAAATCGCCCACAGCGCGACCGCCACCGCGGCGATCTGCCAGGCATGGTGATCGATGCGCAGCGGCTGCATCTCGACCAGCAGGAGCGGCCAAAGGAGCAGCGCGAAGCAGGCCATGATCGCGGTAGTCCGGTCGAACAACCGCCAGGCCAGGCGGCCCACCACCTGCATGATGACGAGCAATATGCCGAGCGGCACGATGACGAGGGCAGCAAGTTCGGCCCTCGCCGAACCGAGCAGGGGTTCGAGTGCGAGCATGACCAGCGCCAGCGGAACATCGACCAGCCGCGACCAGTGCATCGCGACTCCCTCGGGCGGCGCGATCCGGTATTGCGTCACGTCCCACCAGGATTGCCCTGCCAGCAGGTCGCGGACCTGGAGCAGGCGGATCACGTCGTCTGCGTCGGCAAAGCGCAGCTGCTCGAGATAGGAGCGGGCCATGAAGGCCAGCACGATGCTCGCTGCCAGCCACAGCACGAATACCGCCACACTCGGGCGGCGATCGTGGCGAAGGCGGCGGTCGCTGGTCACGGCGCCGTCTGCGGTCCGAAGACCACGACCTTGCGCAGCAAATAGGTCGCAACGAAGCTCGTGCCGACCGCGACGATCTTGGCGAGGCGGGGATCGATGCCGGCGTGCTCGCCGACCGCGACGATCAGCGTCGTGAGCGCAAGGCCGACAAGGGCAGAACCGATGAAGAGCAGTTTCTGGCGGCCGCGCCCGGCGCCTTTCGCCAGCACACCGTCATGGAAGACCGTTCGGCTCGACAGCAGCCAGTGCACGATAATACCCGCGCAATAGCCCAGCGCAGCGGCCGGGGTGGCAGCCAGCCCGGCGGCCAGCAGGAGCAGGAACGAGCCCATGTCGACCGCAAGCGCCCCCACGCTCGCCAGCAGGTAGCGAACAAGGCGCACGTCGCGCAGGCGGATAAAAGATCGGATCAAGTGCCCCCCGTGGATCGCTCGCGGACAAGACCGCGCGATTGAAGGGCAAGTCTTGCGCGATTATGGTTAACAAACCGCAAAACGGGTCGCTGACTTGTGCTGCACCGCGCCCGGTTACCGCGCCCTGAAAACCCAGGTCAGGCGGATCAGGAAGACGCAGGCGAAGCTCAGGGCCATCGCCAGCAGCTTGCCGATGCGCGGATCGGCACCGCCGTGCTCGAATGCTCCGACCACGCCCGCTGTCACGGCAAGGCCTGCCAGCGCCGAAAGCGCGAACAGCGCCTGCTGCCCGCCGCGCGCAAGGCCGGGTCCGGCCAGCCGGTCGGCAAAGGCGAAGCGGCTCGAGATGACCCAGTGGAGCACCATGCCGAGGCAGTAGCTGGCGACCGACGATGCCACCGCCGGTGCACCTGCCGCCAGCAGCAGTAGGAACCCCGAAAGGTCGATGACCGTCCCGGCCGCACTTGCCGCCATGTAGCGGGCAAGGCGCAGGCGCAGGAGCTTTTCGACTAGGGCACGCATCGGCAGGTCAGGCCGACTTGCGGAGCCTTTCGGGCACTTCGCGGACCGAAGCCAGCGCTGCGGCCTGGTCCTCGCTGACCGGGCGGCTGGGCAGCGAAACCTCGGCGCCTTCGTTGCCGGCCTCGTGGTATTCGGCGTCCTCGTTCACGCACCAGGTGTCGTAGAGACGTTCGCCCGCAATGATGTTCTCGACCGTAAGCATGGCGGTCATCATCGCATGGTCCTGGTTGTTGTAGCGGTGCATGCCGTTGCGCCCCACTAGGTGGAGCGTGGGGTGCTTGGCTTCCAGTTCGCGGCGCATTGCATCGACATTGGCGGCATAATCCTCGTCATAGACCGGATAGGCCTTTTCCTGGCGCACGACCGCGCCGCTCTTGACCTTGCGGCGATCGACGAGGCCGAGGATTTCCATTTCGTCGGTGGCCAGCGAGACGAGGGCGTCGTCGTCCATCGACCACAGGCCGTCGCCTTCGAAGCAGAAATATTCCAGGCCCACGCAGGCCATGTCGGGATCGGGGATCATTTCCGGCGACCAGCTGCGGAAGTTCTGCACGCGGCCGACCTTCACCTTGCTGTCGTGGATGTAGATCCAGTTGTCCGGGAACAGGTCCTCGCCTTCGACCATCAGGGCCACGGTGAGGAAGTCGCGATACTTTAGGCCGCTGGCCTGCACGGTGGTTTCTGGCAGCGGGTGGAGCCGGCGCGACAGTTCGCGCATCGGGGCCGAGCTGATCGCATGGCCAGCTTCGATGACGACGCTGCCTTCCGGGCCCTTGGCCTGGAGGCGCCAGCCGCCCTCGCCGTGGCTGGCAAGGCGTTCGAGCGCGTGCCCCATCAGCACCTGTCCGCGTCCGCTGGCCAGCACCTTGTCGCGTGCTGCATCCCACATCATGCCGGGGCCGAGGCGCGGATAGCGGAAGGTCTCGAGCAGGGTCTTGGTCGCCATGCCGTCGTTCGGCTTCTTGTTGAGGCCGAGGCTGCGCTTCAGGCCATCGGTCACCGCGCTCCATAGAGAAAGGCCCTTGATACGCTGCGCCGCCCAATCCGCGCTCATTTCGTCGCAGGGCATGCCCCACACCTTCTCGGTGTAGGTCTTGAAGAAGATCGAATAGAGTTTCTGGCCGAACTGGTTGGTGGTCCAGTCCTCGAAGCTCTTCACTTCGGAAATCGGGAACAGCTTGTAGCGCAGGTAGCTCGCCATGCAGACGGTCGAGCGCAGGATGCCGAGGTTCCACAGCGCCTCGAAGGCGCGCAGCGGGTAGCTGTAGAACTTGCCCTCGTAATAGATGCGGCTCATGCGCGGGCGCTGGATGAAATCGTCGGGCAGGATCTCGTTCCACAGGTCCACGACCTGCTGGCTCTTCGAAAAGAAGCGGTGTCCGCCGATATCGAAGCGATAGCCTTCGTGTTCCACCGTGCGGCTGATCCCGCCGACATAGGTCGGGTCTTTTTCGATCACGGCCACGGTCTTGCCCCGCTTGGTCAGCAGGTATGCGGCGGTGAGGCCTGCGGGCCCGGCACCGATAATCGCGACATCGACCTTAAGCGATGGATTGTTCTTAGTCATTCAAGCCCCCGGCAATCTGTTCGCCAGAGATGAATGAAAAGGGTTAGCGGAAGGTTAAAGCGCCGCCCCCGTCGTCTGGAAGCTTGGCCCCTACCCGCGATCGAGCATCATCGGGCACTGCACGGCCGCCGCCATGATGGCGAATTCGCGCAGCGAGAAGGTGTTCTCGAAGACGAGGCCGTAATTACAGTCGCGGCGCCAGCGCACCTTGGCGCGGGTGTCGTTGAAACCCTCGCCCTCGACTTTGAGGATCTGGTCGATCGCGAACACGGCGTCGCATTCGACGCGCGCGCCCTGCTGCGAGATGTTGAGCGTCACCGCTTCGGCCGACTGGGTCAGCGAGGACAGCTTGAGCGGAATGGCGATGTTGAGCCTCAATTGGCGCTTGGGGTAATTCCACGTCTCGTGGACCAGTCGTTCCACCACGACTGGCGTCTTGAAGCGGTAGCTGCCCTCGGTCCCGTTAGCGCGCACCTGCACGATTTCGTAGCTTTCGCCGTTCTGCAACTCGAGCGCCAGCGTGGGGTCGGTCGGCAGGGCATGGAAGGCGCGGATCGAGATGCCGGTCGACGACACGTCGCGCACGACGCAGAGGAATTCTCCCTGTCCGCAGACGAGCTTGGCCGACCGGATCAGCGAGGTGTAGCGCGGCGCCCCGCGCTGTTCGCTGTCGACATAAGTCAGGTTGTTGTCGCTGCCGATGGCGGCCGAATAGTCCATGCGTTTCAAAACTCCCAAGAACCCGGCATTCCCCGTGCCGGTAAATGTCTTGGCCTTGCGCCCCTTTGAACGGCCCTATTAGCCGCCTAGGTATTAACACCGCGATAAAGGGCATTGCCTCTCAGGCAACGCCGCGCTGCACAGACGTTCGGGAGTTGATGGTGCGGGTGGTGGGACTCGAACCCACACGTCCAGAGGACAGGGGATTTTAAGTCCCCGGCGTCTACCATTCCGCCACACCCGCGCAGCAGAAGGGCGTGCTAGAGGGATGCGGGCCGCGCCGCAATCGCCAAGCAGCGTGAGGGACTATTGCTCGTTCAGGCGCTCGCGCATGTCCTTGCCCGGCTTGAAATAGGGCACGCGCTTGGCGGGCACCTCGACCGTTTCGCCGGTGCGCGGATTGCGGCCCTGGCGCGCCTGGCGCTCGCGGGTCGAGAAGGCTCCGAAACCGCGCAGTTCGATGCGGCCGCCTTCGGCAAGGCGCTGGGCCAGTTCCTCGAAGAAGATATCGACGACTTGCTCGACCTCTTCCGGTCGCAGGTCGGGATTTTCTTCCGCAAGAGCTGCGAGCAATTCGGATCGAATCATGTTCAGGCTCCCTCGAGCGTGCGCGCGGCGGCGCTTTCCCCTGTTGTTTTATGCGACCCCTGCCACACCAGACCCCCTGCGCAGCGGAAAAACCCTGCCAGAAGGACTCGAAGATGGCAATTGTTAATACCCGCCCGAGGGTTAGGACGGCATTTCGGGGTCAGGTGCGCTCGAGCAGCTCTTCCGGCGCAATGCCCAGCCGCTTCATCCGCCCGCGGATTTCCGGCCATTCCTGCTTGAGGAAGGTTTCGCGCTCCCGCTTGCGCAGCGTTTCGGCTGCGCCACGCGCGACATACATGCCGACGCCGCGCTGCACTTCGACGAGGCCGTCCGCCTGGAATTGCTGGTAGGCCTTGGCCACCGTCAGCGGATTGGCGCCCTGTTCGGCGGCCAGCGCGCGCACCGAGGGAAGCATCTCCTCCTCGCGGTAGCGGCCGTCGATGATGGCTGCGGCGATCATGTCGCGCAGCTTGAGATAGACGGGCTTGCTCTGGTTGCTCATGGCGGGTCCCCGATTGTCGTATAGTGCATCAGTGCCATAATACAGCGCGGCGCGCAAGGTTCCCGAAACGCGGTTTCATTCATGCAGGCGCAAGCTGGTCGCGTTTGTAACTAAGGCTTCACATAGCCGAAGATGCCGCTAGGGTGCGCGCATCTTCGGGGAGGAGGCCTGTCTGGCCTCCGCGTATACTTACGAGAGGGTTTGCCACACATGGCCACAACGCAACCGGTTCACGGGGATTCGGCAGGGACTATCCTTGGCCACCCCAAGGGACTTTTCGTCCTGTTCTTCGCCGAAATGTGGGAGCGTTTCTCCTACTACGGCATGCGCGCGCTGCTCATTTTCTACCTGACCAAGCACTGGCTGTTTTCCGACAGCGACGCGGGCGTCATCTACGGTGCCTATACCGCGCTGGTCTACATCACACCGGTCTTGGGTGGCTACCTCGCCGACAAGTGGCTCGGCCAGCGCAAGGCGGTGCTTTACGGTGCCATCCTGCTGACCTTCGGGCATTTCCTGATGGGCTTCGAGGGGACGGGCGGCCAGGATCCGGCAAGCCTCAATATCTTCTGGCTCGCCCTTGCCTTCATCATCGTCGGCTCGGGCTTCCTCAAGGCCAATATCTCGGTGATCGTGGGGCAGCTCTACGCCCGCACCGACGTACGCCGCGACGGTGCCTACACCATCTTCTACATGGGCATTAACCTCGGTGCCGCACTGGGTTCGCTGCTGTGCGGCTATCTCGGCGAGACCTATGGCTGGGCCTATGGCTTCGGCGCCGCAGGCATCGGCATGCTGCTCGGCCTGATCGTGTTCGTCGTGTTCAAGCCGCTTCTCCTGGGACGCGGCGAGCCGAGCGATCCGGCCAAGCTGGCCGCACCGGTCATGGGGATCAAGCTCGAATGGCTGCTCTATGCCATCGGCCTGGTGGCGGTCGTCACCTGCTGGTGGCTGGTGCAGAACCAGTCGGTGGTCGGCACGCTTCTTGGCGTGGGCGGCACGATCCTCATCCTCTATGTGCTCGGCGAGGCGACCTTCCGTTTCGTCCACGGGTCCTATGCGGCAGCACCTACCGTGCCGGTCGCCGTGTTCGCGCTCGGCGGTGTGCTCTCCATCATCGCCTTTGTGGGCATGTTTCTGGGCTCGATCGACGAAACCAACGCGCGCAACCTTGCGCTCGGCGGGTTCGGCCTGTCGCTGCTGGTGGTGATCTGGCAATCCTTCCTCAACCGGAACGAAGACCGCGACCGCATCTTTGCAGCGATGTTCCTTATCCTCGGATCGATCCTGTTCTGGGCGCTCTTCGAGCAGGCCGGCTCCTCGCTGAACCTGTTTACGGACCGCTATGTCGATCGCGAGTTCCTTGGCATCAATTGGCCGGCCTCGACCTTCCAGTCGATCAACGCGATCTACATTGTCCTTCTGGCTCCGGTCTTTGCATGGCTGTGGACTTCGCTCGGCCGCCGGGGGCTAGAGCCCTCGACTCCGGCCAAGTTCGGCTTTGCGCTTATGCAGCTGGGCGCCGGCTTCCTCGTGCTTGTCGCGGGATCGGCAATGGGCGGCAACATGACGCCAGTCATCTTCATCTTCCTGATCTACCTGCTGCACACGACTGGCGAGCTTTGCCTGTCGCCGGTCGGCCTGTCGGCGATGAACCGCCTGGCTCCGGCGCACATGGCGTCGCTGATCATGGGTACCTGGTTCTTCGCTTCGGCCACCGGCAACTTCGTCGCCGGCCTGATCGCCGCCGCTACCGGTTCGGAAGCGGCGTCGGGTGAAGGCGCTGCGAAGCAGGTGGTGCTCGACGTGTACAGCCAGATTGGCTGGGTCGCGGTAGGGGTCGGCGTTGCGGTCCTCGTCATCAGCCCGCTCATAAAGAAGCTGATGCACCTCGACACGCTCAAGGACGACGGCCTCGAAGGCCAGGCCGAATTCCCGGCCGAACCGCAGGCCGCGGGCGTCCACCCCGAGACCAAGTCGCAGGGCTAAGCCAACGATAATCGAAAGGGCGCGGAGCGATCCGCGCCCTTTTTCTTTGCAACATCGCCGCTTCGCGGCATGAGGGGCACATGAGGAAATCGATCAAGACCATCGCCGCAGGCACGCTGGCCATCGCGCTCGCCGCCTGTTCGACCACCGGGCAAACCGACACCAAGAGCGCCAGCAGCGCCCCGGCAAAGTCGGAAACGCCCTTCCCTTCGACCTACACGCCCTATCCGGGCACGCCGACCGCGCTCGTCAACGCGACGATCTTCGACGGCAAGGGCGGCAGGATCGACAATGGCACGGTCTTCTTCAGCGGCGGCAAGATCGTCTCGATCGGCGGCCCCCACACGCCCGTCCCTGCCGACATCGCGGTGTTCGACGGGACCGGCAAGTTCGTGACGCCGGGCATCATCGATATCCACTCGCACCTCGGCGACTATCCCACTCCTTCGGTCCAGGCACATTCGGACGGTAACGAGGCGACCAGCCCGACCACGCCCGAAGTCTGGGCGGAACATTCGGTCTGGCCGCAGGACCCGGGCTTTACCCGCGCGCTCGCCAATGGCGGCGTGACCTCGCTGCAGATCCTGCCCGGCTCGGCCAATCTGATGGGCGGACGTTCCGCCACGCTCAAGAACGTGCCCGCCCGCACGGTCCAGGGGATGAAGTTCCCCGATGCGCCCTACGGCTTCAAGATGGCCTGCGGCGAGAATCCGAAGCGCGTCTATGGCGGTCGCGGCCGGATGCCCTCGACCCGCATGGGCAATTTCGCGGTCAACCGGCAAACCTGGCTAGATGCCAAGGCCTATGACGGGAAGAAGCGCGACCTCGCCAAGGAGACGCTGAAGGGCGTGCTGGACGGCGAAATCCTCGTCCACAACCACTGCTACCGCGCCGACGAGATGGCCCTCGTCCTCGATATGGCAAAGGAGATGGGCTACAAGGTCAGCGCCTTCCACCACGCGGTCGAAGCCTACAAGATCGGCGACCTGCTGCGCGAAAACGACGTGTGCAGCGCGATCTGGGCCGACTGGTACGGTTTCAAGATGGAAAGCTACGACGGCATTCTCGAAAACGCCGCCTTCCTCCATCGCGAGGATGCCTGCGTCGTGATCCACTCCGACGATGCCAACGGCATCCAGCGCCTCAACCAGGAAGCGGCCAAGGCGCAGGCCGCAGGCAAGCGCGTGGGCATCGACATCTCCGATGCGCAGGTCATTCGCTGGATCACGCTGAACCCCGCCAAGGCGATGGGGATCGACGGCATGACCGGCAGTCTCGAGGCCGGAAAGATGGCCGACGTCGTGCTGTGGAACGGCGATCCGCTGTCGGTCTATTCGCGGCCCGAAAAGGTCTGGATCGACGGGGCGCTGATGTTCGACGCCATGGATCGCAAGCGCCGACCGGTGAGCGATTTCGAGCTCGGCCAGCCCGGTGAAGGAGACGTGAAATGAAGCGCGCCCTGACCCTCGCGGCGAGCGTGCTTGCCCTTGCCGCCGCCCCTGCCGCAGCGCAGGATTTCGTCATCACCAACGCCACTCTCGCCACCGGCGACGGGAGCGAGCCGATCGAACGCGGCGTGGTCGTCGTCGTCGATGGCAAGGTCGCCTATGCGGGCCCGCAGGCAGGCGCCGGCGCTTTCGAAACCGACACGGTTTACGACGTGGCTGGGGCCTGGGTGACGCCCGGGCTCGTCGCCACCGTCACCACGCTCGGCCTCGCCGATGTGTCGGGCGTGAGCGAATCGAACGACGTGCGCCCGGGCAGTTCACCCTTCAATGCGGCTCTCGATGTCGCACCGGCTATCAACCCCTCCTCGCAGCACATCCTCGTGCACCGGGCCGCGGGCATCACGCGGGCGGCCACCGTCACCTCGCCGGCAGGTTCGATCTTCGGAGGACAGGGCGCGATCATCGACCTCGGCGCCGACGGCCAGCCCGTGACGCGGGCCAAGGCTTTCCAGGTCGTCGCCTTCGGTGAAGGCGGTGCGCGGCTTGCAGGGGGGAGCCGCGTTGCGACCTATGTCGCTTTCGCCAATGCCCTGCGCGAAGCACAGGATTTCGCCCGCGGCCGGTGGGACGCGGAAAGCGCCATGCTGACCCGCGCCGATGCCGAGGCACTGGGACCGGTAGCGGCCGGCGAGCAGGCGCTTTACGTTTCCGTCGAACGCGCCTCGGACATCCGCAGCGTGCTGGGCCTCAAGCGCGATTTCCCTCGCCTCGACCTCGTCCTCGTAGGCGCCAGCGAAGGCTGGCTCGTCGCCCGCGAGATCGCGGCGGCCGGCGTACCCGTGATTGCAGACGGCCTCGACGATTTGCCCAACAGCTTCGAGGAACTGGCAAGCACCCAGTCCAATGTCGGGCGCCTCGCCAAGGCCGGGGTCAAGGTGGCCATCAACGCCGCCACGATGGAAAACCCGCGCAACCTCAACCAGTACGCCGGCAACCTCGTCGCGCTGGCCCGCATCCCGGGCGCGGACGGCCTCAGCTGGGGGCAGGCCTTCGCCGCGATCAGCTCGGTTCCGGCCTCGATCAGCGGGCTCGGGGGCAAGGCAGGCGTGCTGGCTCCGGGGTCGATGGGCGACGTGGTGATCTGGGACGGTGATCCGCTGGAAGTCGGCTCCGTGCCTACCAAGGTCTTCATCGACGGGGTCGAGCAGCCGCTCGACAACCACCAGACGCGCCTGCGCGACCGTTATCGCGAGCTCGACGAGAGCCGCCTGCCGGAGGCGTTCGACTGGTGAGCCTGCCCAAGGAAATGCGCACCACCCTGCTTGCGCTGGGCGGCGCCTTCGTGGCCGTGGCGGGTTTCGCCGCGACCGCGCAGGATGCTCCGCCCGACAAGTCGCAGGACATCGTCTGGATGAACGCGCAGCAGGCCTATCTCGCCGCGCTCAAGCCGGAGGACGGCTGGCGCTACATGGAGGGCGGCCTCTACTGGCGGTATCTCGACTATGCCGGCGATGCGGAAAAGCCGCGTGTGATCGACCGGGTGACGGTGCACTACGCCGGCACCTTCATCGATGGCGGCACTTTCGATTCAAGCTATGATCGGGGGGAGCCCGTGACTTTCCCGCTCGGCCGCCTGATCAAGGCATGGCAGATGGCCATTCCCGAAATGGGCGTGGGCGACACGATCGAGATCGCGGCACCTGCAGACTTGGCTTACGGGGCGCAGGGCAAGGGGCCGATACCAGGCGGTGCGACGCTGGTGTTCAAGGTGAAACTGCTCGGCATCGAAAAGCAGTGATTGCCAGATAAGTTTTTATTTGCTACTTAGTTTCGTGCCGTCTCGGGGGAGAGTGCCATGGAACCGCTGACCAATCTCGTTGCCGCGTCGATCGCTTTCGTCGGCTCGCATTTCGCCTTGTCGCATCCGCTGCGCGCGCCTTTGGTCGCGAGGCTGGGCGAGAACGGCTTTCGTGGCCTCTACTCGCTCGTCTCGCTGGCGACCTTCGTCTGGATGGTGCTCGCCTATCGCGATGCAGGTCCCGGAGGCGCCGCCTTGTGGGACGGGATGGGTGATGCGACCTGGGGCATCGCCAGCATCCTGATGCTGGTTGCATCGGTTCTGCTTGCCGGATCCTTCGTGAAAAACCCCGCGCTTCCAGACCCGCGCGCAGCCGCCCACGCCGCCGCCGGAGTGCACGGCGTATTCCACGTCACGCGCCATCCCATGATGTGGAGCTTTGCGCTGTGGGCGCTGGTGCACATCATGCTCAGCCCCACCCCGCGGCAGCTGGTGCTGGCCGGCTCGCTCGGCTTCCTTGCGCTCGTCGGGGCGCATATGCAGGACCGCAAGAAGGAAGTGCTGATGGGCGATGCCTGGGCCGGATGGGAAGCGCAGACCAGCTACTGGCCGCGCCTGTCGGGTTTTGCCAAGGCCGGGAGCGTAGCGTGGGCCGGGGGCGTCGCCATCTGGCTCGCGGCGACATATGGGCACATCCACGCGATCGGCATTCCCGCAGGCGTCTGGCGCTGGTTCTAGGGCCCTCGCCCGCGGGACCTATTCGCCGGTGAACCTGGGCGCGCGCTTTTCGATCAGCGCATCGACGCCTTCCATGTGATCGCGGGTGGAATGCATCAGCGCCTGTGCGTTGGCTGCCATTTCCAGCGCAGCGTCGTAACTCGTCGAGCGCCCCTGCCGCATGAGGTTCTTGGCCTGCCGCAGGGCGTGGGGAGGCATGGCTGCGACCCTGCCTGCGAGCGCTGCGGCCTCGTCCATCAGCGCGTCATGGTCGACAACCTGGCTGACGAGACCCCAGTCGAGCGCGGTGGCCGCATCGATCACGTCTCCGGTATAGAACAGCTCCGCAGCGCGCGCCTCGCCGATGATGCGCGGCAGGATCCATGTGCCGCCGTCCCCCGGAATGATGCCGAGCTTGAGGAAGGTGACGCCGAATTTCGCCTTCTCGCTCGCGATGCGCATGTCGGCAAGGCACGCGAGGTCGCAGCCCAGACCGATGGCCGGGCCGTTGACCGCCGCGATCAGCGGCACGCGCAGCGAATAGAGCGCGCGCAGGATCTTGTGGATGTTGTTCCGGTAGCCGTCGGCGATCTCGGGCGCGGTACCGCCGAAATTGCCGGTCTTGTCCTTCATCGCCTTGATGTCGCCGCCCGCACTAAAGGCGCGGCCCGCGCCGGTCAGGATGACGCAGCGCACGCTCATGTCGGCGTTGATGGCATCGCAGGCCGCAGCGAAAGCATCACCGTCACCCGCCGCGCCGAGGGGGTTCATGCTGTCCGGCCGGTTGAGCGTCAGCGTGGTGATGTGGCCGGCGGTTTCACTCTGCAGCAGGGTCGGCATAGGGCCCTCCGTTTTCATCCCAGCCCGCGACTGTCGAAGCGATCTTCTTTTCAAAATCGGTCTGTGGCCGGTGCGTCCAGATCGCGTTGGTCAGTTCCGCGAGCGACCTGTCGAGATAGGTCGACCAAATCCAAGCGTCGCCATAGAACTCGCGGGCCATTGCCCCGTTCACGCGATAAAGGAAACGCCGGTGCGCGCACTCGATAGGGTATTTCGACGGCTTGAAGAGATAGAGGCTGAGGCGCCCCATATCGGTTTTCATCCTGTCGATGGACCGCAAGCCTATCCGCTTGGAACCGTGCGACCGGATGAAGATGCCCTTCCCGTCGATAACGACCTGCTCGCGCCGATCGAACAGGCGCAGGCAGCAGACGGCGGCAATCCAGCCGAAGAACAGCCCGCCAGGTCCCCCCAGAATGGCTGTCGTAAAACCCGACATGCCGAAACCACCGAATGCGAAGGCAAGGCAAAGGCCTGCCATTGATCCCGAGACTGCGACCAATGCAAGAAGCTTGGGGACCGAGTAACGCGCGACCAACGGCTCCGGCGCAGAAGTCATCCGCGGATCAGGCCCGCGCCTCTTCGACGCCCGCCGAATTGTGGCGCAGGGCCTTGAGCGCGGTGTCGACGATATGCGGCGCGTTGAGGCCTGCCTCGTCATACTGCTTCACCGGATCGTCCTGGTCCTGGAAGACGTCGGGCAGGCGCATGGTGCGCACCTTCAGGCCTGCGTCGGTCAGGCCCGCGTCGCTGGCAAAGGTCAGGACATGCGCGCCGAGGCCGCCGACGGCACCTTCCTCGATCGTCACGACGACCTCGTGGCCGCGCATCAGCTTCTCGATCAGCTCGGTGTCGAGCGGTTTGGCGAAGCGCATGTCGGCAACGGTGGTCGACAGGCCCTTGGCCTCCAGCTGGTCGGCTGCCTTCTTCGCCTCTTCCAGACGCGCGCCGAGCGAGAGGATGGCGACCTTGGTGCCTTCTCGCACGATGCGGCCCTTGCCGATCTCCAGCTTCTGCAGCTGCTCGGGAATTTCGACGCCGGTGCCTGACCCTCGCGGATAACGGAAGGCGATCGGGCCGTCGTCATATTCGGCGGCCGTGTAGGTCATGTGCGCCAGTTCCGCCTCGTCGGCGGCGGCCATCACGACCATGTTCGGCAGCGTGGCGAGATAGGCGATGTCGAAGGCGCCGGCGTGGGTACAGCCGTCGGCCCCGACCAGCCCCGCACGGTCGATGGCGAAGCGCACGGCCAGGTTCTGGATGGCGACGTCGTGCACGACCTGGTCGTAGGCGCGCTGGAGGAAGGTCGAATAGATCGCCGCGAAGGGCCGCATGCCCTGTGCCGCGAGGCCCGCGGCGAAAGTTACGCCGTGCTGTTCGGCAATGCCGACGTCGAACGCCTTGTCCGGATGCGCCTTGGCGAACTTGTCGACACCCGTACCACTCGGCATTGCGGCGGTGATTGCGCAGATGCGCGGGTCGGTATCGGCTATCTTCGCCAGCGTTTCGCCGAAGACGTTCTGGTAGGCGGGCGGGCCGCCCGAGGACTTCTTTTGCTCGCCCGTGACGACATCGAACTTCGCGACACCGTGATACTTGTCGGCGCTGTTTTCGGCCGGGGCGTAGCCCTTGCCCTTCTGCGTGACGACGTGAATCAGGACCGGACCCTGTTCGCTGTCGCGCACGTTTTCCAGCACCGGGATGAGGTGGTCGAGATTGTGCCCGTCGATCGGGCCGACGTAGTAGAAGCCGAGCTCCTCGAACAGCGTGCCGCCGGTCACCATGCCGCGGGCGTATTCCTCTGCCTTCTCAAGCCCGTCATGGACCTTGCGGCTGAGCTTCTTCGAAAGGCGCGAGGCAAGGCTGCGCAGGCCGAGATATTCGCTGCTCGACACGGTGCGGGCGAGATAGGCCGACAAGCCGCCAACGGGCGGGGCGATCGACATGTCGTTATCGTTGAGGATGACGATCAGGCGGTTTCCCGCCGCCTCGGCATTGTTCATCGCCTCGTAGGCCATGCCCGCGCTCATCGCGCCGTCGCCGATGACCGCGATCCCGCGCCCCGGCTTGCCCAGCATCTTGTTCGCCATGGCAAAGCCCAGCGCCGCGCTGATCGAGGTCGAGGAATGCGCCGCACCGAAGGGGTCGTATTCGCTCTCCGCGCGCTTGGTGAAGCCGGACAGACCGCCACCCTGGCGCAGCGTGCGGATACGGTCACGCCGGCCGGTGAGGATCTTGTGCGGGTAGCACTGGTGCCCGACGTCCCACACCAGCTTGTCTTCCGGCGTGTTGAACACATAGTGGATCGCGGTGGTCAGTTCGACCACGCCGAGGCCCGAACCGAGGTGCCCGCCGGTGGTCCCGACGGCATCAATCATTTCGGCACGCAATTCGTCCGAAAGCTGGCGGAGCTGCGATTTGTCGAGTTTGCGGAGGTCGGCCGGATACTCGACCGTATCCAGCAGCGGCGTGTGAGGGCGCGTCGTCATGAAAGCGGCCTTACACGCGGCAATCGAAACTGTCGATGAACGCTTTATCGCTCATATCGCACGGTTCGTCGTCATGCGGCACAGTCATCGCATAGGCCGCGAAGTTCCACCACGGGCCGCACGTCGGTGAAGCCTGCATCCTTGCCCGCTTCGCGCAGGGCGCCGGTCACCCGGTCGTCATCGATATGCATGGCCTTCCCGCAATCGTCGCAGATCAGGAAGATGCAGTCGTGCCGACATCCCGGGTGCGTGTTGACGAGATAGGCGTTGGCGCTTTCGATCCGGTTGGCAAGGTTGGTCCGCACGAACAGGTCGAGAATCCGGTAGACGCTGTTGGGCGCAACCCGCTTGCCGCGCGCAGCCGACAGATTGTCCGCAATATCGTAGGCGCTGGCGGGCTTTTCGTGCCGGGCGAGTTCCTCGAACACCGATTGGCGCATGCCCGTCCACTGCTCGCCGGCATCGGTCAGCGTGTGGCGTGCGGCGTCGATCAGGGCGTCGCCGGAATGTTCCTTGTGGGCGTGTACGTGCTTGGCCATGCGTGAGAGGTAAGCGCCCCTCTGCCCCCGCGCAAGCTAGTTGCGGCGGAACTCGGCCCGGTACTGAGAGGGGTAGAGCCGCTTGAGGGCAGCAACCTTCGGCGCGTCCCAGCGCAGGATATAGGGATGGCGAGGATTCTTCGCGGCGAAATCCTGGTGATAGGTCTCGGCCGGATAGAATGCCTGCGCGCGCACGATGTCGGTGACGATCGGGCGCGACCATTTGCCGCTCGCCTTCATCTGGGCGAGGTAGGCCTTGGCCACGGCCAGCTGTTCGGCAGACATCGGAACCAGTTCGGCATTGTAATGCGCGCCGCGGTCGGGGCCCTGCCGGTCCTTGAGCGTCGGATCGGCAATGACCGAGAAGAAGATGCGCAGCAGTTCGTCATAGCGGATGACCGACGGATCGTACGTGACCTTCACCACTTCGACATGGTCGGTGACGCCCGACGAAACCAGCTTGTAATCGGCCTGCCGCGCGGTTCCGCCGTGGTATCCGGAAACGGCGCTGGTGACACCCTTGGTGTGGCTGAAGACGGCTTCGACGCCCCAGAAACAGCCGCCTGCGAAAATGGCGGTCTTGAGGCCCTTGCCCTCTTTCGCGATTCGCTTGGCCGCGGGGGCCTCGACCACGCTTTCGGCGGCGAGGGCGGGCTCCTGGCAGGCCGAAACCGCGAGAAGCGCGATTGCAGCGAGGCCGGAAGCGAAGCTGCGCATCAGAACAGGGCGGGGATCGCCGCGATCAGCGCGTGGCCGTTGGAGGCGGCAACGAGGGCGGCGCCGGCAAGAAAGCCGATGCCGAAGTTGCGATAGAGGTCGGAGCTGAAGAGATTCATCGCAGGTCTTTCGGTACGCTTGCCCATCTGGTTACAGGCGTACCGATTGCAACACGGTTAATGCGATGGTTGTAATTCGTTCAGGCGATCAGCCGGGTGATCAGTGGCGGAAATGGCGCATCCCGGTGAAGACCATCGCGAGGCCCTGCTCGTCGGCGGCAGCGATCACTTCCTCATCGCGGATCGAACCGCCCGGCTGGATGATTGCGGTCGCCCCTGCCTCGGCTGCAGCGAGCAGGCCGTCGGCGAAGGGGAAGAAGGCGTCCGAGGCAACTGCGCTGCCGACAGTCCGGCTCTGGTCCCAGCCGTACTTCTCGGCCGCTTCAGCAGCCTTCATTGCTGCAATGCGCGAGCTGTCGCGGCGGTTCATCTGTCCCGCGCCGATTCCCGCGGTCGCACCGTCCTTCGCATAGACGATGGCGTTCGACTTGACGTGGCGCGCCACGGTCCAGGCGAACAGGCAGTCCTTCAGTTCCTGCTCCGTCGGGGCGCGCTGGGTCACCACCTTGAGATCGGCCTCGGTGATGGCACCATTGTCGCGCGTCTGGACCAGCAGGCCGCCGGTGATCGGCTTGACCAGCAGGCCGCCGCGGCGCGGATCGGGCCGGTCGCCGGTGACGAGCAGGCGCAGGTTCTTCTTCTTGGCGAAAGCGGCCTTGGCCTCCTCGCTCACCGAAGGAGCGATGACGACCTCGGTGAAGATTTCGCAGATCGCTTCGGCGGTCGGGCCGTCGAGCTCGGTGTTCACCGCAACGATGCCGCCGAAAGCCGACACGCTGTCGCAGGCAAGCGCCTCGTTCCACGCCTCGAGCAGGCTCGGGGCCTGCGCCACGCCACAGGGGTTGGCGTGCTTGACGATCACCACCGCTGGCTCCCCGCCAGCGAATTCGGCGCAGAGTTCCAGCGCCGCATCGGCATCGTTGTAATTGTTGTAGCTGAGTTCCTTGCCCTGCAGCTGTTCGGCCTGCGCAATGCCGCGCCCGTGCGGACCTGTCGGCGTGTAGAGCGCCGCCTTCTGGTGCGGGTTTTCGCCATAGCGCAGTTCGACCGGAGCCTTGCCGTTGACGGCGAGGAAGTCGGGGAACAGCTGCTGCTGGTCGGCAAAGGCGAACCACTGGCTGATCATGCTGTCATAGGCGGCCGTGGCGGCAAAGGCCTTGGCCGCGCATTTGCGGCGGAATTCCAGCGTGGTCGCACCGCTCGCTTCCAGTTCGGCGACGAGCGTGCCGTAATCGGCAGGATCGGTGACGATGGTGACGAATTGGTGGTTCTTGGCCGCAGAACGGACCATCGAGGGGCCGCCGATATCGATGTTCTCGATGATCTCGTCACGCTCTGCACCGCGCATCACGGTCGCCTCGAACGGGTAAAGATTGACCACCACGAGATCGATCGCTCCGATGGCGTGTTCGTCCATGGCGGCGGCGTGTTCGGGATTGTCGCGCACGGCGAGGAGGCCGCCGTGGACCATCGGGTGCAGCGTCTTCACGCGGCCATCCATCATCTCGGGGAAGCCGGTGAGGTCGGAGACATCACGCACGTCGAGACCCGCTTCGCGCAGCGCCTTAGCAGTGCCGCCGGTCGACACCAGTTCCACGCCGCGCGCGGCCAGCGCCTTGCCCAGATCCACCAATCCGCTCTTGTCGGACACCGACAGCAGTGCCCGCTTGATCGCCACTTCGCTCACGTGAAAATTACCCCATTCGTTTGAGCAGCCAGGGGAAACGCCCCCCGCTGCGGGCAGTCAGTCCTTCGACCACGATTTGCTGCGTCCCGTGCGGCCGGCCCTGGCCATCGACCCAGAGCGAATCCTCGACGCTGCATGCGGCCTCGCCGGTATCCCCTCCGAGGCGGAATTGCCAGTAGCTTGCATCGGGCATGGCGAGGTGGACGCCGCGCCCATCCTCGGTCACGCGCGCCTCGATGGCGCGCCCCAGGTGGAAGCGCATGGCAAAGCCGATCTTGCCGCGCTTGCCCTTGCGCCCCGAAGGTTCGAGCACGTCTTCGCCGCGCAGCTCGGTGCCTTCGTCGGAAAGCATGAGGATGCGGCGGTGGATGAGGCCGAATCGCGCGGCATAGCCGTTGTGCGCCGCTTCCAGCCGCGTGGCGTTCTTGGTGCCCTGCGCAACGGTATCGCGGGTGCAATCGACCTCTTCCACACCCTTGCCGATCTGGCCGTGGAGCAGGATGGCGGTCGAATTCGCATCATCGAGCACCAGCGTGGAATGGGCCGAGGTGCCGCGCAGGCCCTGTTCGATCCGCGACGGGACCAGCGCGCCCGCCAGTTCCGCGCCGCCGCAATTGACGATGATACGCTGGGCGCCGTGCGAATATTCGAAGGCCAGCGTGGAGGCACAGGCGTGCCGCGCATGCTTGGGCTTCGGCGGGGGCGCGGCGTCGAATACCAACAGCGCATCGCGTGCACGGATGCGCTGGTAGCCCCACTGCTTGGCCTCCACCATCGGGCGGGCGCGAACGCCGCTGGCAGTGACGATCGCATCGAGCGTCTCTTCGCTCATCGCCGCAGAGCCCTGCCAGCTGCCGACGCCGCGGTCACCCATGCGGAGCGACAGCAGCGCGGGCACCAGCAGGCCGAGCATGGTGTCCAGCGCGGCAGGGTGGGCACGTCCGGCCGCCGCATAACAGGCGCGCACTTCTACCAGCAGCGCCACGGCCTCTGCCTGCGCGCTGGGCGAGCGCGACAGGACGCCCCCATCCTCGCCGACCATTTCGCCGAGCGTCTTGAGCAGGCCCGCCTCGCCATAGAGTCGCCGTGCCCAGCCGTCGGGCATCAGCAGCCCGGCAGCGACAATCCCGGACCAGCCGGCGGCCTGTGCCAACCGGTCGTCAACGCCGGTGACATTCCGGTCGAGCCAGCGCGCGGTGGTTTCCAGCGCATCGAGATATTTGGTCTTCAACCGCTCGCCATCGCCGGTCAGCAGGATCGGCGCGTGGACGATCCAGTTGAGGAGGCGCAGGCCAGCCAGTTCCACGGTCCATGCCGGCCCCTTGCCGACCTGCGGATTGGCCTGCAGCCACGAGGCGAACAGGTCGCCAGCCGTGCCGACGCATTGCGTGCGCGGTGCGCTGGCCGCCAAGTCGCGCATCCAAGTGAAGCCGTGCACCGAGCGCACGAAAGGGGGCGCGAGTTTCGACGGCGACCCGAAATCGAGCTTGCCGAGCGGCAGCTTCATCCCGCCTGCCATGAACAGCCCGGCCCTCAGCGCGACACCTGCAGAACGGTTGCCTACCAGCGGGCTTTCGACCGTGCCCAGAAGGCGCGGTTTCGCCGGTTTGCGCAGCGGCGAGGACAGCACCTGTCCCGGAATGCCGATACGATAGGCCCAGCGCATGGCGGTGTGGAGCGGACCAGTTCGCGGTGGCTGGAAATCGGCGAGCACCAGTGCGCGCGCCGGTTCGATCTCGGCTTCCGGTTCGGTGATAGCGGGAGAGGTCACCAGCGACTCTTCGGCAGAACCGAGAGGCAGCGCGACCTGGTCGTCGTCCGGCGCATCTTCGCGAACGGCGCTGAGCAGGTCGGCGTGGCCCTCCATCATCCCAATCCCTGCAAGGCGGCGATATTCGATGCGTATTTGTCCGGCCCGCCGCGGAAAGTCGCAGATCCTGCGACCAGCACGTCGGCGCCCGCGTCGACGCACAGCGGCGCGGTGACAGGATCGACGCCGCCGTCGACTTCCAGCCGGATGTCCTTGCCCAGCGCATCGATGCGCTTCCTGATCGCCTCGATCTTGCGCAGCTGCGAATGGATGAAGCTCTGCCCGCCGAAGCCCGGATTGACGCTCATCACGAGGACGAGGTCGACGTCCTCGAGCAGGTAATCCAGTGCCTCGACCGCAGTGCCGGGATTGAGCACGACGCCCGCCTTTTTGCCGAGGCCGCGAATGGCCTGCAGCGTGCGGTGGATGTGCGGGCCGGCTTCGGGATGCACGGTGATGATATCCGCCCCCGCTTCGGCAAAAGCTTCGAGATAGGGGTCGATCGGCGCGATCATCAGGTGCACGTCGAACGGCTTGTCCGAATGGGGCCGCAGCGCCTTCACGACAGCCGGGCCAATAGTGATGTTGGGCACGTAATGCCCGTCCATCACGTCGATATGGATCCAGTCAGCGCCCGCAGCATCGACGGCGCGCACTTCTTCGCCGAGCCGGGCGAAATCGGCCGAAAGGATGGAAGGAGAAATCAGCGGGGCTGCCATGTTCGCTTGTCCGGTCTGTCGCGAGTTGAGCCTATCTTTTCGCCTACGCGCGCGGGGGGCGCCGCCACAAGGCGCGCACCCCGCCTTTTCCACGGCAGAGGGGCTTGGAAGCCGCAGCCGGGCGGATTAGGCAGGGGCCATGGCCGCATTGCACAAGCTGACCGGAAATTTCGCCGCTACCGATGTCGACGGGGAATTGCTGATCGTCCATCTCGGCGGGGGCGAGCTGTTCTCGCTCAGCGGGACGGCCCGCTCGGTTTGGGACGCCATCGATGGTCAGCGCGACGAGGCGCAGATTGCCGAGCACCTTGCCGCCGCCTTCGATGTCGATGCTGCCACCCTTGAAACCGATATCGCCGCTTTCGTGGAAAAATTGAGGGCGGCGGCACTCATCGGCCCGGCCAAGTAATCGCGGAGCTTTTGACTTGGCACCGGCCCATGATATGTTCGCAGGCGAAAGGTCGATCTTCGATGAAACAGCAGAATTCGCCCAAGCCGGCCTGGACCAAGCCCGAACTGGTGCGCCTCGGCACGATCCGCGATATTGCCGGGCCGCCCGGCGGCAACAGGCAGTCGTCGGCCATCGGGCACTCCTGACAGCGCGGCAGCGCCATCGATGATAGCCGCTCTCCGCAGATGGAGCGGCGAACCTTCCCCGCACCTCGACGATGCCAGCAAGGCGCTGGGCAGATACACCCGCAGTGCCGCGTCGCTGCGCGAAAAGCCGGGCCTTGCCCTGCTGGCCGGACAGCGCGATTTCCTGGGAAGTTCGGACGGAATCGAGGCCGCCTTCTCGGGCTGGATCGACAATGCCGACGAAATCGCGGAATTGCTGCACGTGGAAGCGGCCAACCCCGCCAACCTCTACGCCGCCGCCCTGGCTGCCTGGGGTGACGACGCCGACCGGCGCATCGTCGGAAACTATGCCGCGATCGCCGCTTGGGGCGATGGGCGCCTGCGAGTCGCTCGGTCACCGTGGAGCGCGCCGCCGCTCTATTATCGCCACGCGGACGGGGAGTGCATTGCATCCCCTATGATGCGCGTGCTCTTCGCTGCCGGCACCCCGCGCGAGCTCGATTACGAGCGGATGGTCGACGAACTCGCCTTCGACTGGCGCTGTCTCGAGGAAACCGCCTGGCACAAGGGCGTGCTGAGGGTCCCGCTTGGCGCGACTGTCACTCTCTCCGCGGAAAGGAAAATTCTCGACCGCTGGTACAAGCCGCCCGTCTCCGCGAGCGGCTTGGCGTATGACGAAGGCGGGGCTGTCGAAAGGGCGAGGGAACTGCTCGACGAGGCGGCGAGCAAGGCTCTTGCCTGGGCGGCGAAACCTGCAGTCACCCTGTCGGCGGGGCTCGATTCCCCGCTCGTCACCGCCTCGCTGCTCGAGAGCCTTCCAGAAGGTCGCACGCTTCCGGCAATCACCTTCGTCCCGGACCGGCGCTGGGACGGCCGCGACGAGCCCGGCACCCTGGGCGACGAGAGCGCCTTGGCCGGGGAATTCGCGGCACAGCAACCTCGGCTCGACTGGCACAGGGCGAGCGACGATGTCGGCCCCTTCGACCGCCGCGCGCGCGAAATCTTTGCGGCAAGCGAGGTATTCGCGCAGGGCCTCGGCAATGTCGGCATGATGCATTGCGTCTACGAGAAAGCGCGCGAGCTGGGCTGCGATACGCTCCTGACCGCCGACATGGGCAATGCGACGCTGAGCGATGCGGGCCGCTACGGGTATTGCGAATATGCGCGGAAGGGGCGCTGGGGCGAGCTGGTCGGGCTGTTGTGTAACCGGCCGGGCGATACGAGGCCGCTGTGGCGCAAACTGCTCGCCCTCTCGGTCCTGCCGCATCTACCGGCGGCGCTGCGCAAGCTGGCACGTCGCCTGGTGCACCCGGCGAGGCGCGACATGACCGCGCTGCTCTCGCCGCTCTCGCCCGAGGCGCGCGCCTCTCAGGCCGCCCGCGCAAAGTCGCGCGGTACGTCGGGTGAGTGGGAGGATTTCACGCACGACCGCAGCCGGGCAGATGCGGTCGCGCGCGAGTTCGCCAATGCGGACAGCTCCGCCTTCGACGTGGACCTCGCCTTCGAGCAGCTTTACGGCATCAGGAAGCGCGACGTGATGGCGTACCGCCCGCTCGTCGAATTCTGCTTCTCCCTTCCGTTGGAAGCCTTCGCGCGGGATGGCATGGAGCGCCGCCTGGCGCGTCTCGTCGGCAAAGGTCGGATCCCCGAGGCAATCCGCACCAATCGGCTCCACGGCCAGCACAATGTCGACTGGCATGCACGCATGACGCCGGTCCGTGCAGAGATGATCGCGACGCTCGAGGCGGCCCGCGACCACCCTTTCCTCGGCGAGGCGCTCGATATCGATCGCCTGGTCGGCCTGATCGAGGATTGGCCGCCCGCAACGGACTTCAGCTGGGAACAGGAGTGGTCGCGCCTCGCAGCCCTGCCGCGCGCGATCCTCGCGGCGCGCTACGTCGGACACGTCGAAAACCGGAACGACTTCTAGCATGGGCTTTGACCTGCGGGCCGGCTGACGCATAGACCCTGCTCATGGCATCACGACAAGCGCTGCGCGAGGTAATCGCCGCCGGAGGAAGGAGGCGCTTCGCAGCGGTGGTCGCCCTTTCGCTGCTGGCCGCTATCACCGAGGGGGCGGGCTTCGTCCTGCTCGTGCCCCTGCTCGCTGCCCTGGGCGGCGCCGAGATGCCGCTCGGCCTCGCCCTGTCGCGCTGGCCGATTGAGGGCCTGCTTGGCGTGTTCGTCATTCTCGTGGCTATCCGGGCGGGGGTGGAAGTCCTGCGCAGGCTGGCCGTGCAGGACCTGCGCATTGCCGTGGTGGACGGCTTGCGGCTTCGCGCGGTCGATGCCGTGCTTGGCGCGGGCTGGCGCTGGTCCTCGGGCCTTGCCGAGGGCGAGGCGGAGGCGCTGCTGATCACCGACATCGAGCGTTGCAGCTATGCGGTCGAGCTATGCGGCACTCTCGTGCGGCTCGCTGCCTCGCTAGGCGCTCTCAGCATTGCCGCGCTGGTCATTTCTCCGCTCGCCGCGCTTGCGGGATTTGGCCTCGGCGCACTCGCACTCGTGCTGCTGTCGCCGATGCGTCGACGCGCCCGCAAGCTGGGCGAGCTTCTGTCCGCGCGGTATGACGAGCTCCACGCAAGGCTGGGCGAAAGCCTGCGCGCCCTGCGGGTGATCAAGAGTTTCGGCAGGGAGAAGGCGCAGTCCCGGCGGATCGCCGGCGCGCTCGGCGATCTGCGCGCGGTGGAGCGCGGCTATGTCCTTTCGAGCTCGCTTGCCCATGCGATGCTGCAACTGTTTGGCGCGGTCCTCGCCGCACTCGGCGTCTGGGTAGCACTCGAAGTTTTCGCCATGCCGCTTGCTGTGGTCCTCGCACTGGCGGCGCTGTTCGTCCGCGCCTTGCCGCAGGTTGGCGAGCTTCAGGCCAGCGCACAGGGCTGGGCCCATGCCGCGTCCGCGCTCGACCGCGCGCTCTCCATGACTGAACGCGGGCTGCAGCACGCCGAAGCGCTCGGCGCGGAGCAGGTGCCCAAGCTCCAGCGCGTGCTTGCCATGCACGGTGTCGGCTACGCCCATCGCGAAGGTCACAGCGCGCTCGAGCATATCGACCTCGAAATCGCTGCAGGAACCATGGTCGCGCTGTGCGGGCCGTCGGGTGCGGGCAAGAGCACGCTAGCAGACCTGTGCGCCGGTCTCACCGGCCCCGATGCCGGAGCGATTACAGTCGACGGCGTAGCGCTCACCGAGGTCAACCGCATCGCCTGGCGCAAGCGCGTGGCCTATGTGCAGCAGGAGCCGGTGCTCTTTTCGGCCAGTGTGAGGGACAACTTCCTGTTCGTAGAACCGGAGGCCGACGAAGCGCAAATGATGCAGGCGCTGGGGGCCGCCCACGCCGGCTTCGTGCACTCCCTGCCTGGCGGTCTCGACTGCGACCTTGGCAATGCGGGCCGCGCCTTGTCCGGAGGCGAAAAGCAGCGCATCGCGCTCGCCCGCGCCCTGATGCGCAAACCCGACCTCATAATTCTCGACGAGGCGACCAGCGCGCTAGATGCCGGCAGCGAGGAGGCGATTGCGGCGGCGCTACGGGAGTTGGCCGGCAAGACCACCGTTATCGCCATCGCTCATCGCGGCAAGCTGCGCGAGATGGCCGACTGGATCGTCACGCTTGAAAATGGCCGGCTAAGCATTGGCTGAACGCGCGGCAGTATCGCAATTCAGGCGCAATTCAGCGCAATTTGCTAGAAGCGTCGCGAAAGATTGTGGCGAGATGTCTTTGCACCTCGTCCACGTTACGAAGCAATTCACGGGGCCGAACATGACCGTCCGATCCATCGCCATTGCCGGCAGCGCTGTTGCGCTGGGCGCGCTCGCGCTCTCTGCACCTGCGCTAGCCCAGACCCGCTACGGGCAGGAAATCCCGCACGACCCGGCGCGTTGCCAGGCCGGCAAGCCGGGTGTCTGGGTGTCGATCACCGGCATCAAGGGAGGCCGCGGTACGCTGCGCATTCAGTCCTATCGCGCGACAGAGCGTGACTGGCTGGAAAAGGGCCGCTGGCTCACCCGCATGGAAGCGCCGGCGACGGCTGGCACCATGCGCTTCTGCATGCCGATTGCAGAGCCGGGCAGCTATGGCATTGCAGTGCGCCACGATCTCAACGGCAATGGCAAGACCGACATCTTCGGCGACGGCGGAGCGATGTCGAACAACCCGAGCATCAACCTCTTCAACCTCGGCAAGCCGAACTACAAGAAGGTGGCCTTCAACGTCGGCAATTCGGTCGAATCGATTTCGATCCGGATGCGTTACCGCTGAGCTTTTGCCGCTCGGCGGCGCGCCCGCCACAACTCCCATGCCGCGCCCGGCATGGCGAGCAGCGGGTGCTTCTCGCGGAACGGCGTGACCTCCAGTTCGATGCCCGTGTGGCGGTGCAGCTTCCAGGCACCGTAGCGTGCAGCACCCTCGAACGTCGTGGTCGCCTTTGCCAGCCGCAGGATGTTGAGCGCTTTTCCCAGCTTTTCGCGTTCGCGCCATTCGCGCAGGATAGCCCGGCGGCTCGCTTCGTCCAGCTGGGGGGCCAAGCGATCGCCTTCCTGCGAAAAAGCGATGCCCTGTGTCTCCCATGCGAGCGGGAGCAGCCCGTCGAAATGGTCGCGGTTGACCGACAGGATCGAATCCTCGCGCCCCGGCTTTTCGACCCGGAATTCCGCCCGGTAGGTCGCCTGGAACAGCGCGCGCCAATACGCCTCGGCCTCGGCCTCGCCCTCTGACGGGCCGAGCGCGGCCGCGAAGCGCGCTGCCGATTTCGCTGCCGCGGCGATTGCCTCGTGGACCGATTGTCGTACGTCATCGTCGGCGCTCCAAATGAGCGCGCTCGGCTGGACGAACCGCGTCCAGATCGTCGTGTCGCGGCTTTGCCCGCTGGCAGCCTGGGCGAACTGGGCGAGCGACATGGTGGCGATCTTGGCGCGCAGCGTTTCGCCGCCGTATTCCCATTCGCGGTAGCTCACCTTCGGCCAGATGCGTTCGGCTTGAGCGCCCGGCAGCAGAACGTAGAAATCGAGCACGCCCTCGAGCGATCCTGTCCTCAGGTTAGAGCCGTAGAACAACACGGCGCTGGCGCCTGCTTCATCGCCGAGCATCCGTGCATAGGCCGCGACCTCCGGCCGCACTTCAGCGCCAAGCGATGCTGCAATCCGCTGGTCGAGCGCCGCGCTCACGCCGTCACGAATTCCATTTTGGGACCCTGCCCAACCACATAGCGTCCGGCAGGGAAATGCTCGCCGTCGAGGATGAAAGGCTCCTCGACGTCGAAGGAGAATGCCTCGGCAGAAATATGGTGGAGGCCCGCGCCCGCCAGCCAGCGCGGATGCCAGCCGGCAAGGATGGCGGGGAGAACCGCGAATATCCTCCGGCGGGGCCGGTCGAGCACCGCGAGGCGGATGGGTGCCTGCCGCTTGCCGAACAGCTGGATATTGCCGGGCAGGCGCTCGAAGGTCGAGGCGAGCATAATGTGGCGGCGATCGGGGGCACCGTGGCGCGAATGCGGCATCGGTTCGCCCGACGGCTCGAACGCCAGTTCCATCCGCGTGCCGCGGCGCCAGCGGTTGTCATTGCCGGAAAAGAGCACCTGCATGACGCCCCAGGCCGCTGTAGCACCCACCGCCAGCGAATTGAAGAACCCCATGCGGTGCGCTTCCTGGCCCGCTTCGATGCCGAGCGTGAAAGCGCCCGCACCGAGCACGAAGCCGAGCATCGGGACGGCATCTTCTCGCTGCGCCTCGACCACGGTCAGCGCGCGGCGACGGGCGCGCTTGCCCGACCGGTAGGCCGCTACCGCCTCGGCAAGGCCCCATTGCGCAGGCAGGTCGAGATCGATCTTCAGGGCATTGGTCTTGCCCTGCGGCACGATCGCCAGCACCGGCCATTGCGAGCCGAAGACCGGCTGGCCAAGGGTGAGCACATCGCGGATCGTGCCGTCGCCGCCGCTGATGACGAGCAGGTCGATGCCGCTGCGCGCTAGGTCCGCGAGTTCTGCGGCCAGCTCCTCCTTGGTGCAGGGCTGCACCAGCCGCACATCTGCGCCCGCGACCGTTTCGGCCGGGCTGCCCTGATTGCGGTGCGAGCGCGGATTGTGGATCATTACAATGCGCGGCGCAGGCGCGGCCTGCGGCTCGATCCCCGATGGAATCTCGCCGGTCGCATCATGCATAGGCCGGTAATCGTGAATGACGCGCTCCATTGCGGTTCGCCCGTGGTAGGTTCCAGATAGTGTAGGGATGCCGCCGCGACAATGCGAGCGCCGCGCGAACGCACGTCACTGGCGCACCCGACAGGATTCGAACCTGTGGCCTCTGCCTTCGGAGGGCAGCGCTCTATCCAGCTGAGCTACGGGTGCCTGGCCATGACGCGCTAGGCGAGCGGGGCGCTTAGCAAGCGCGCCGTGAGCGGGCCAGTGAAATTTCCGCGCGGCGGGCCGGCGGCATTAGGAATTTGGCAAGCGGCACGGGGTTAACCTTGCCCCCATGAACGCGCTGACCCACGAATTCGACCTGTCGCATGCCATCATGCTGCCGCCGGCAGGCGAAGACCTGCGCCGTGAGCAGGACCGCGCCACGCTCGCCGAACAGTGGAGCGCGGTACACGATGCCGCTGCCGCCATCGGCGTGCTTGCCCAATTGGGTCGCCCGGAAGAGGGCACCGAGGTCACCGGCCTGCCGGAGCGTGCAGAAGCGCTTGCAGGCTTCGAATACGAGCTGGTCCGGCGCGGCGTCGACGACCTTGCCGCCATCATGCAGCCGGGTCTGCGGGCGCTTCTCGCGCTGAGCGCAGGGGGCCAGGACACCACCGTCGCCGCCCTGACGCTGTGGCGCGAATTCCACGCATCGCGCGATGCGATCGTGGCACTCGTCCCGCACGGGTGACGCCGGCGGCGGCTTGACCGCGTTCACATTCTGTTCCATCCACGCGGCATGAGTGATTCATCCGCGATCGACCGCGCCGACACCGCGCAATCGGGCGAAACCGCTGTCGAAGTGGCGCGGGGCATCATGCGCCTGTTCGCCCGCAACGATGTCTGGCTGATGCCGGAAATCCCTCTGCGCAACGGGCGCCGCGCCGATCTCATGGGCCTCGATCCCAAGGGGCGCGTCGTCATCGTGGAGATCAAGGTCCAGCGCGGCGACTTACTGGGCGATGGGAAATGGCCCGACTATCTCGATTTCTGCGACCGCTTCTACTGGGGCGTGCCGCCGCATCTCGACCGCTCTCCGCTCGAAGGGGGCGGCTATCGTCCCGATTGCTGCGGCATCGTCGTGGCCGACGGCTATGACGGCGAGATTGTGCGCCCGGCCCCGCTCCACCCACTCGCGGCAGCGCGCCGCAAGGTGGAGGTCGAACGTCTCGCCCGCGCCGCCATGCGCCGCATGACCGTGGCCGCCGATCCACACTGCAGCCCCTGGGGCGCTGCGGAGTGAACTAGCGTCTGTGCATCGGCATCTTCCTGCGGCATAAGTGCAGGCGGGATCATGTGGGACGCAATCGCAATATCGGCCGTGGCCATGACGGGCATCATTGCCCTGCGCTATTTCGCGTCCAGCGGCGCCTTCGCGCTCGCCACCAATATCAAGCGGCCCGGCTATCACGCGAAGCTGGGTGACCAGATCAGGCGCGAAATCGGCTGGTCGCTCGCTTCTGCGGCGATCTACGGCATTCCTGCAGGCGTGGTCGCATGGGGCTGGCAGGAACGCGGCTGGACGCTGATCTATACCGAATGGGATGCGATGCCGCTGTGGTACCTGCCGCTGGCGCCGCTCGCCTATCTCGTGCTGCACGACGCCTGGTTCTACTGGACCCACCGGCTGATGCACCGCCCCTCGCTGTTCCGCACGATGCATGCCGTGCACCATGCCAGCCGCCCGCCGACTGCCTGGGCGGCGATGAGCTTCCATCCGTGGGAAGCGCTGACCGGGGCCGTGGTCATTCCGGCGCTGGTGTTCTTCATCCCCATCCACATCGCGATGCTGGGCCTCGTGCTCGCCATCATGACGGTGATGGGCGTGACCAATCACATGGGCTGGGAGATGTTTCCCCGCCGCCTCGTTCATTCTCGGTTGGGAAGCTGGCTGATAACCGCAAGCCACCACCAGCGGCACCACGAGGAATACCGCTGCAATTACGGCCTGTATTTCCGGATCTGGGACCGGCTGTGCGGGACCGACCGGGGACTGAGTGAACGCATATGACCAACCGCATTCTCTTCCTGCCGATGGCGGCGCTGGCGCTTGGCGCAGGGGCACCACCGCCCGCCGCCCACGGGTCGAAAATCACGGTGACCGTGACCGATGTGCGCAATGGCAAGGGCCTGCTGCGCGCCTGCCTAGTCAGCTCGGAAAGCGATTTTCCCGAGTGCAAGAAGGCCGCAGGACACCACGCCACCAGCGTCGATGCGCACCAGGGCCAGGTGACTTTCGCTTTCGAGCAGGTGAAGCCGGGCCATTACGCTATTGCGCTGCTCCATGACGAGAATGCCAATGGCAAAGCCGACCGCGCGCTCGGCATGATCCCCAAGGAAGGCTTCGGCTTCTCGCGCGATGCGCCCGTGCGCATGGGACCGCCGAAATTCAGCGAAGCCGCCTTCGACATGGCCGACAAGGACAAGGCCATGACCATCAGGATGCGTTACCTCCTGTAACCGCCTGCAGGGTGAGGCCTGCGTTAACCTTAACCCTATTTTTACTACGCCTGCCGCATACCGTTTCCCGAATACCGCAACTCGCATTCGGGGGCTTTTGAGTGATGGACAGGCTTGGCGGCGCATTTGGCGCGCATGACGCACAGGACCATCTCGACGATGATTTCGTCGACGAGGCAGATGCCGACCTCGATCCGCCGCCTTCCCCGGTAGGCCAGGACGAGCGCCGCATGCAGGTGCGCGCCTACAATCACTGGGCCAGCCTGCTGGGCGATGCCGCTTTCCCGAACATCGAGGATCTCGAGCCCGAACTGCTCGACGATTTCGGTCCCTATTCGGTGCTGCTCGACTTCTCGACCGGGATCGAGAATCCCGCAGTGCGCTTCGTGGGGGGCGAACTGCGCAAGGAATGCGACGTCGAAGGCCCGCTGGAGCATCTCGACGATGTCCCGCCGCGTTCGCTGCTGAGCCGCATCACCGACCATTACATGCAGATCCTCGCCAACCAGGCGCCGATCGGTTTCGAGGCGGAATTCGTGAACCAGCGCGGTTCGACCGTGCTCTATCGCGGCATTCTGCTGCCCTATTCCAGCGATGACGAGACGATCGATTTCATCTTCGGCGTCATCAACTGGAAGGAACTGGCCGACGCCAAGACCGCCGACGAGCTGCTGCTGCAGATCGACCAGGCCCTTGCCGGTGAAACGGTCGAGTTCGAGGCGGTCGAGGAAGGCGACGACATGCTGGAATTGACCCAGCCGCTCGAAGATCTTTCCGCCGAAGCCAGCGACGACTGGGATGACGAGGAAGACGAGGACGGTACCGTGCTTGACCTCGGCAGCGACGCGGTCATCGAGGACGACGAAGAGCACGAAATCCCCGCCCCGGCCTTCGGCCAGGTCGAGGATGACGTCGCAGCCTCCGTCCCTGCCCGCCGCGAACGCGGTGTCGATGCGCTCGGCAATCCGCTCGGCAGCCTTGCCGCCGAATCCCATGACGACGACGGCGCCGGCGAGGATGATTTCGACACCGGCATCAAGACCGCCGCAGACTACGGCCTGCCCGATTGGGACGAGGAAGAGTACGAGGACGACGACGTCGACGACCTCGTCGACCCGCTGGCAGACGACGATGCGGGCAGCAGCCTGATGTCGCTGGTCAGCCGCGGCGACCGCCAGAAAAAGACGGTCGACCTCTCGGCCCTCGCCTCTCCGGCAGCCCCGGCGATCCCGCAGGCTTACGAGCCGGAGGAGCCGGTCGAAGACTATTCGAATTACGGCGCTTACGAAGCGGACGAGGAATACGAAGACTTCGAGGACGCCGAAGAGGCTTCGGAAGTCGCTGCCGCAGACGTTGAAGCGGCAGACGAACCAGCCGCCGAACCGGTCGTCGCGGAAGAACTCGCACCGATCGTCGCCGAGGCGGTCGAGGATGCGGAAATCATCGCTTCTGCCGAAGAGCAGGCGCCCGAGGGTCTCTACGACTGCCTCGTCGCCGCCCGCGAGCTTGCACAGGTCGCGCAGAACACCGAAGACCGCAGCCGCAAGGCGCTCTACGCCGCGGTCGGCCTGGCCTACGACTTCAGCCTCGAAGCGCAGGACGCGCCCGAGGACTTCCAGGAAATCATCGCCGACAACGGCCTGACCATGCAGGACCGCGCGCCGATGACCCCGGTCGTCAAGCTGGTCTTCGGCGCCGATTACGACAAGACGCGCCTCACCGAATATGCCGCCGTCCTGACCCATGCGCACCGCGTGGGCGTGGAGCGCGGAAAGCTGGTCGATTACCTGCGCGCTGCCGAAGGCGGCCTCAAGGGTGTTGTCCAGGCCGAACGCCGTGCCCGCAAGGAAGAGCAGGGCAAGCCGGTCGAGGACGATGGCACCGGCATCCGTCCGGCGCTGGCGAAGAAGCTGCGCAAGCTCGAGACTGCCGAACTGTCCGACGTCGCACTCGACGGTCCGGAATTCGCTCTCGTCATGGTGCGTCGCACCGAGGACGGAGAGCTGGTCGTGGTCGGCGAACTGGCGGAGGATCGCGTGCTGCTCGAAAAGGCCGCGCGCAAGTTGCTCGCCAAGTAAGCACCTGCGGAATAACCGCTTGAGATACATGGGCCGCACGCGCTAGCGCTGCGGCCCATGCCGTTCCTGCCCACCGCGCCCGTCCGCATTCAGCCCTATTTCGGCTACCGCAACGAAGAGCGGCTGTTCATCACCGCGCGCGCGCTGCGTTCCCGCGAAAGCCGTTTCGTGAAATCGGGCAAGTGGCGCGCCATGCGCACGATGATGGGCCAGTTCGCCAGCCACGAGGTCGAGGGCTTGCCGGTCGAACTGGAAATCGCCCCTCCCGGCGGCAAGAGCAGGCGGCACCAGGGCCTCACCGACAAGGAGGGCTTCGTCCATTTCGACATAAGGCTGGAGGGCGACTGGCCCTATGCCGACCTTCCGGAATGGGAAACGGTGAGCTTTCACTGGTCGAATGGCGAGGGGGAGCACTGCATCGACGGCCATGTCCTCGCTCCCGGTCAAACCACCGCCCTCGGCGTGATTTCCGATATCGACGACACCATCATCGAGACCGGCATCACCGGCAATTTCCGCGCAGTCATACGCAATTGGCGGCGCGTGCTGATGGAAATGCCGGAAGAGCGCATCCTCGTCCCTGGTGCGGACCTGTTCTACAATGCGCTGGGAGGGGCAGAGGATTTCCGGGCCGGCAAGGGCCATGCTGGCGATCACCAGCGGGCCACCCTGCGGCCCTTCTTCTACGTCTCGTCCAGCCCGTGGAACCTGTTTTCCTATCTCGTCGCCTACATGAAAGGGCACGGCCTGCCGCTTGGCCCAATCATGCTGCGCGACTGGGGCCTTAACCGCGAAACCTTCGGCTCGGCGAGCCACGGGGCCCACAAGCGCGCGGCGATCGACGGCATTCTCGCCACCTATCCGGACATGAAATTCGCGCTGATCGGCGACGATTCGCAGGGCGACCTCACTGCGTTTACCGATGTCGCCGCGCACAACCCGCACCGCGTGCGCGCCGTCTTCATCCGCAAGGTGGGCGAGGCGATGAGCCCCGAGGAACTGGCAGCCGAACAATCGCTGAAGACAGCGGGCATTCCGCTGTGGATGGGCGAAGGCTATGAAGAGGGGCGCAAATTCCTTGCCTCCATCGGGCTTCTCGAAGACACGGAAGCCAAGAACATCGTCAAGTCGGTGGGCAAGACCCGGACGGAGAGCGCGTGAGGACTGTCATGCTCGTGATCGCAACGCTGGTCGGCATCGGCCTCATCGCAGGCGGATCGGTGCTGGTCGCCATCAACCGCAACGGCCCGGCCGTACTCGATACGGTCGACCGTATTGCCGGCAAGGAGCGCGGGGTCACGCTCGCGCACCGCGCCAGCCTCGGCCCCGATGCGCGCCAGAAGCTGCTGGTCTACCGCGCTGCCCCGGGCGAGGGCCCGCAGCCGGTCTTCGTCTTCGTGCACGGCGGGAGCTGGGCCAATGGCGATCCCGACGATTATGGCTTCATCGCCCGCAATATCGCGCCCGAGGGGTATGTCGTGGTGCTGGGCGGCTACCGGCTCGGCGAAAGCGGCCGCTATCCCGCCATGCTGGAAGACACGGCGAGCGTGCTGGCCTGGGTCAACCAGAACATCGGCGAATTCGGCGGCGACCCGCAGCGCATCGTCATCGCGGGCCATTCGGCAGGCGCGTACAACGTCGCGCAAGTCGCGCTTGAAGAACGCTGGCTGGTCGAGGCCGGCGTCGTGGCAGAGGGCGCGGTGAAAGGAGTTGTGGGCCTTGCAGGACCTTACGATTTCTACCCCTATGACAGCGATTCCACGCGCGCGACCTTCGGCACGGTCGGCGCCGGGGCGGAGAGCCAGCCGGTCAATCATGCCAAGGGGGAAGCCCCGCCCTTCCTGCTCGTCCACGGCGAGGATGATACGCTGGTCAAGCCGCGCAACACCCGCGCGCTGGCCGCAGCGCTGGAAGCGCGTGGGGCGCGGGTCGACACGCTCTATTTGCCGGGCAAGACGCATAACGACCCGCTGCTCGCGCTCGCCAATCCCTGGCGCCGCGACCCGCGCGTGTTCGATACGGTGAAGGCATTCCTCAAGGACACCACCGCACTTTCAGTTCCGGTTCAGGCCGGGAAGCCCTAGAAGGGCAGCCGATGCGCCTGCTTTCCCATGTTCTCGCCTTCATCGCGATGGCCGTGCTGCTCGTGCAGCCCGCGGCCGCGCAATCCGTCCTGCGCGATGCGGAGACAGAGGCCTTCCTCAACGATATCTCGAACCCGCTGGTCGAAGCCGCAGGTCTTGCGCCCGGCAATGTCGAGATCGTCCTCATCAACGATCCCAGCATCAACGCCTTCGTGGCAGGCGGGCAGGCCGTCTACATCCACAGCGGGCTGATCGACGCCGCCGACACCGCCAACGAGGTGCAGGGCGTCATCGCCCACGAGCTGGGCCACATCACCGGCGGACACATCGTGCGCATCGGCGAAGGCTATCGCAAGGCGCAGGGCTTTTCGCTGCTATCGATGATCGCGGGTATCGGCGCTGCACTGGCAGGCGCGGGCGATGCCGCCATGGGCCTGATGATGGCCGGCCAGTCCGCCGCTCTCAGCTCGATCCTCGCCTTCACCCGCACGCAGGAAGCCAGCGCCGACGCGGCGGGGGCGGAATACTTGTCCAAGGCCGGCATTTCGGGTCGCGGATCGCTCACATTCTTCGGCAAGCTGCTCAACCAGGAAGTGCGGCGCGGCTACAGCCAGAACGAAGAGGCCGGCTTCTGGCGCACCCACCCCCTGTCGGGCGACCGCATCAACAACCTGCGCGAAACCTACGAAAAGGATCCCGCCTGGGACCGCCCGAACGATCCGGCGATCGAGGCGCGCTTCCAGCGCATCAAGGCCAAGCTCGCCGGATATGTCGACAAGCCGGAAAACACGCTGCGCGACTATCCGGAAGAGGACCAGTCGACCCCCGCCCTCGTTGCCCGCGCCTATGCCTATCACAAGCAGGCCAGGATGGACCTGGCGCTGGAGGCGGCCGACAAGCTGATCGAGCGCGCGCCGAGCGATCCCTACTTCCTCGAACTGAAGGGGCAGGTGTTGCTCGAATCGGGACGCCCGGGCGACGCGCTCGACCCGCTGCGCAAGGCGACGCAGTACAGCCGCTCGCAGCCGTTGATCGCATCGCTACTTGGCCATGCGCTGATCGCGACCGAGGACAAGGACAATTACGAAGAAGCCGAAAGGGTGCTGCGCGCTGCCGTTGCACGCGACCGCTACAATCCTTTCGCCTGGTACCAGCTCGGCGTGGTCTACGCAGCGCGCGGCGATATCCCGCGCGCCCGCCTCGCCAGCGCAGAACAGCAGGTCATGAACCGGCAGTACGCACTGGCCATGCGCAGCGCGCAGGCGGCGGAAGCGGGCCTGCCGGTCGGCTCGCCCGACTGGCTGCGCGCGCAGGACATCGGCATGCAGGCGCGGGCGCTGATCGAACAGGAATGCGAGGCGCGCGGCGACAGGTCTTGCGGCCGTCGCCGGTAGTATCGGAACAGGGAAGGTGGGCATGAAACAGCATCTGGCAACGGCAGCGATCGCGCTGGTCGGCGGCTTTGCGGGCGCGGCGATCTGGTCGTTCACGGGCCTCGGACATTCGCAGACCCGCGACTATCTGGTCTCCAACCCCGGCATCCTGCCCGAAATGGCCGACGCCTGGCAGGCGGAGCAATCGCGCGAACAGCTGGCGCAGGTTGCCGACGAAGTGCGCAAGCCCTTCCCCGGCGCGGTGCTCGGCAATCCCAACGGGACACGCACGCTGGTCAAGTTCACCGACTATGCTTGCGGCTACTGCCGCATCAGCGTGGCCGACGTGGACCGGCTGATCCAGGAGAACCCCGACGTGCGCGTGGTCATCCGCGAATTCCCGATCTTCCAGGGCAGCGACGTTCCGGCGCGCATGGCCCTGGCCGCCGCGAAGCAGGGCAAGTACAAGGCCTTCCACCACGCCATGTTCGAACTGGGCAGCCCGACGGCGGAAAACGTCATGCTGGCGGCTCAGCAGGCCGGGCTCGATCTAGATGCAGCGCGCGAATACGGCGCTTCGGAGGAAGTGACGGCGGAACTCGCGCGCAACCAGGAACTGGCCCGTAGCCTCGGTTTCACGGGGACGCCCAGCTGGGTCGCGGGCGACAAGGTCATGGAGGGTGCGATCGGCTTCGACAGGCTCGAAGCCGCGCTCGGCAGCTAGCCTATTCTTCCAGCGCCTTGGCGTACATCGACGCCAGCGGCTTCGCCATCACGCGGCGCACCATCGGTTCGAAGAACTCCAGCGGCTCGCTCTCGTAATCGGGATCGAAGGCGGCTTGGTCGTATTTCTCGCAGAATTCCGCGCAGGCCGCATAGTGCGGGCTCTCGGCGAACTTGTCGCGGATGTTCCGGTCCATGCCGAGGTGGTGGAAATAGTAATAGCCCTGGAAAGCTCCGTGGTTCTGGCAGATCCAGTGGATTTCCTCGGTCACGAAGGGCTTGATGATCGCCGCGGCCACTTCGGGGTGATTGTAGCTGCCCAGCGTGTCGCCGATGTCGTGCAGCAGCGCCATGACCACATATTGCTCGTCGCGGCCGTCGCGGTGCGCGCGAGTCGCGGTCTGGAGCGAGTGTTCGAGGCGGCACACCGGAAAGCCCCCGAAATCGCCATCCAGCAGCCGCAGGTGTTCGAGCACGCGGTCGGGCAAGTCCTTGGCAAAGGCCATGTATTCCGCTCCGATGATGGCCCAGTCTTCCTGGGTGCCTTCCTTCATTTCGCGGAACTTGGCGCGTTCCTCGATCGAATGGGTCAGGTTTTCGGGCTTGTTCATCGCATCTCTCTCTACCAGCGTCCCTCTGTCAGGCATCCTAGCGTCTGGCGCAGCGCGCGGCAATTGGGCTAGGGGGTTGGACATGGCCGTACTGCCTTTCCGACCGACGCCGTTCTTCGAGAACAAGAACCAGGCGTTCTGGAACCTCCAGCTGATGGGCTGGGGCGGGTCAGCACTGCTGCGCGCGATGTCGGCGTTCGCCAACGGCCAGGAACTGCAGTTCTTCTTCGTGATCCTGATCGCGACGATCACCGGCTTTTCGATCAGCCTGATCCTGTCGGTGATCTACAACCATCTGATCAAGCAGAAGCCGCTGCTGACCTGGGGCGGCACTGCGGTGGTGCTGACGGTGGCGGTGGGCCTTTACGCCTTCATCGACAGCTGGGTGCTCGACCTCACCCGTCCGACCGGCGAGACGGGTTTCGTCCGCCTGTTCATCGGCATCTACTTCTTCGACCTCACGCTGCTCGGCGCATGGTCGGCGCTCTATTACGCGATCAATTTCTTCCTCCAGGTGGAAGAACAGTCGGACCGGCTGGAACGGCTCGAAGCGCAGGCGACCAGCGCGCAGCTGGCGATGCTGCGCTACCAGCTGAACCCGCATTTCCTGTTCAACACGCTCAATTCGATCAGCACGCTGGTGCTGCTCAAGCAGACCGAGCCGGCCAATGCGATGCTGACCCGCCTGTCCTCCTTCCTGCGGCACACGCTGGTCACCCAGCCGGGCGGCAAGGTCACGGTGGCGCAGGAGGTGGAGACGCTGCAGCTTTATCTCAGCATCGAGCGGATGCGTTTCGAGGACCGGCTGCGCACCGATTTCCGCGTCGAGGAACGGGCCGCCAAGGCACAGATCCCCTCCATGCTGCTGCAGCCCCTGATCGAGAACGCCATCAAGTACGGTGTCAGCCCGCTCGAAGAAGGCGCGCAGATTTCGCTGCTCGCACAGATCGTCGGCCCGCGCCTGCGCATCACCGTCTCCGATACCGGTCCCGGCGTCGATGTGAGCGGCGTGGCGGACGATCTTCCCGCGGTGATGGCAACGCACAAGCGGCGCGATTCGACGGGCGTAGGTCTCGCCAATATCCGCGACCGGCTGGCGCAGGCTTATGGCGATGACCACCGTTTCGAAATCCGCTCGCCCGAAAGCGGCGGTTTCACCGTGCTGATCGAGATTCCGCACGAACTCGCCGACGAGGAGGAGCCGCTTGCCGCAGGACGGGCGACAGGCACGGCGAAACCAGCCACGGCCTTGTCCGTTAATCCTCCGGATGCCCCCCAGAAGGTAAGTACCAAGCCATGACCATTCGCACGATCCTCGTCGACGACGAGAAGCTCGCCATCCAAGGCCTCCAGCTGCGCCTCGAACCCTTCGACGATGTCGAGGTGATCGAGACCTGCCAGAACGGGCGCGAGGCGATCCGCGCGATCAAGACGCTGAAGCCCGACCTCGTCTTCCTCGACATCCAGATGCCCGGCTTCGACGGCTTTTCCGTCGTGCAGGGCGTGATGGAAATCGAACCGCCGCTGTTCGTCTTCGTCACCGCATTCCAGGAACACGCCATCCGCGCTTTCGAGGCCAATGCGGTCAATTACCTGATGAAGCCGGTCGACGAGGACAAGCTGGCTGACACGATCGAACGCGTGCGCCAGCGCCTCGCGGAGAAGAAAAGCAGCGACGAGGCCGACCGCCTGCGCGGCGTATTGTCCGAAGTCGCGCCAGAGGCGGTCGACGAGATCGACGCCGACGATTCCGAAGCGGCAGGCCGTTATGAAAAGCTGATCAACGTGAAGGACCGCGGCCAGATCTTCCGCGTCGAGGTCGACACGATCGAGCATATCGAGGCTGCCGGCGACTACA
This sequence comes from Qipengyuania gaetbuli, assembly GCF_009827315.1. Classification (NCBI taxonomy): domain Bacteria; kingdom Pseudomonadati; phylum Pseudomonadota; class Alphaproteobacteria; order Sphingomonadales; family Erythrobacteraceae; genus Qipengyuania; species Qipengyuania gaetbuli. The sequence goes on from NZ_WTYF01000004.1 coordinate 1,760,844, forward strand.
TGTGCATCTACACCGGCGACAATTCGCTGATCCTTCGCGAAACGATGAAGGACCTCGAACGCCGCCTCGATCCGCGCAAGTTCCAGCGCGTGCACCGCTCGACCATCGTCAATCTCGACCAGGTCCGGCAGGTCAAACCGCACACTAATGGCGAGTGCTTCCTCGTGCTTGATTCGGGCGCGGAGGTGAAGGTGTCGCGCAGCTACCGCGACGTCGTGGCGCGCTTCGTTCACTGATTTGTTCTGCGCACCGACATCCGTCGGCGCGTCCTCGCTAGACGTGCAGCAAGCTGCACCCGCTGCGGGCGGGCGGTCGCCCTTGCCGGGCCTCCTCCGGCCCGTTTAGGAGAGCTTCATGAGTTTTGACCTTCCCGGCTTCGATCTCGACCGGTTCGTACGTGAGACGCTGGCGGAAGACCTTGGCGAAGGGCTTGCCGGCGGCGGGAGGGACGTCACCAGCGAGAGCGTCATCCCGGCCGAAGCGCGCTTTTCGGGCGTGATGGATACGCGCGATGCGATCCGCGTCGCAGGGCTTCCCGTGGCCGAGGCGTTCTTCCGCGCGCTCGACCCCGGGATGACGGTCGAGATACTAGTCGAGGAAGGAGCGAGCGTTCCCGCCGGAACAGACCTCATGCGCCTCGAGGGCAATGCTCGCGCCATGCTGACGGCGGAACGCAGCGCGCTGAACACGGTCCAGCACCTCTCGGGCATCGCCACGATGGTCGCGCAGTACGTGGCCGCGATGGACAATCCCGATTGCACCTTGCTCGACACGCGCAAGACCATTCCCGGCATGCGCCACCTCGAGAAGTACGCCGTCCGCATGGGCGGCGGGGCGAACCACCGCATGGGCCTGTGGGATGCCGCGATGATCAAGGACAACCACGTCCTTGTCGCCGGCAGCGTGGGCGAGGCGGTGCGCCGCGCGGTCGAGGCCGGGGTGAAGGACATCATCTGCGAAGTCGACCGGATCGACCAGATCGAACCCGCGCTGGCCGCCGGTGCGACCCGCCTGCTGCTCGACAACATGGAACCCGCGACCCTGCGTGAGGCAGTGGCGCTGGTGGCCGGCCGCGTCCCCACCGAAGCGAGCGGCGGGATCAATCTCGACACGATCAGGGCCAAGGCTGCGACCGGCGTGGACTACGTCTCCGTCGGCCGCCTGACGCAGAGCGCGCCTGCCGCGGACATCGGTCTGGACTTTACCCCGCTGTAAATTCAGGGCATCTCTCCGCAATCACGGGGAGGGACCACGATGAAACCTGCATCGATCAAGAAATTCGACATGCTCTATCTCGGCTCGATCGTCGTCGGGCTGATAGGCTTCGCACTCAATTACGGCGACCTGGTCGAAACGACCAATGCCGAACTCGCCGCCGCCGGCGTCGAAGGCATGGCCGGGGGCATCATGATCGGCAGCCTGATCTTCGGCATCGTCATCAACCTGGCGCTGTGGTTCCTCATCTCGGGCCTGCGTATCGAGTTCGTGAAATGGATCCTGGTGCTCTTCGCAGCCTGGGCACTGTTCTCGCTCGCAACGACCTTCGGCCTGCTGTCGGGGCTGAACCTCGTCTTCACTCTGATCGGCAATGTGATGACGCTGGCTGCGATCTATTTCCTGTTCCAGCCCGACGCGAAGGCGTGGTTCGCCGAGAAGCGTGGCGGCAACTGACCGCAGGCTCTGCGTAGCGCTCGCCGCGGTCACGCTGGCGGGCGCCGGGGCCGCGCAAGCGCAGGCTTACCAGTGCCGTATTCCGGGCGAGGTCCGGGTCCCCGATGTGCAGGCGGATTCCGCCCCGCGCGACCTGCCCGTCACGGGCTACACTCTCGCGCTCAGCTGGAGCCCGGAGTTCTGCCGCTTCCGCGAAGACGAGCGGCGCCATGCGCGCCAGTGTTCGGGCAGGGACGGGCGTTTCGGCTTCACCGTGCACGGTCTGTGGCCCGATAGCGGGCACAGCTGGCCGCAATGGTGTGCCGGTACGAAACCCACCGCTTCCGCTGTCCGGCAGAACCTGTGCATCAGTCCCGACACAGCGCTCATGGCGCGCCAGTGGGCCAAGCACGGCAGCTGCATGACGCGCAGGCCCGCGACCTATTTCAAGGTCACGCGCATCCTCTATTCCGGCCTGCGCTGGCCCGACTTCGTGCGCATCAGCCGCGAGGATAACCTGACCGCAGGCACGATCCGCACTCGCTTCGCCGATGCGAACGAGGGCTGGCCGGAGGAGGCAGTTGGCGTCCACCTCGACCGCAAGGGTTGGCTGGAAGAACTGCGGCTTTGTTACGACAAGCGCTTCATGCCGAAGCCTTGCGACAAGGCGCGCCTGGGCGCCAAGGATGGCGATCGGGCCAAGATCTGGCGGGGGCTATAGGCGGAGCGTAAATGCCCGATAAGGGGTGCATAGCAGCCTAGCTTCCGCGTCCATGACCGGGAAATATCAAGTAACCTCGCCCGGCGGCTGAAGAACCTGCATGGGCTTTCCCGCGATCGCTGTCCGGGCCTTGGCTGCAGCCCACAAGACCGGGTGCGGCGCTGCCGCGAACGCGCTCGGTGTCGTATCCATGAACCGGCGGAAGTCGCGGATGAAATGAGGCTGGTCGACATATTGGGAATCGAGTGTGTCGATCCACGAAAGAGAGGGGTCGAGCATGAATTGGCTGAGGCTGCGCAGGAAACGCTGGCGGCGCAACAGCAGGCTGGGGCTGAACCCGAAGGCCGATAAGGACAGTCGCTCGAGCGCCCGCACGCCAATGCCCGCCCGTGCGGCAAAGTCTTTTACCGACGCCACCTGGGGATCGAGCAAGGCGCAATGGACGTTGAATATCGCGTCTTCCCTGGTGCCCGGCTGAGCCAGCATCCTGAGCAAATATTTGTCAATCTGCGCGGTTACCTCGGAAAATTTCGGCGCGCCTCTCTCGCAAGATAGCAGGGGTGCAAACTTGGCGAGAGGGCTGTCGCGGTCGAGGATCTCCCAGTGATCTGCGAACTCGCATGCGCGGATTCCCACGAATCTAGCCCAGCCCAGAGGCAGGATGCTGATTGTCCAATAGCGGCCCGGTTCAAGCGAAAAGCGTGTCGCATGACTGGTAGGCCCTATCGCGCAAATCGGATTGCAGACCCGAAGGGGACCGATGCCGGTGCAGGCAGCCATATCTCCCCCGACCGTCATGCGAATGTTGGGCCATTCGGGGTAGACCTGGTCGAAGACCGTGGGCGTCTTCTTGTCCACAACGGTCAAGGAATAGGTGGAGACGTAAGGGCGCAATCGCTCGGCGGGCAAAGCGTAGCGAACGGTGACGCCCTGATTTCCGCTGTTCCACCTATCGAAGATTACGGGATTCCCTGTCTGCGGCCTTCTTGTTGTGAACGTTTACATGAGAGGATGTCCTAGCGGCAATAGATGATTAGCCGGCGATCCAGCTGACGGGGTCGTGGTGCAATATCGAGCCCTAAAGTGCCTTCATACAGTCGATGAAGTGGTTCAACGCGGGCTCCAGGCCAGCGTTATCGTGAATTGCGGCACTGATCGCGAAACGGAAATCGGCGGGAAGGGGAATGGCCGAGAGCTCTCCTCGAGCTACGAGGCCTTCGGCGAGGCTCCCTGGAAGCACAGTCAACAGGTCACTCTGTTTCACAAGCTCTATACAAGCTGTCTGGTTCGCAAGGCGGTACCGGGGCGCAGCTTCGTTCTTCAGGAAAGTGCGCAATTTCGCCGGCAGGAAGTCTTCGAACGTCCGGCTCACCGGCAGCGCCCAGTCATAATGAAGCAGAAGATCGCCTAGCGAGTTGTTTCGTAAATCAGAGGAAAATTCAGGTCGATAGACAATGAGATACGGCTCATCGACCACCTTGGTCAGCCGCATCTGGCTCTTGTGAGGCATCACGGCGAAGCTGGTGTCGTGATAAACAAGGATATCGGTCCGGCGCTGAAGCAGTTCATCTGCGGCCAAATGCGCCTGCATCGTCGCAACGTTGATCCTGGCCTCTGGATACCGGCGCGCGAACTTCAGAATGGCAGGATGGATGTAACCTTCGATCGCACCCGCCCCGCTCAAAATATTTATCTCGATTTGTTCCGTCGCAACGGACCTCCGCACATTCGCCGCGAAGGCCAGGAGCTCGACTGCTTGCGGATAGAGTTTCTTGGCGGCTTCCGTGGGAATCACGCTGCGTGTGGTCCGATTGAATAGCTGAGCCTCCCAACCATCCTCCAGCGCCTTGATGCTCTTCGTTATCGCAGAATGCGTCAGCCTCAATTCTCGAGCGGCAGCCGAAAAGCTCGATAGCCGATAAACGGCTTCGAAATGCCGCAGAAGACGCATCTCATCCATATGTTCGCGCAGGTAACAAGTGCGGGCATTTTATTCAATATTATTCCAGAGGCCCTCCGAGTATGGCCGCGTGGAAGGGTTTCAACTGAGCCTTTCGGGTACGCACCCAGGCCGCCGGGCTACGGATCTCCGAGCCCGGCGGCCTTACACTTCGCAGGGTCCGCCGAGACCTCGGCTGTTCCTCCGACAGCGGGTCGCTTGCAGACAGTTCGGTCATTGCTGCCCCTCAGAACCCACCCGGCAGACAGCACGGACAGGAAATACCCCCACCCACCCTAATTCGTTGACATATAATGACTTTCGCACTTCGTGTTATATGCATCTAAAACACCAATACAGGGTATCTCGATGGCATATTGGCAAGGTCTTGTGACAGGCGCCGCACTGGTCGGCATGGCGGTCACGCTGGTCGCGGCAGCGCGTCCCGGCACGATGAAGACGCTCGACGTCGAGCGGATCAACATTCGCGAGCCCGACGGGACGTTGCGCATGGTCATTTCCGGCCGCGACCGTTTCCCCGGCGCCTTTCACAAGGGCCAGGAAATCGACCGCCCCGACCGCCGCTTTCCTGCGGGCATGCTGTTCCTCAACGACGAGGGAACCGAGAACGGCGGATTGATCTGGGCGGGCAAGTCCGAAAGCGGCAAGACCAATGCCGGGGCCAGCCTGACCTTCGACCGCTATGAAAACGATCAGACGCTGCAACTGCTGCAGACCGACAATGGCGAGCGTGACATGGCCGCGGTGATCATCTCCGACCGCCCCGGCGAATCGATGTTCGAGAGCAAGGACGGCAAGGCGGCCGTACGCGAAGGAAGCGCCGGCGGCGCGCCGCGGCTATTCCTCGGCAAGTCGCGCGACCGCGCGTCGGTGCTGATGCTGCAGGACGGCTCGGGCCTGCCACGGATGATGCTGCGCGTCGAAAAGGACGGGACCAGCGCCATCGACTTCCTCGACGACAAGGGTGCGGTCATCCGCTCGATCGGGCCCGACGCCTGAACCGCCACTTCGGGAGCGGCGCGAGGTGCGAGGCCTAGCGCCGCTCCCTGAAGAACCCGCGCAGCAATTCCGCCGCACGAGCCTCGCCCATGCCGGAATAGACCTCGGGCTTGTGCAAGCATTGCTCCTGCTCGAACACGCGCGCGCCGTGTTCGACCGCGCCCCCCTTGGGATCGCTGGCGGCATAGTAGAGTTTGGCGATGCGGGCATGGACGATAGCGCCAGCACACATCGCGCAGGGCTCCAGCGTTACCCAGAGTTCGCAATCCGTGAGCCGTTCGTCCCCCAGCGCCTCTGCCGCGCCGCGAATCGCCAAAATTTCCGCATGGGCGGTCGGATCGTGCGTTTCGCGCGGGGCATTGTGCGCCTCGGCAATAATCGCCCCGCCGCGTGTCACGACCGCGCCGACCGGCACCTCGCCCGCACCGGCAGAGGCCTCGGCCAGTTCGAGCGCGCGCTGCATGGGTTGCGGGAGGGTCCACGAGGTCATAATGCGGCCTCGCTAGCCCCCGGCTCCGCCTCGCGCAACGTGCTTGACGATTCGGCTACCCGCCGCTATGCGCGCCGCTTTCCGGGATTAATGAGCCCCCGCCCCGCTCACCGCGGCCAAGGGAACTCGCCCAGCCATTCGAACGAGAGACGTATCATGTCGCGCATTTGCGAACTCACCGGCAAGGGCCGCCAGGTCGGCCACAATGTGAGCCACGCCAACAACAAGACCAAGAAGGTCTTCCTGCCGAACCTGCAGAACGTCACGCTGATGAGCGAGAAGCTGGACCGCAGCTTCAAGTTCCGCGTTTCGACCCAGGGCCTGCGCTCGGTCGAGCACAACGGCGGCCTCGACAACTGGTTGCTCAAGACCAATGACGAGAAGCTGTCGGCGCGTGCACTCAAGGTGAAGCGCGAACTGAAGAAGGCTGCCGTCGAAGCCGCCTGAGGCTTCGCGCACTTCTCCTTTACGACTTAAGCAAGGGCGCGCGGGGTCACCTGCGCGCCTTTTGCCGTGCCTGCCATACGAACTTGAGCACCAGCGTGCGCTGGTAGCTCATGAAATTGTCGTCGGACACCAGCCAGACCGCCAGATCCCCCCCTTCCCTGGTCACAGCAATCGCTTCGAAATTGTCAGCTGGTACGGGCGAGACAAGGGCTGCGACCATCTGCACGGTTACCGGCTTGCCGCTGCCGAGCGCGGCGATGTCGATCATTCCGATGGCAGTACCGAACCGAGGCGGGAAACCGAATTCCAGCGAGCGCAGCAGCACCAGCACGCGGCCCTCGTCCAGCGCTGTCGCATCGACCGGGCGGTAGCCCTCGGGCGCGTCAAGTGTGAAGGGCTCGGATGAAACATCGCGCACCGGGTCGCCGGAGAACAGCACGCCGCGGTGATTCGTGCTTCCCCAGCGCTGCGATCGTTCTTCGATGGCGATGAAACGTCCGTTCGGCAGGCGGGCGAAGGCTTCAGGTCCCGAGTTCACCCCCCAGTCTCGCATCTCGGGCGGCTTGCGCGTGGCTTCTATCTGCATGGCCTGATCGAAGCGGACGATCCGGTTGCTGCTTTCATAAGCGCCCCAGACGTCCCCTGTATCGGGATCACGGGTCAGTGCCTCGAGGTCGAGATCGACTTTCCCATCCCCGCGGCGCTGCGCCAGCACCGTCAGTCCGCCGATCTCCCCGGCACGGTCGGGCCTGCCAATGGTAAAGAGGCGCCCGGCATCGCTGCCGAGACGCATCTGCCCGTCAGGCAAGATCACCATGGCCGAGAAGCCGCCGAAGTCGCGGTGCCTCCCGACGATCTCCCACGCCCCCGCCAGTTCCAGCGGGCCAATGGTGGCAGGTGCGAATTCGATGGGGGCAAAGCGCGCGTAGGGACTGCCGACGGGCGGAGGGGGGCTGCGCATGAAGGTGCTGGGCGCCAGCGAGAGCGCAACCAGGATTGCGAGGACGAGCCGGCGTGGACGCATGCGGGGCGCTTAGCGGCAGCCGATGGGCGTGGCTATCACTCTCCCGACATCGATGGCAGGAAAAGCAGCGGGTCGAGCCGGGCATCGCGCCACTTGAGGCTCCAGTGCAAATGCGGTCCCGTTGCACGGCCCGATGCGCCGATGCGGCCGAGCGGCTGGCCCTGTTCCACCCTGTCGCCTTCCTTCACGAACAGTTCGGAGGAATGGAGGAAGGCGCTGTTCAGACCCTGGCCGTGATCGATGATCAGCAGATTGCCCTCAAGGCTAAAGCCGCGCACCGACAGCACCACCGTCCCGGCAGCGGGAGCGACATAGGTCGTGCCATCGCCACCCGCGATATCGAGGCCGGAATGATAACTGCCGGGCTGGCCCTGGTAGATCCGCTGCGACCCGAAACGGCCGGAGATGCGGCCCCTTGCCGGCCAGATGAAATCCTGTCGCCAGCCTTCGCTTTGCGTATCCTTCTCGCGCGCTGCCCAGATCGCTTCGAGCTCTGGCCTGCGACGTTCCATGAACGCCTCGGAGGACCTGCCGGGACGCAGGGGCGCGTTGACGCGCTCGATGTTCCAGTCGCGGGGCTTTACCGAGAGATCGCGCGCGACGACCTGCCCGTCCTGCCGCGTTGCGCTGAGGCGGAGCGATCCGTCTTGGTCGCGGTCGAAGGCGGCGAAGAAATTGCCGCTCTCGTCGAAGGCAAGCGGGGTCGAACCCAGTGCCGCAGCCACCGTGCCTGCGGGCAGGCGGCCGCGGATCCAGCCACCCTGCTCCAGCTCGCCGCGAATGGCGAAATCGGCGGCCACGGGCTGGGCGAGCGGGGCTGCATCGGAAGGCTGCGCAGGGGCGGGTTCGGCCTGCGCGGCAGAGGCTATTGCAAGGAGAGTGAGGAGCGGTGCGACCCTTGCGAGGTTCACGGCTTCAGCCGCTCGGTCGCCAGCTGCGGCGTCGCATAGGCTTCCTGGTATTCGACCGACCAGTAGCGCAGTTCCTCCAACGCGATCGGTACTCCCGATGCCGCGCAGAAGACGTGCTGGCCGGCGCGCAGGACGCGGAAACCGTTGGGGCCGTACTGCAGCTTTGCCTCGCCCGAAGACGGGCCCGAATTCTTGTTCATCAACATGGACGCCATCCTAGCATTTCGCGCTTAACCGAACAAATCATCCTGTTCAGGCGTCGTTCCCTTGGCGCGGGGCTTCGGCGCAGGCTTGCGCGGCGGCGGCGAAGGAGCAGTATCGCCCGGCACGACGGCGAGGTCGCCGTCCCGGAACTTGAGCGTGAGCGCGGCTTCGCTTGCCGCCGAATCGCGGCTCGTCACGGTCTGGCCGCCCGCGCCCGTCACGCGGACATAACCGCGTTCGAGCGGGCGGTCCGGGTGCAATTGCTCGGCCAGGCGCGCGATTGCGGCAAGCTTCTCGCGTCGATCGGCCAGCGGGCGCTCGACCAGCGAGGGCACGAGCCGGATGTTGCCGAGCGCCTTGCGGCCATCGCGCAGATTGCGCTCCAGCATGGCAGGCGAAAGGCGCAACTGTGCCAGCCGTTCGCGCCCGCGTGCCGCGCGGTCGGTGAGGCCGCGCCGCAGCCGCTCGGTCATCTCGTCGAGCGCCAGCGCGCTCGGTTGCAGGATCGCCTCGGCCCCCGGCAGCCGCTGCACGCGCGCTTCCAGCCGTTCGCGGCCCAGCTGCACCGGTCGCAGGATCGCCCGCTGGTTGCGCGCTGCGAAGTCTCGCAAGGTCGCGGCCAGTTCCGCGCGCACTGGCACGGCAATCTCTGCCGCCGCAGTAGGCGTCGGCGCGCGGCGGTCGGCGGCGAAATCGGCCAGCGTAGTGTCGGTTTCGTGCCCGACCGCGCTGATGGTGGGGATCGAGCAATCCGCAATCGCGCGGACCACGACTTCCTCGTTGAAGCTCCACAAGTCCTCGATCGAGCCGCCGCCGCGCGCCACGATGACGAGGTCGGGGCGGTCGGGATGGCCTTCTGGCAGGCCGGAAAAGCCGCGCACCGCGCCGGCCACCTGTTCGGCCGCGCCCTGCCCCTGCACCAGCACCGGCCACACGATCACCCTGCTGGGGAAACGGTCGGCGAGGCGATGGAGGATGTCGCGAATCACCGCGCCGGTAGGCGAAGTGACCACGCCGATCGTACGCGGCAGGAAGGGTAACGGCCGCTTGCGCGCCTCGTCGAACAGCCCTTCTGCAGCGAGTCGCGCCTTGGTCTTTTCCAGCAGGGCCAGCAGCGCGCCTTCGCCTGCCAGTTCCATCCGCTCGATCACGATCTGGTACTTGGAGCGCCCGGGGTAGGTCGTCAGCTTGCCGCTGGCGACGACTTCCAGCCCGTCTTCGGGGCGGAAGGGCAGCCGGTCGACCTGCCCGCGCCACATCACCCCGTCGAGCACCGCCTTCTCGTCCTTCAGCGCGCAGTAGAGATGCCCGCTGGCCGCACGCTTCACGCCCGACAGCTCGCCGCGCAGGCGCACGAAGCCGAAGCGGTCCTCCACCGTGCGCTTCAGCAGGTTGGAGATTTCGCTGATGGAGAGCGGGGCGGCATTGTCGCCTGCGCGCCCCTTCGCTACCAAGCCTTCATCTTCGGAATCTGACGGGAAATCGGCGGGCATGAATATCCTTTTGCTGGGCAGCGGCGGCCGCGAACATGCGCTTGCGTGGAAACTGGCGCAATCGCCGGCCTGCGACAAGCTGTGGGCGAGCCCGGGCAATCCCGGAATGGCCGAATGTGCCGAATGCATCGACCTCGATGTTGCCGACCATGCGGCAGTCGAACGCTTCTGCCGCGACAATGGCGTCGGGCTGGTCGTGATTGGACCCGAAGCGCCGCTGGTCGACGGCCTTGCCGACAGCCTGCGCGCCGCCGGCATCCCTGCATTCGGCCCGTCGAAGGCTGCTGCACAGCTGGAAGGATCGAAGGCCTTCACCAAGGAGCTGTGCGAGCGGGCCAATATCCCCACTGCACGCTTCGTGCGCTGCACCTCGCTCGAAGCGGCCTGGGGCGCGCTCAAGAAGTTCGACCCGCCCTTTGTCCTCAAGGCCGACGGGCTTGCGGCGGGCAAGGGCGTGGTCATCGCCGAGACGCGGGAGGACGCGCAGCACGCGCTGTCCGACATGTTCGAAGGCAAGTTCGGCAGCGCGGGCAGCGAAGTCGTGATCGAGCAGTTCCTCACCGGCGAGGAAGCGAGCTTCTTCGCGCTCACCGATGGCCAGACCATCGTTCCTTTCGGCAGCGCGCAGGACCACAAGCGCGTGGGCGAAGGCGACACCGGCCCCAATACCGGTGGCATGGGCGCCTATTCGCCCGCCCCCGTCCTCACCCAGGCGCTGCAGGACCAGGTGATGCGCGAAATCGTCGGCCCGACCGTGCAGACCATGCGCGAGGAAGGGCATCCCTATTCGGGCGTGCTCTACGCCGGCCTCATGCTGACGAAGGACGGGCCGCAACTGATCGAATACAACGTCCGCTTCGGCGATCCGGAATGCCAGGTGCTGATGATGCGGCTGGAAAGCGACCTCGTCGAAATCATGCTCGCCTGCGCCGAAGGCCGGCTGGGCGAGATCGCGACGCCGAAGCTGTCGGACGATTTCGCCCTCACCGTGGTCATGGCCGCAGAAGGCTATCCCGACACGCCGAAGAAGGGCGGAGCGATCCGCATCGGCGAGGCGGAGGCGGGCGGCGCCAAGGTCTTCCACGCAGGTACGAAGCTGGACGGCGGCCAGCTGGTCGCAAACGGCGGGCGTGTGCTCAACGTGACGGCGCGCGGCGCCAGCGCGACCGAGGCGCAGCGCAATGCCTATGCTGCAGTCGACACTGTCGATTTCCCGGAAGGGTTCTGCCGCCGCGATATCGGCCAACGCGAGGTCCGCCGTGAACGGTTGGGATAAGCGGGAGGGTGCTGCCGCCTTTCCCCTTGCCAGAGCGGGCCGGACGACGGCACAATCCCCCCATGACAAGAACCGGATCGCCGCTGCGCTTCGCCCTTCCCGCCATCGCCCTGGCCGGGCTCGCCGCCTGCCAGACGGCCTACGGGGAGGAGGAAACCGCGATCGCCATGCCAACGGATGTCGCGCACGACAATCCGCTGGCCTTTGCGCAAGGTGCGTGCGGCGGGTGCCATGCGGTGGAAAAGCCGTGGCTGTCGCCCAATCCGGCTTCGCCGACCTTTGCCGATATCGCCAACCGGGAAGGCGTGACCGAGGACACGCTGCAGGCCTACCTCACCGACGCGCACAATTACCCGATGGTGATGGATTTCGACCTCGACCCCGAACAGGCCAAGGAACTGGCGCATTACATCCTGACCCTGCGCGACCCGGAATACCGCAAGCCGGTATCCTGAGCGCCGGTCAGCCGAGTTTTTCGGCAACCAGCGCCTTGAGGTCCTTTTCGCTGCGCGCACCGATGTGGCTGATGATCTCGGCTGCACAGATGGCGCCCATGCGCAGGCACCGCTCGAGGCTTTCGCCACGCGCATGGCCGGTCAGGAAGCCGGCAGCGAAGAGATCGCCCGCGCCGGTCGTGTCGACCACCTTGTCGATCGGCTCCGCCTCGATATCGACGCGCTCGCCATAGGCGATGCCGACCGCGCCCTTGGCGCTGCGCGTGGCGACGAGAACGGGCACCTTGCCTTCGACCTTGGCGAGGCCGGCTTCGAAATCGGCTTCGTCGGTCAGCGTCGCAAGCTCGTGCTCGTTGACGAAGAGGATGTCGATCAGCCCCTCGTCGATCATCTGGCGGAAATCGTCGCCGTGACGGTCGATCACGAAGCTTTCCGACGCGGTGAAGGCAACCTTGCGGCCCGCGGCGCGGGCGACTTCCATGGCCCGGCGCATGGCGCTGCGCGGCTCTTCGGGATCCCAGAGATAGCCTTCGAGATAGAGAATGCCGGCGCTGGCGATCAGCTCGTCGTCGAGCGCGGCCGGCGGCAGGAACTGGCTTGCGCCCAGGAAGGTGTTCATCGTGCGCTCGCCATCGGGCGTCACGAAGATGAGGCAGCGCGCGGTCGGCGGGTCGCCGGCGCGGGGCGCGGTGTCGAAATCGATGCCGACGGCGCGGATGTCGTGGCTGAAGATCTCGCCCAGCTGGTCGGCCGCGACCTGGCCGATGAAGGCGCACTGCGCGCCCAGCGAGGACATGCCGGCCAGCGTATTGGCCGCCGAACCGCCCGAAATCTCGGTCGCGCGGCCCATGGCGTCGTAAAGTTCCTTCGCCCGCTCGGTGTCGACCAGGGTCATCCCGCCCTTGGCGAGGCCCAGCTCCTCGATAAGATCGTCTGCGCAGGGGGCCATCACATCGACAATGGCATTGCCGATGGCGAGGACGTCGTAACGGGGCTGGGACATGGGTACTCCGGGAAGGTCAGGTAACGAGTTGTCGGGCGCGGTTAGCGGTTCGTCGGGCCTAGGCCAAGGGCAACATTGACTTGCCGCGGCGGGGCGCGCATTCCCCGCCCCCTGTCATGGTTTCGCTACCCCGCGCCCTTGCCCTGTCGCTGAGCCAGTTGAGCGATCCCGCCATTGTGAAAGTGCTCGTAAAAAGCGTGCTGGTCACGCTGGCGATCTTTGCCGTGCTCGGCATCGGCCTGTGGGCCGCACTCGATTCGGCAATCGAGACCTGGCTCGCTACCAACATGCCCGAAGACTACAGCGATACCCTTGCGGCCGTCGCCGCGCTGACCATCGGACTTGTCGCTGGCTGGCTGCTGTTCCGCATCGTGGCGCTGTTCGTCCTCCAGTTCTACGCCGACGAAATCGTGCGTGCGGTGGAGGCGCGGCATTATCCGCACGCCGCAAAGGTCGCCGGCCTGCCGTTCCGAGAGGAACTGGGCAACAGCCTGCGCTCGGCCCTTCGCGCCGTGCTGGTGAACCTCGTCGCCCTGCCCTTCGCCATTGCGCTACTCGTCACCGGCATCGGCACCGCGGTCCTGTTCTGGGCGGTCAACGGCTGGTTGCTGGGGCGCGAGCTGCAGGACATGGTTTGGCTGCGCCACCGCAGCGACAAGGCGGAAATCGCCCCGATGAGCGCCGGCCAGAGGCTCCTCCTCGGCGGGACAGTCGCGGGCATCATGCTGGTGCCGTTCGCCAACCTGCTCGCCCCCGTGCTCGGCGCGGCGAGCGCAACCCACATGGTTCACCGCGCAAGAGGCGCCCATGCGTAAAATTGCCCTCGTCGTGCTTGCCTCGGCAACCCTGTCCGCCTGCGTGAGCTCCTCGCCTCCGACCTACTGGCCACCGCAGCAGCAGCGCCCGGCAGCTACGACCCCGCCGCCGCAGACGCAAGTTCGCCCGGCCCCCTCGACCGGTGGGTTCCGGGCGCCGCAGGTGATGAACCTGCCGGGCCTCGAAGGCGTGATCGGCAAGAACGCGACGGCGCTTGCCAACCTGTTCGGCCCGCCGCGCCTCTCGGTGCGCGAAGGCGATGCCTACAAGCTGCAGTTTACCGGCGAGGCCTGCGTGCTCGACGTCTATCTCTACCCGCTCGCCCCCGGGGCAGAGCCGAGCGCGACCTATGTCGCCGCGCGCCGTGCCAGCGATGCGCTGGACGTTGACCGGGCCGCCTGCGTGCGCGCCCTGCGTCGCTAACCTGGTCTTAAGCAAACCGTCCTAGGCTCTCCCGCGCCTGTAATTGTGGGGTAGGACGAGCATGAGCGTGCATTTTTCGGATCTGGCCAAGCGTGTCTCGGCCAATGGCGAGGTTTCGGCGGAGGAAGTCCTCTCGCTGCGACGCGAGGCATGGCCGGACGGGCGCATCTGCCAGAACGAAGCCGAAGCGATCTTCGCGATCAATGCGCAGCTTGGCGAGCGCGGCCCCGAATGGACCGATTTCTTCGTCGAGGCGCTCGGCGAATACGTGGTCAACCAGCGCGCGCCGCGCGGCTATGTCGACCAGGAAAATGCCGACTGGCTGGTGAGCCAGATCGATGCCGACGGGCACCTGTGCTCGATGGCCGAACTCGAATTGCTGCTGCGCGTTTTCGAGCGCGCCCAGAACGTGCCCGCCTCGCTCAAGGATTTCGCGGTCGCCAAGGTGGAGCACGCCGTGCTGCATGGCACCGGCCCGACCCGCTGCGGCGGCGAACTGGAAGCGGGCAACGTCAATGCGGTCGAAGCGAAACTGCTGCGCCGCGCGATCTTCGCGCCTGCGAGCGAACGGCCTGCAGCCGTCGGCCGCAAGGAAGCCGAGATGCTCTTCCGCCTGAAGGACGCGACGCTGGACGGCGACAATGCGCCCGAATGGAAGCAGCTGTTCGTGCAGGGCGTGGCGAATTACCTGCAGGGCCATGCCCATGCCAATGCGCAGATCAGCCGCGAGCGTGCGGAGGAACTGCAGGCCTTCATGCACGACACCTCGCATGGCGTCGGCTCGTTCCTGAGCCGGATGGCGAAGGCTTCGCCCAATGCGTTCGGCAAGGTGTTCGGCCGCAAGGCAAGCGGTGCCTCCGCCGCAGAAGCCGCCGCCGATGCGCACGGCGTGACGGATGGCGAGAAGGAATGGCTCGACGCGCAGATCGCCGCCGACGGACGGGTGGACGAATTCGAGGAAGCGCTGCTCGCCTTCCTCGCGGAAGGCTAGGTCAGTCGAAAACCAGCGGGGCTTCGGCGCCGCCCTGCTTGGGCAGCGGTCCCTTGGGAGGAATAGCGGGAACGGAAATACCCGATTCGGGCGGTTTCCTGCGCCAGCGCTTTGCAATACGCTCCATGAGCCGGCGTTCCGGCCCGTGGAGGGAGGCAATCAGCCTGGCTATTTCGCGCTCTTCCATGCCTGCCATTATACCATGAAGCTCTCGCCGCAGCCACAAGCCCCCTTGGCGTTGGGGTTTTCGAACACGAAGCCGGCCGAAAAGTCGTCCTCCACCCAGTCCATCGTGCTGCCGATCAGGTACAGCACGCTGGCCCCGTCGATGTAGAACACGCCGCCGGGGGTCTCGATCTTCTCGTCGAATTTCGCTTCCTCGGTGACGTAGTCGACCGAATAGGCAAGGCCCGAACACCCGCGGCGAGGGGTCGACAGCTTCACGCCTATGGCCCCTTCGGGTGCCTTCGACATGAGCTCGGCGATGCGCGCTTCGGCACGCTCGGTCAGGATGACGGCCGCCTTGGGCGCGGGACGGGTGACCTGATCGCCCATCACAGCATCCCCAGTTCGAGACGCGCCTCGTCGGTCATCTTGTCCGGTCCCCACGGCGGGTCCCAGACGAGATTGACCTCGGCATCGCGCACCCCCGGAACGCTGGCGGCGCGCAGTTCGACTTCGCCCGGCATGGTTTCGGCCACGGGGCAGTGCGGCGTGGTCAGTGTCATGGTGACGACCACGTCGGCCTCGTCCGACACCTCGACCCCGTAGATCAGGCCGAGGTCGTAGATGTTCACCGGGATTTCCGGGTCGTAGATTTCCTTCAGCGCGTCGATGACCGCTTCGTAAAGCGCGCCGCCGGGCGATCCGGCAGGCACGCTTTCCGGCTTCTTCTGTAGGAAGCCTTCGAGATAGTCGCGCTTGCGCTCCAGCTTGGCGCCCGCCGTCTCGTCGGGATCGACCGCGTCGGACACGCGCGCACGCGGCGGCTTGCCGACGACCGTGTCGGCAGGCGAGGGTGCGGCGATGAAATCATTCTCGTCAGAAGGCTTGTTCATCCGAAGATCCTCCGGGTCCTTTCGATGCCGCGCATCAGGGCGGCGATGTCGTTTTCGTCACTGTAGAGGCCGAAGCTGGCGCGCGCCGTGGCCGGGACGCCCAGATGCTCCATCAGCGGCTGCGCGCAGTGGTGGCCTGCGCGGATCGCCACGTTTTCCTCGTCCAGTATGGTGCCGAGATCATGCGGATGCACCCCTTCGAGCGCGAAGCTGACGATGCCGGCGCTTTCCTCCGGCCCGAACAGCGTCACGGCATTGGTGCGGCGCAGTTCCTCGCGCAGCTGCGCGGCCAGCGCTGCCTCGTGCGCGAACAGCGCGTCCGGCCCGATCGCATCGACGTAATCGATGGCTGCGTGGAGAGCGATGGCCTCGGTAATCATCGGCGTGCCCGCTTCGAACCGCTGCGGGGGCGGGGCATAGGTCGTACCCTCGAAGCTCACCTTCTCGATCATCGCGCCACCGCCCTGGTAGGGGGGCATGGCATCGAGGATGTCTTCGCGCGCCCAGAGCACGCCGATACCGGTCGGCCCGTAAAGCTTGTGGCCGGAGAAAGCGTAGAAGTCGCAATCGAGCGCGGCCATGTCGAGCGTCATGCGCGGCGCGGCCTGGCACCCGTCGAGCAGGATTTTCGCGCCGACCGAATGGGCAAGGTCTGCAGCCGTGCGCGCGTCGAGCACGCTGCCGAGCACGTTGGAAACATGGGCCAGCGACACCAGCTTGGTCCGCGGGGTCAGCATGGCCTCGAGCGCGCCGAGGTCGATCCGGTGATCCTCTGTCAGCGGGCACACGTCGATCACCGCGCCGGTGCGTTCGGCGACCATCTGCCAGGGCACGATGTTCGAATGGTGTTCGAGCGTGGACAGCACGATGCGGTCGCCCGCCGTAAGGCGGGTCATGCCCCAGCTCGATGCGACGAGATTGATCGCCTCGGTCGCGCCGCGCACGAACACGATCTCGTTTTCGCTACCAGCGCCGATGAACTGTGCAACGCGCCTGCGGGCGGCCTCGTAGGCCAGCGTCATGTGCGCGCTGCGGCCATAGACGCCGCGGTGCACGGTTGCGTAATCGCGGCCCAGCGCGCGGCTCATCGCGTCGATCACTGCCTGCGGTTTCTGCGCTGTCGCCGCCGTGTCGAGATAGTACCACGGCGCGCCCTCGCTCGTCAGCAGGCCGGGAAAATCGGTCTTACGGGAAAGGGTCGCCAATTCGCTCACAGGTGCTTGTCCAGCTTGTCCAGCGCGACCTGCAGCAGGCGCTCGTGCTCCGCCTCGTCGTCCAGCGCCACCAGCGCATCACCGATGAAGGCCTGCACCAGCAGGCGGCGCGACAGGTCGGGCGAAAGGCCGCGCGCGGCCATGTAGAAGCGGGCATTCTCGTCCATCTGGCCGACGCTGGCGCCATGGGCGCATTTCACGTCGTCGGCAAAGATTTCCAGCTGCGGCACGGCATTCACGCTCGCGCCCTTTTCCAGCAGCAGGCCCTTGAAGCTCTGCGCAGCATCGGTCTTCTGCGCGTGGCGCACGACCTCGATATTGCCGAGGAAATTGCCCGTGCCCTGCCCCCAGTGGACGCTGCGCACCACCTGGTTGCTGGTGGCGTTGGGCTGCGCATGGACCACGCGGGTGACGAATTCGCGCACGGTGTCGCGCCCGCCGACGGTGATCCCGCCCATTTCGAAATGCGCGCCTTCGGCGAGCGTCACTTCGACTTCCACGCGGCCGAGATGCGCGCTGGCGATTACGCCGAACAGTTCGTAGCGCGCGCCCTTGCCGATCGACACGCGCAGGCGCGTCAGGCGCGTGCCATCGGCATTGCCGTTCTCGTCCTCGACAACCAGCGTTTCGCGAAGGGTTTCGCCCGGCGCGACGTCGACCGTCCGCCAGTCGTCAAGGTCGATGCCGGCGAGCGCATCCGTGTCGGAATAGCGCCAGGGCTCGTCCCTGCGGGTTGGAAGGGTTGCGGCCTCGCTCATGCCGGCTCTGCCATCACCGCGTCATAGCCTTCGTTCTCGAGGCGCAGGGCAAGCTCGGGTCCGCCGGTCTTCACGATGCGGCCCTTGCTCAGGATCGACACGCGATCCGGCTTCACCACGTCGAGCAGGCGCTGGTAGTGGGTGATCAGCAGCACCGCCTTGTCGGGCGCGCGCATGATCGCGTTGATGCCTTCGCCCACCACGCGCAGCGCGTCGATGTCGAGGCCGCTGTCGGTCTCGTCGAGGACGGCGAAGGCGGGATCGAGAATGCCCATCTGGACCATCTCGGCGCGCTTCTTCTCCCCGCCCGAAAACCCGACGTTCACATTGCGCTTGAGCATGTCCATGTCGAGGCCGAGCAGGCCGGCCTTGTCCTTGGCGAGCTTGAGGAACTCACCGCCCGACAGGACTTCCTCACCACGCGCCTTGCGCTGCGCGTTCAGCGCCTCGCGCAGGAACTGGACGTTCGACACGCCGGGGATTTCGACCGGGTACTGGAAGCCGAGGAAGAGGCCCGCCGCCGCACGCTCGTGCGGTTCAAGGTCCAGCAGATCCTGCCCGCGGAAGGTCACGCTGCCGCCGGTCACTTCATAGCCCGGGCGTCCGCCCAGCACGTAGGACAGGGTCGACTTGCCCGCGCCGTTGGGGCCCATGATCGCGTGGACCTCGCCGGCCGCCACTTCGAGGCTCAGGCCGTTGAGGATGGTCTTGCCGTCGATCTCGGCGGTGAGGTTTTCAATCTTGAGCATTGTCTTTCCTGTTGTGACGCGGACGCGGGGTGCTGCTGCGCTGGTGTTCGCGCCGCGCAGCCTGCTTGTCGGCGATGCGGCTGCGCATGCCGAGC
This sequence comes from Qipengyuania gaetbuli, assembly GCF_009827315.1. Classification (NCBI taxonomy): domain Bacteria; kingdom Pseudomonadati; phylum Pseudomonadota; class Alphaproteobacteria; order Sphingomonadales; family Erythrobacteraceae; genus Qipengyuania; species Qipengyuania gaetbuli. Next base: position 1,779,581 of record NZ_WTYF01000004.1, read on the forward strand.
GTGATGCGCTGGAGCACCTCGTCCATGTTTTCGAGAATGTCTTTCGCGGCAATGCGCATCACGCGGATGCCGACCGCCTCGAGGCTCTTGTCGCGGCGTTTGGCGAGCGTCTCGTCTTGCCCCTCTTCGTCGATCATGATCGCCATGCCGAGGTTGTGGCAGTTGAAATCGACGATCGCGCTGCCGACCACGGCGTGCCGCTTGAAAGTGTAGCGGCCCATGTCCGCCTTGGCGAAACGCTCGGCCAGCGCCTTGTGCGCTTCCGACGAATGGCGGCGCATCTCGCGCGCCTGCTCGTGCAACGCATCGAGCCGCTTCTCCGAAATCTCCCACCCGCGGCCCTTCTTCTTGAGGGCCGGAGCGGTGTCGGCAGCTTCCGCGGGATCGCGAAGCTGGAGGGTCTTGCGGTCGGTCATCCAACGCTTCCTTCAAGCGAGATCGCCAGCAGCTTCTGCGCTTCCACGGCGAATTCCATCGGCAGTTCCTTGAGCACGTCCTTGGCGAAGCCGTTGACGATCAGCGCCACCGCCTCTTCCTCGTCCAGCCCGCGCTGCATGGCGTAGAACAGCTGATCGTCGGAAATCTTGCTGGTGGTCGCCTCGTGCTCGATTTGCGCGCTCGGGTTCTTCACCTCAATGTAGGGCACGGTGTGCGCGCCGCACTGGTCGCCCAGCAGCAGGCTGTCGCACTGGGTGAAATTGCGCACGCCATCGGCATTGGCCGCCACCGCCACCCGGCCGCGATAGGTGTTGTTCGACTTGCCTGCCGAAATGCCCTTGGAGATGATGGTTGAACGACTTCCACGGCCGTTGTGGATCATCTTCGTGCCGGTATCGGCCTGCTGGTAATTGTTGGTCACCGCGACCGAGTAGAACTCGCCCACGCTGTCTTCGCCGTTGAGCACGCAGCTGGGATATTTCCACGTCACCGCGCTGCCGGTCTCGACCTGCGTCCAGCTGATCTTGGAGCGCGCGCCCTGGCACAGGCCGCGCTTGGTGACGAAATTGTAGATCCCGCCCTTGCCGTTCTCGTCGCCCGGATACCAGTTCTGGACCGTCGAATACTTGATCTCCGCATCTTCCAGCGCGACCAGTTCTACTACCGCGGCGTGGAGCTGGTTTTCATCGCGCATCGGCGCAGTGCAGCCTTCCAGATAGCTGACGTAGCTGCCTTTTTCGGCGATGATCAGCGTGCGTTCGAACTGGCCGGTATTCTCCGCATTGATGCGGAAATAGGTCGACAGTTCCATGGGGCAGCGCACGCCTTCGGGAATGTAGACGAAGGTGCCGTCCGAAAAGACCGCGCAATTGAGTGTGGCGAAGAAGTTGTCCTTCTGCGGCACGACCTTGCCGAGCCACTTCTTCACCAGCTCCGGATATTCGCGGATCGCCTCGCTGATCGAGAGGAAGATGACGCCGGCCTTCTTCAGCTCCTCGCGGAAGGTCGTGGCGACGGACACGCTGTCGAACACGGCATCGACCGCGACCTTGCGCGCGCCTTCGACCCCGGCGAGCACTTCCTGCTCCGCCACGGGAATGCCGAGCTTGTCGTAGACCGCCTTGATCTCGGGATCGAGCTCGTCGAGCGAGGCGAGCTTTTCCTTCTTCTTGGGCGCGGCGTAGTAATAGGCGTCCTGGTAATCGATCGCCGGATAGCCGAGCTTGGCCCAATCCGGCTCTTCCATGGTCTGCCACAGGCGGAATGCCTTGAGGCGCCATTCGAGCATCCATTCAGGCTCGTTCTTCTTGGCCGAAATGAAGCGCACCGTGTCTTCGGTCAGGCCCTTCTCGGCGAATTCGGTTTCGATGTCCGCCGACCAGCCGTGTTCGTACTCGGCCGCCTTGGCAGCAGCTTCCCTCGCTTCGCGGTCCTGGATGTCTACGTCTTCGCTCACGCGATTTCCTTTTCCTGCGCCAGTTGCACCAGGCTGATATTCGCCAGGGCGCCGCGCAAAGCTTCGTTCACCAGCGGCCAGTGGGGCCGCACACGGCATTCGTGATCGACCGAGCAATCGGTCCCTTCGACACAGGCAGTCAGCGCGATCGGGCCTTCGACCGCCTCGACGATATCGGCGAGGCTGATCGCGGCTGCCGGACGGGCCAGCTGCAAGCCGCCGCCGGCCCCGCGCACCGAGCGCAGCAGGCCTGCGCCGACCAGCTTGCTGACCAGCTTCTGCACCGTCGGGGCAGGCAGGCCGGTTTCAGCCGCGAGTTCGGACGCACTGACCCTGCCCCCGCCGCAATGGCGGGCTGCCTGGCTCATCGTGACGACAGCGTAATCTGCAAGGTTCGAAAGGCGCATGGTCTAAATCGGACGAATCCGCTCCGATTAGCCACGTATGAGCGCAAACCCGCAGTTTCAACGGATTTCGGCTTGTTGCGAGTCGTTAGCAGTTAGCCCCTAAACGGGCTTGCGGCCGAGCTGCCGGTCCTCGCTCCCGCCGAACAGGTCGACCGAGGAATAACCGTCGGGACCGAGCATGTCGCGCACCGGGGTCCCATCGTTCTTCTCGATGCGCCGCGGAGTTTTCCCGGTGAAGGCGCGTATCTCCTTGATCATATGCGCCTGGTCGTAAAACGCGTCACGGATCTCGGCCTCGATCTCGAGCGGGAGTTCGGGCAGCGAGAGCAAGGTCGCCGCGCGCACCGCGCGATAGCGCCGGATCAGGCGGACGGGTGGCTGGCCGAAGAAGCGCGTCACCAGCCGCTGCACCTGCCGTTCGGAATAGGGCAGCTTGTCCTGCAGCACCTCGATCTCGGGCTTGAAGGACGAGGACAGCCATTCCAGCGTCGTGTCGATAACCTGGACGTGGCGCACCGACAGCTCGCTCAGCCCGTCGCGCACGACCGCTGCCATTACGTCCAGTGCCCCGCGTTCGTCGATCTCTCCGCTCCGCAGGGCATCAGGCAGCGCGGCAAGGCGCGCCAGCAGGTCGGGCGACATGGCCGTCGCCGGATCGAGGAAAGCGTCGTGGTTCTCGTTGACCGGCAGCCCAGTGAACGCCGCCCAGCCGCGGAAGTTGAGCGACACGCCGAGCATCAGCATCGGGCCGTAGATCTTGAACGGGCGCGCTTTCACCAGTGGCCCCATCAGCGTGACTTCGGACGTCCGGCCTACCACGCCCTTGTCGAAAGTCATGTCGGCATACCCGCTCGGCACGACGGCCAGCTGTCCCGAGTAGGCAGGCAGCCAGTCTTCGTATCCGGCCTCCGAGGCGCGGAATATATACAGCGAATTGCAATAAGGCCTGAGGTCAGCCGGAGCCTCGACGAACTCGAAGCTGAAGGGCAGCCCGCCTTGTTCTTCGATCTTGCCCAATTAGGTCCCCGCGCCCGCGTTTCGTTTAGGAAACATGCGATTCTGTAGACCTCATGACCGCAAGTGGCAATTCTGCTGTCACATTTGCTTTCGCGCGACGGGATCCGCGAAGAGCCGCAACTTCATACGCCATGAAAAAAAAGGGCGGCCCGTGAAGAGCCGCCCTCTATAGTTGAGAACTCGTTGCAAAGCTGCTCCGAGCCCTTCGGGTCGCAGGGGTTAGATACGACGAGTCGGGCAAATTTTGATTGTATGCATGCGACACACCCGCCCCTTCGCCTTCATTTTGGCGGAAATTTACAAAGGGAAGCAGGCCCCGCTCGACACCGAAACCGTGCTGGGCCATATCGCCGCGCCATGCTGTTCGACCTTGCCCGGCCCGCCCTCTTCGCACTCGACCCGGAGCGCGCTCACCGCCTTACGGTAGCCGCCCTGAAGGTCTCGCCGGTGCGCGCGGCAGGCAAGGCAGGTACGCTGGCCTCAAGCGTCGCGGGCATCGACTTTCCCAACCCGCTGGGCATGGCGGCCGGATTCGACAAAGATGCCGAAGTACCCGATCAACTGCTTGGGCTCGGCTTCGGTTTCGCCGAGGTCGGCTCGATTACACCGCGCCCGCAGGCCGGCAATCCCAAGCCCCGCCTCTTCCGCCTCGTCGAAGACCGCGCGGTCATCAACCGAATGGGGTTCAACAATGGCGGGGCACAGGCAGCTCTCGCCCGGCTCGAGACGCGCAAGGGACGTCCCGGCGTGCTCGGCATCAATATTGGCGCGAACAAGGACAGCGAGGACCGGATCGCCGATTACGCCGAGATGACGCGGCTGATGGCGGCTCATGCGACCTATCTGGCGGTCAATATCTCCAGCCCGAACACGCCGGGCCTGCGTGCGTTGCAGGACGAGGGCGCCCTGGTTGCCCTGCTCGATGCAGTGCTCGACGCACGCGGGAAGGACGGGCCGCCCGTGTTCCTGAAGGTCGCACCCGATCTGGAACCGGCGGATATCGATGCGATTTCCCGTATCGCGCTCGACAAGGCGCTGGGCGCGCTGATCGTCTCGAACACCACGATTTCGCGCCCCGCGCTCCGGTCGAGCCATGAGGACGAGACGGGCGGCCTGTCGGGTGCCCCCTTGCGCGATCTGGCCCAACAACGGGTGACGGACTTCCGCAAGGCAACCGGCGGCCAGCTTCCGCTAGTCGGCGTCGGCGGGATTGCCACGGCCGAAGACGCCTGGGCACGCATCCGGGCAGGTGCCAGCCTGGTCCAGCTTTACAGTGCCATGGTCTATGAAGGACCGGGCCTGCCCCGGCGCATCCTGCGCGGTCTTGAACGCCTTATGCGGCGCGACGGATTTTCCTCGATTGCGGAGGCGGTCGGAACCGCATAGCCTCCCGCGCCATGACGAGGATTGCCACCATTTCGCTTGTCGCACTCGCCCTTTCCGGCTGCGCGACCCTTCCTGCCACCCAGCCCGCCGCATCGGCGCAGGCAAGCGTCGGTGCGGTCAGCGCCGCCGATCCGCGCGCGCAGGAAGCAGGTGAGGAAATCCTGCGCAAGGGTGGCAGCGCCACCGATGCGGCGATTGCCGTGATGCTCGCGCTTACCGTGGTCGAACCGCAAAGCTCGGGCATCGGCGGGGGCGGCTTCCTGGTGCGCGGCGAGGCCGATGGCGACGTTACCACCTTCGACGGACGCGAGACCGCTCCGGCAGGTGCTACGCCCGACTGGTTCCTGGCCGAGGACGGCAGTGTGCCGCCTTTCATCGAATCGGTCCGCAGCGGGCTGAGCGTCGGTGTGCCGGGCAACATCGCGCTGGCTGCCAAGGCGCATGGCGAACACGGCCGCCTTGCCTGGGCAGAACTGTTCAAGCCGTCCATCCGGCTGGCGCGCGAAGGCTTCCGGATCAATCCGCGGATGCATGATGCACTGGGCCGCTCGCGCACGACGGCAGCCCATTCGGCGGCAGCGCAGGCGATGTTCTACGATGCATCGGGCGAGCCGCTCCCTGCCGGTACGCTGGTGCGCAACGAGGAACTGGCGCGCACTTTCGAGAAGATCGCCGCAGGCGGTGCCGAAGCATTCTACAAGGGCGAACACGCTCTTGCGATCGCGACCACTGTAGCCGCCGACACGCCCAAGCCGGGCGCGATGACCTATTCAGATGTGACGGAATACGAAGCCAAGGAGAGGGGCGCGGTGTGCAGCAGCTACCGCGCCTATCGCATCTGTTCCATGGGCCCGCCGACTTCGGGCGGTATCGCCGTGCAGCAAATCCTCGGCCAACTTGAACGGTTCGACCTGCGCGCATTGGGGGCGGACAACCCGGTCACCTGGCACCTCTTCGTGGAGGCCCAGCGGCTCGCCTATGCCGACCGGGAGCTCTACCTTGCCGACAGCGATTTCGTCAGCGTGCCCGTCGCAGGCCTGCTGGATAAGAGCTATCTGGCCGAACGCAGCGCGCTCATCTCGCCCGACCGGTCGATCGAAGTGGCCGAGGCAGGGAGACCGCGCGGCGCGCCCATCGCACTGGCAGATGGCGACGAGCCGGAAGAACACGGCACCTCGCACCTCGCCGTGGTCGACGGCGAGGGCACGATGGTGTCCTACACCTCCACCATCGAAAGCGCCTTCGGCTCGGGGCTGATGGTCGGCGGATACTATCTCAACAACGAGCTGACCGATTTCAGCCGCAGCCCGCAGGTGAACGGACGACTGGTCGCCAACCGTGTCGAGGGCGGCAAGCGTCCGCGCAGTTCGATGTCGCCGACTGTGGTCTACGATCCGCAGGGCAATGCCTTCATGGTCGTGGGTGCCGCTGGCGGCAGCACCATCCCGATCACCACGACGCGCGCCATCATCGGTGCCATCGATTTCGGGTTGCATGCGGAAGAAGCGCTCGGCCTGCCGTTCCTCATGGCGTTCGGCGAGCGCGTGCTGCTGGAAGAGGGAACCTGGCTGGAAGAGAAGGCCGAAGCTTTCCGCGCGCTGGGCCATACGCAGCTGATGATCCGCCCTGCGCCGATCAAGGGCGGGGCGCTGGTGAAGCGCGACGGCCGCTGGCAGAGCGCGCGCGACCCGCGCCTCGAAGGCCAGCTCGATATGCCCTGAGGCGGCGACCCATCCATCTTGCCGCCAGCGCTGGAGGGGCCTAAGCCCCTGCCAACGTTGCTACAGACGACGAAGTTTTTCGCGAGGAGCCTGCCTGTGCTGTCGGACATCGATTCCGCCAACAATCTGGTCGAACTATTCCTGAAGCGCGCCGACGAGAAGTCCGGCCAGCCGTTTTTCGGCTGGAAGGAAGGCGGCAGCTGGCAGACGATGACCTGGGGCGAGGCGGCCGACCGCGTCTGCCTGCTGGCCGAAAGCTTGCGCGGCCTCGGCCTCGTCGATGGCGACCGTGTATGCCTCGTATCCGAAAACCGGCCGGAATGGTGCATCGCCGACCTCGCCATCATGGCGGCGGGCTGCATCACCGTGCCTGCCTATGTCACCAATACCGAGCGCGACCACGTCCATATCCTCGACAATTCGGGCTCGCGCGCGGTCATCGTCTCGAACGAGAAACTGCTTAAGCCGCTCCACGGCGCGCTGCAGGCTTCCGGCATCGCCGAACACGTCATCGGCATCGAGGATTTGCACCGCCAGCAGTCGGGCAGCTTCACCTTCCACGACTGGGACAAGCTGACCACGGGCGATGCCGCGGCAGCGCGCAAGGCGGTGGACGAACGGATCGCCAAGATCGGGCGCGGCGATACCGCCTGCATCATCTACACCAGCGGCACCGGCGGTGCGCCGCGCGGCGTGCTGCAGCACCACGGCGCGATCCTGTGCAATGTTGCAGGGGCCGCCGAAATCCTGATCGAGGATTTCGGGATTGCCGATGACGAACGCTTCCTGTCGTTCCTTCCGCTGAGCCACGCCTACGAGCATACCGGCGGCCAGTTCCTGCCGATCAGCGTGGGCGCGCAAATCTATTATTCCGAAGGCCTCGAAAAACTCGCCAGCAATATCGAGGAAACCCGCCCGACCATCATGGTCGTCGTGCCGCGCCTGTTCGAAGTGCTGCGCACGCGCATCATGAAGCAGGTCCAGAAGCAGGGCGGCCTTGCCGAGAAGCTGATGAACACCGCGCTCGAAATCGGCGCGCGCCGCGCCGAGGGCAAGCGCCAGTTCGGCGACGGGCTGAAGGACGCGATGGTCGGCCGGCTGCTGAAGCCCAAGATCCGCCAGCGTTTCGGCGGCCGCATCAAGGCGATGGTGTCGGGCGGCGCGCCGCTTAACCCCGATGTCGGCATCTTCTTCGAATCGATGGGCCTCACCATGCTGCAGGGCTACGGCCAGACCGAGGCCGGTCCGGTGATTTCCTGCAACCGGCCTGCCGCCGGTATCGCCATGCATTCGGTCGGTCCGGCCATGCGCGGGGTCGAGATCAGGATTGCCGAGGACGGCGAGATCCTGTGCCGCGGCGAGTTGGTGATGCACGGCTACTGGCAGAACGATGCGGAAACCGCGCGCACGATCAAGGACGGCTGGCTGCACACGGGCGACATCGGCCATCTCGACGAGAAGAACCGCATCGTCATCACCGACCGCAAGAAGGACATGATCGTCAACGACAAGGGCGACAATGTCGCCCCGCAGAAGATCGAGGGCATGCTGACGCTGCAGCCCGAAATCGGCCAGGCGATGGTGGCGGGTGACAAGCGACCCTACATCGTAGGGCTGATCGTGCCCGATGCGGAATGGGCGGTCGAATGGGCGCGCGCCCATGGCAAGAAGTTCGACCTCAAGGCCCTGCAGGACGATCCGGAATTCCGCACCGCCGTGCGCGGCGCGGTCGACCGGGTGAACAAGGATCTCTCGGTCATCGAAAAGGTCCGCCAGTTCGCCTTCGCGGACGAGGCCTTCACGATCGAGAACGAGGAAATGACCCCCTCGATGAAGATCCGCCGCCACAAAATCCGCGAACGCTACGCGGACCGGCTGGACGGGCTTTATCGGAGTTAAGCTGCCTTAGCCTTTGAGGCAGCGCGAATCTGAGAGAGCTGGTTGGTTAGCCTATTCGTGGCCCGTTCAAGCTCGGCGAGAAGCGTCCGCATCTCGTCGCGGGTATAAGCGCGAGGTTCGTGGTCCGCCCGGCTCCCTTTCTGGTACTCGCTGAGGGCAATCTCGACCCCGTCTTCTAGGATCGCGAATACCCCGTGCGCCAGATATGGCCGGTGCAAGGCGAGATCTTGATATTCGCTCAAAATCTTACGGGCCACTTTCTCGTGTCCGCCAAACGCGCAAGCCTCGAGCGTGTGTAATAGAGAACGCAGTCGCGCCGCTGCGCCGGGATGCTGGCTTTCCTCGTCGAGCTCAAAACCCCCGGATCGCAAAGTTTCGATGCAATCCGAAACTTGGCGTTCACACTTGGAGAACAGGTCCAGACACGCGCCGCGCCAAAAATGCGCTGGCAAATCAAACTCCAAGCGACTGCTGGGTTCTTTGTGAGAAATAACCGATTTCATGAGGGCTATTTCACCGATAATTCTTAAATTTTAAGTATTAAGCAGCCACTTCCTCGATGAATTCCGGATAGAAGCTCGGCGCGCGATCGGACCATCCGGGTGCGGTCGCAGCGGCTTCGCTCAACGACTGGAGCAGCATCTTGCGGCGTTCGGGACGGATCTGCGGCAGGGCGGCGGCGGCGCAGAAGGCGCTCGGCAGCCATGGGCGAACGTCCGCGCCAAGCAGGCGTTCGTAGAGGAAACGGAAGGCGGAAAAGCAGTCGATCCGCTCCTGCGCGAGGTCGAAAGCGGCAACGCGCGTCAGCTTGCCGACGAAGCCCTCGATCCGCTCGAAGCTGGAGTCCACAGGGATCGAACCGCGCAGGACCTTGAGTTCCTGGTAAGTGACGTACTGGCTGCGGATGGCGGCGTTCTCGCCCGCGCTGCGGCCCCAGATTCGGAAGGCGTCGCAGCGGCCGAGGCCGATGTCGAGGCTGCGGCGGATATAACGCTGCTCCGCGGCGGTGAAGCTGGCAAACTCGCGCATTTCCGCAATGGTCATCGCGGCGGTATTCGTAACGGCCATGATCGGCACTCCCCTGTTACAAGGGAAGTGTCGCGCAATATGGTTAACGCGAGGTAAGCATGATCTGCGAGACTAGAGCTCGACGACGTCCCGCCATTCCTCGTGGCGCTGCGCCTGTGCCTTAAAGAAAGGACACAGGGGGATGATCTTCTCCCCCTTGGCGCGGGCATCGGCCACCACATGGGCGGCAAGTTTCGCGCCGACGCCTTGCCCTCGCATGCTGTCCGGCACGCCGGTGTGATCGACGATGATCCGCGTCGGGCTTACCCGCGAGAAGGTGATCTCGGCCTCGTCACCGCCGCCTTCTGGCCGGTAGACATATCGCCCCTTGCTGCCTGTTTCTTCGAGTTGGATGTCGAGATCGGCCAAGGGGAATTCCTTTCGGGTGCTAGATGAGTCCGGCCAGCGGGCTGGACGGGTCGGCATACTTGCGCGTCGCCATGCGCCCGGCGAGATAGGCATCGCGCCCGGCCTCGACCGCGAGCTTCATCGCCCGGGCCATGCGGATGGGGTCCTTCGCCTCGGCAATGGCGGTGTTCATCAGCACGCCGTCGCAGCCCAGTTCCATTGCCACCGCGGCATCGGAGGCAGTGCCGACACCGGCATCGACGAGCACCGGCACGCTTGCACCTTCTTTGATCAGGCGGATGGTCACGCGGTTCTGGATGCCGAGGCCCGAACCGATCGGCGCGCCCAGCGGCATGACCGCAACGGCGCCCGCCTCTTCGAGCTGCTTGGCCGCGATCGGATCATCGACACAGTAAACCATCGGAAGGAAGCCCTCCTTGGCCAGCGTCTCGGTCGCGACCAGCGTCTCGCGCATGTCGGGATAGAGCGTCTTGGCCTCGCCCAGCACCTCCAGCTTGACCAGGTCCCAGCCGCCCGCCTCGCGCGCGAGGCGCAGCGTACGGATCGCTTCGTCGGCCGTGAAGCAGCCGGCCGTGTTCGGCAGGTAGGTGATCTTCTTCGGGTCGATGTAATCGGTCAGCATCGGTGCCTTGGGATCGCTGACATTGACCCGGCGGACGGCGACAGTGACGATTTCCGCACCCGAGGCTTCGAGCGCAGCGGCGTTCTGTTCGAAGTCCTTGTACTTGCCTGTGCCGACGATCAGGCGGCTCCGGAAAGTGCGGCCCGCGACGGTCCAGCTGTCGTCCGATGCAGCACCTTCGCCGCCCCCGACGAAGTGAACGATTTCCAGCACGTCGCCTTCGGCCAGCGCGTGCCGCTCCAGCTCGCTGCGGGGCGCGATGGTGCCATTGTGCTCGACTGCAACCTTGGCAGGGTCGAGTTCCAGCTCGCGCACGAGGTCGGCGATGGTGGAAGCGGCGGTGCGGCGGGTATCGCCATTTACGGTCAGCGCAATCATGCGCCCCGACTTAGTCTCCGCAGCGCTCCTTGCAAGCGGCGGAATGGCAATGGCGCATATTGAGGATGTGGCCGAGCGAGACGAGCGCGACGCCGATGATCGTCAGCACCGCTTCCTTCACCCCGTGCGGCACGGCCAGCGCGCCGCCCATGAAGGTGAGGCCGGTCATGGCGATGACGAAGGGTGCGGCCATGCGGTGGCGCAGCGCGCCCCAGCCGATCGCGACAGCCGCAACCAGGGTCGCGACGACCAGTCCGTAGCGATGGATATCGGGCGACAGGAAGAACTCTCCGCCCACGCCAAGGCCGGAGACCAGCACGATCGAGGCGAGGCAGTGGATCGCGCACAGGCCCGAGAGGCCGATCCCGACGCGGTCGAGTCGACGCCGAATCGGAGAGATGGCGCGTTGCAACATGACATGCGAGATATGTGATAGTATCTCTTGTTACAAGGGCGGCGAGCGCATTTTACGACGAATGCCGCGTTGCAGTGGCCGGAATGCCGCTTGCTCGATTCGCACTTGCACTTGGCGTGCGGCGCGGCAAACAGGCGCACCATGGTTGCCAACCTCAACAACACCCGCCCCATCGCGCTCGCCAACTGGTTGTTTGCCGTGGCCGTGATGGTTATCGTCATGGTCGCCGTGGGCGGGATCACCCGCCTGACCGAGAGCGGCCTTTCGATCACCGAATGGAAACCGCTGACCGGCGCGATCCCCCCGCTAAGCGAGACGGCATGGCAGGCCGAGTTCGATCTCTACAAGGCGACCGGCGAATACAAGAACGTGACCGGGCCGGCAGGCATGGACCTTGCCGCCTTCAAGTTCATCTATTTCTGGGAGTGGTTCCACCGCCTGTGGGGACGGCTGATCGGCCTCGCCTTTGCGCTGCCCCTCGCGTGGTTCTGGGTGCGCGGTGCCATTCCGCAAGGGTACAAGCTGCGCCTTGTCGGCCTGCTGGCGCTGGGCGGGCTGCAGGGCGTGTTCGGCTGGTTCATGGTCAAGAGCGGCCTCAACGAGACCATGACCGATGTCAGCCACTTCATGCTCTCGCTGCATTTCATGACCGCGATGATTACGCTGGCGGCACTGGTCTGGACCGCGCTCGACTTCCGCCAGCTTGCTACCGGACACGCCGCGAAGGCGCGCTGGACGACGACCGCAAGCTGGGTGGGCGCGCTGCTCTTCATCCAGCTTGTGCTGGCGGCGTGGGTGGCAGGCCTCAATGCGGGCCTTGCAAGCGATAGCTGGCCGCTGATGCAGGGCCGCTTCATCCCCGAATTCGACGCCTCGCGCGGGCTGTTCTACGCGATGACGCACGACCCCTACCTGGTCCATTGGCTGCACCGTTGGTGGGCGTGGGTCGTGGTGGCAGCGCTGATCGTGATGGCGCGCAAGGTCAGGTCGATCGACAGGCGCGCATCGAAAGCCATTCACTCCGCCTTCGGAACGCAAATCCTGCTCGGCATCGCCACGGTCATGACGGGTGTCGCCCTCTGGCTTGCGGTGGCGCACCAGGTGGTCGGCGCGCTGCTTGTTGCCAGCTTCACCTGGGCCGCTCACCTGCTCGGCAGGAAAGCGTGACCGCGCTCGTCTACTGCCCCTTCCCGGACGCAGAGACGGCACAGCGTATCGGGGGCCAGCTGATCGACGAAGGCCTTATCGCCTGCATCAACATCGGTAGCTCCATCACCTCCCTGTTCGCATGGGACGGAGAGCGTGGGAGCGCGGAAGAGACACCCGCCCTGCTCAAGACCGACGCTGCCCTTCTCGAACAGGCGATTGCGCGACTGGAGGCCTTGCACCCCTACGAAAGCCCGGCGATACTCGGCTGGCCGTGTCAGGCGGGTGCGGCTACGCGCAGCTGGCTGGGCGGACTGGCTACGGGGGGTCGCAATGCCGGGAAGTGATCGCAGGTCGGTGGTGCGCGCTCTCGGCGCACTGGCAGTCTTGCCCATGCTTCCGGCGCCGCTCGCCGCCGCGAGCCGGGCAAGGCCCGCATTCCCGAGCGCTACTCTCGTTCTCGAGCGCACGCTCGACCGGCACCTTGCGGACAATGCCCTTATCCGCGTCACGCGCTGCTGGTCCTGCACGTTCTAGGCGCTGGGCGCGGGTGCAGTTGTGGATGCCTCCCACATCTCCGCCAAGGTCGACGCGCCGCCATCGCTCGCAGCTTTCGCGCGTATGGAAGAGGCCCGCGATGCCAGCGCCATCTTCCCCGTACAGCTCGACCGATCCGGCCTGATCGTCGGCGGGGACGAGGAGACAGGTCCCGATATCGGCACGGCTGTCGCGCGCGCAATGGATATCATCGAGGCGGCAGTGGCCAACCCGAGGGAGCGACAGGAAGCGCGATCCTTTATCTCATCTATCGGCAACGCCGCATCCGGCCTCGTCAGCCAGGTGCCTCGCGACCTGTTCTATCCGGCGACGGGGCAAAGCGTCGAAACGCAGCCGGTCATGCTCGCGGGCGGATTGCAGGGCTCTTTCGAAGTCGCCATCGCGGCGAGCGCCGATCCGCAAACCGGCCTGCTGCGGCATAGCGAGCGGCGCGTGACCACGCGCATCGGGGACAGTAGCCGCGAGACGCGCGAAGCCTGGCGCATCGTCCCCGTAGGCTAAGGCGTATTATTTTACCCCACCGCAGACCCGCAGATTTGCTTGACGAATCGCACTTTGACCGCCATTTGGCGCGCGCTCAGCGGCCCCGTCTGCACGGATCCGCAAGGTAAGTTCGTACTGCCAGGCAGTACGGTGAACTCGAGAAAACGGACACAAAGCCATGAAGGCTCTCACCAAGGCCACCCGGTCGATCAAACCGGCAGAGGTCGAAAAGAACTGGCACATCGTCGACGCCGAAGGGCTCGTCGTCGGTCGCCTCGCGGCAATCGTCGCCAACATCCTGCGCGGCAAGCACAAGCCGAGCTTCACGCCGCACGTCGATTGCGGCGACCATGTCATCGTCATCAATGCCGACAAGGTGGTCTTCACCGGCAAGAAGATGAACGACAAGGTCTATTACAAGCACACCGGTCACCCGGGCGGCATCAAGGAAACGACTCCGGCGAAGGTCCTCGAAGGCCGCTTCCCCGAGCGCGTCCTGGAAAAGGCCGTGCAGCGCATGATCCCGCGCGGCCCGCTCGGCCGTGCGCAGATGAAGGCGCTCCACCTCTATGCCGGCACCGAACACCCGCATGACGGCCAGAAGCCGCAGGTGCTCGACGTTGCCTCGATGAACCGCAAGAACAAGGCTGCTGCATAATGGCCGACGAACAGAAGAACGAAACCGTCTCGGATCTCGCCGATCTGAAGAACATCGCCGGCGACGCCCCCGAGGGTGACGCTGCCGAGATCGCTGCCAAGGCCGACGTTCCCCTGCGCGAGCAGGAACTCGACGCCCAGGGCCGCGCCTATGCGACCGGTCGCCGCAAGGACGCCACCGCGCGCGTCTGGCTGAAGCCGGGCACAGGCAAGGTCATCGTCAACGGCCGCGACCAGGAAGTGTATTTCGCACGTCCGACGCTGCGTCTCGTCATCGACCAGCCGTTCGCCATCACCGAGCGTCAGGGCCAGTACGACGTCGTCGCCACCGTCAAGGGCGGCGGCCTTTCGGGCCAGGCCGGTGCGGTCAAGCACGGCATCTCGCAGGCTCTCGCCAAGTACGAGCCGGCCCTGCGTTCGACGGTCAAGGCCGCCGGCTTCCTCACCCGCGACAGCCGCGTGGTCGAGCGTAAGAAGTACGGCCGTGCCAAGGCACGTCGCAGCTTCCAATTCTCGAAGCGCTAATCCGCTTCCAGACGATCTTTACCGATCACCGAGGAAAGGCGGCTCCGCGAGGGGCCGCCTTTTTCGTTGCGCCGCCTCAGCGCTGCAGCATCATGATGCCCCAGGCGAGCGCGCTACCCGCGAAGAACAGCGGCCAGCTCCACCAGAGCTCGTATTCGAACATCTCGGCGCGGTAGATCGACAGGAACCCGCCGCGCGAGCCCTGCGAGCCGATCACCAGCGACACGACGTAAGTCAGGATGCCGCCGAGCGGCACGGCCTTGAAGAATTCCATCGCGACTTTCCCCTTATTCGGGGCCCAGCCTCGCACGCGACGGTAAAAACGGAGTTAATCGCGCGTTCGCGCTCAGTGGACGGGCGGATCGACGCGCGGGACCTGGCGGACGGGCGCAACTGGTTCGCCCGGTTCGCGCGGAGGCATGGCATTTTCCGGAACGTCGTCGATCTGCATGTCGCAGGTCTCCACATCCTGCAGGTTGCGCACGGTCACGTGCAACGCCTCGCCGTCCCACTGGATGTCGTTGAAGCTCGGCGGCGTCGAGCGCGTGCGCTGCGACAGCGTGCCGGCGCCGATCATGCGTACCGGGCCTTCGCTGGTCTCCTCCATGATGTCGAAGGCATCGTGGACATGGCCGGACAGCACCGCGACGACGGGGCGCTTCGCCAGTTCGCGCAGCGCCTTGTCGCCATTCTTGGTGAGCGCAGTGCCTTGCGTCCCCACTTCGCGCAGCGGATGGTGCACGGTTACCAGCGCGCGCTCCCCTTTCGGCAAGGCATCGATCGCAGCAAGACACTTCTCCAGCGCGGCATCGGTGACCCAGCCCTTAGACCAGTTGAGGCGCGGCTGCGCGCGAACCGCGGTCTTCAGGGGGACGATGGCAAGGCAGCCGAGGTCGATTTCCTTCTCGACCTTCTCGCTCATCCCACGGAAACGGCGGTAGGGATCGACGAACCGCTCGATCGGATTGAAATAGGGCATGTCGTGATTGCCCACCTCGACCGTCACTGGCGCGTCCAGCGAATTGATCCACGATGTCGCCGCGGCAAACTCGCGGTGGCGCGCGCGCATGGTGAGGTCGCCGGTGATGGCCACGGCATCCGGCCGCTTCTCGGCAATTTCCTGCTGGACCCAGTCGAGCGCGCGATTGTCTTCGAGCCCGAAATGGATATCCGAAAGGTGGAAGATGCGCCGCGCGTCAGTAGCCATGGTGGGTCGCTAGCAGATCGACCTCGCATGCAGCCACAGTGAATATCGCACCCGTTTCCACTTCGCCCGGCTCGCCATCGACCAGGACCGGTAAAGCGCTGCCGTCGGCAGAGACGAAGCGCGCCTCCTCCAGCAGCCCCAACCGCTCGTGCGGACCTTCGCGAAACCGGCGGCGCAGAATGGCAAAACCCTGCTGGACATATTCGCCCGCCTCGTCCGCATAAAAGGCATCGACCTGCATCCCGCGGTGCGAAGGGGTGATCTCGATCAGCGGATAGCCATCATTGCGGCCGCGCTCCGGCTCGGCGCAGCGGACCATGATGCCGCCTGCGGTTTCGCCGACCGCCTCGCCCGTGCCTTTCAGGATTGCGGGAATATCGAGATCGCGCATGGCCTCGCGGACATGGGCCCAGCTCGTGCCCGGCCCGACCAACAGGCCGGCCAGGGCATCGCCTGCCTTGCAGCGTGCGACCGGCGGGCGGACCGCGATGGCAACACCCGAGGCAACGCGCTCGATAATGTCCCCTGCCTGAGCATCGTCGCCATGGAGACGCTTGCACAGCAGGTTCATCGTCCCGCCGGGCAGGACCAGGATCTGGCCGCTCCAGCCATAGAGGCCCGTGACCGCGGCATTGAGCGTACCGTCGCCGGTAAAGACGGCCAGCAGGCCCACGCCCGCAGCATCCAGTTCGCCTGCGGTCGGCATGTCCTCGTCCGGAAAGCAGATCCGGCGGGCCACGGTCAGGCCGTTGGCGGAAAAAGCGTCTTCCACTGCCTTCACAGCGGATTCGCTGAAGCTGCCGCTTTGCGAATTGACCAGCAGCCAGAGGGGAGAGTTCGCCGTCATACCTGCCAAGCGCCCGTCGGCACACGCGGTTCCCGCGCGTCAGATGCGCCCGGTCAGGACCAGCCAGGCCGTGCCGAAATTGAGCAGGCTGTAAACGGCATAGGCGGTCGCCGCACCGGGCCACCCGTTTGCGGCAAGGAGCATGGCAACCAGCAGCACCACGAACTCGAAAATGAGCGACAATCGTCCGCCCGCGCTGCGGTAGAACGAGGGCAGCGCGTCCAGCATCGGGTGGCCGCTGTTCAGCACTGCCTTGTGCACCGCGAAGTTCGCGACTCCGAGAAAGAAGAGCAGGACGACCAGCATGGCCCGGAAAACATAGGCTTGCCGTTCGCAGATTGCGAATCGCGTTTCGTCGGCTGCCGCCAGCACATCGTCCAAATCGCCTCGCCGCCGGTCGAAGGTCGCGTGCGATTACAGTTGTAGCTGGGTAATACGGTTCTCAGCGGCGGACCTCACGTACCCCAGTCCCCCTAGAACACCGGGGTCCGCCGCAACCCGGAGAAGACCCATGAAGACCCCCATTATCATGATCGCCATGCTCTCGCTTTCCGCCCCAGCTCTTGCGGGCGGCGACATGCCGGTGAAGACGAGCACCGAGGTTGCCTACCAGGACCTCAATCTCGCCACGGCACAGGGCCAGAAGAAGCTTTCCGACCGGATCGACATCGCGGCGCGGCGCGTCTGCAAGCTCGACAATTCGATCACCGGCACGCGCATTCGCGACCGTGACGCAGAGCGCTGCTACGTCGCCGCCAAGGAGCGCGCCAACCAACAGTTCGCTGCTGTCGTAGAACAGCACGCCAAGGGCGGCTGATACCCCCAGCCCGTCAAACTTCTGGACCCCGGCCGGAATGCAGTCCCCCGGTCGGGGTCCTCCCTTTTCCAGCGCTGTATTGATTTGAAGCGGACCCGGGCGAGGCCGCCTTAGCGCCCGGCCATCGCCTTTACCTTGGGCAGGTAGGTGCGCCCGATACGCAGTGCCTCGCCATCGTCCATCTCGACCGACCACACGCCCAGCCCGTCATGGCGCAGGCCCTTGATGTGTTCCTTGCGCAAGATGGTGGAGCGGTGGATGCGGATAAACTTCGCCGGGTCGAGGCGCTTTTCGAGGCCCGCGATTGTCTGCAGCAGCAGGTAGGAGCGATCGCCCACGTGGAGGCGGACATAGTCGCGCTCCGCATCGATGCGGCTGACCTCGTCGGTCTCGATCCGGATGAGTTCGCTGCGGTGCGGGATCCACAGTTCCTCGAGCCACTTGCTCTCGGTGCGGCCGCCTTCGGAACGGCGCGAGAGCGCGCGCTGGATGGCCCGTTCCAGCCGGTCCGGCTTGACCGGCTTGAGGACATAATCGACCGCGTCGAGATCGAAGGCCTCGACCGCATAATTGTCATGTGCGGTCACGAAGACCACGGCGGGCCGCTCTTCCTGGCCCGCCAGTTCGCGGGCGACCGATAGGCCGTCCACTTCGGGCATGGTCATGTCGAGCAGGATCAGGTCGGGGCCCAATGCCTCGATCAGGCGCAGGGCCTGCGCCCCGTCGCTGGCCGTGCCGACAACGTGAAGGTCGTCCATCTTGGAGCAGATCACCTGCATCCGTTCGACAGCGAGCGGCTCGTCGTCGACGATCAGCGTGCGCAGCCGGTCTCCGTTCTCGTCAGCCATGTTTCACCATCGGAAGCCTGAGTTCGGTCTCGTATCCGTCGAGCGCAGGGCCGGAACTGATCGACGCCTCGTTGCCGAAACGTGCCTCCAGCCGGTCACGCACATTGGCAAGCCCAATGCCGAAACCGCCCTTGTGACCCGCGGGCACGCCGGGGCCATCGTCGCTGACTCTGAGCACCAGCCGCCCGTATTCCTCGCGCGCGACAATGCTGATGGTCACCGGCCGATTGCTCGCGGAAACGCCGTATTTGACCGAGTTCTCGACCAGCGGCTGCAGGATCATACCCGGCACCTTGAGGTTGGCAAGGTCGTGCGGCAGGTCGACCCTTACCCGCAGGCGGTCGGGGAAACGGACGGATTCGATTTCCAGGTAGTGTTCCTGCAGGTCGATCTCGTCCTCGAGGCTGACATCGCCAGTGGAATCATCGGCCAGCGAGTGGCGATAGAAACGCGAGATCGACTGGATCATCTGTTCCGCCCGGTCTTCCTTGCCGGTCATCACCAGCGCGGAGAGCGAGTTGAGCGTATTGAACAGGAAGTGCGGGTTCACCTGATAGCGCAGCGAGCGCAGCTCGGCTGCCTTGGCCGCCGTGCGGAAACGTTCGCCGCGACGCTCGGCAACTTGCGCGCGAACGCCTGCAAGCAGGGCGAGGTAAAGCGCCGACCAGGCGAGCAGCAGGAAATAGCGGTCGAGACCCATCTCGATCAGCTGCAGCCAGCGATCTTCTGCCCGGTCGTCGGGCAGGACGACCTGCGCCGTGCCGGTGGTCGGCGTTGCCGTTCCCAGCGGTCCGCCGATTTGCGGTTCGACCGGCGTGGGACCTTCGATGATCAGATTGCCATTGTCGTCGCGCCGCAGCGAAATGCCGCGTTCCTCCGCGATCTTGGCTTCGTAGCGTTCCTGAATGGGGGCGAAGAACCACTGCTGCGATTGCGCGATCAGCAGCGCGGCAGGCATTGCGAAGACCAGCGATACACTTATCTGTGCGGCGAGCGAGCGATTGTCGAACAGGCGCACGATGAGCCAGAGCACGAAGGTCACGCCCATTGCCGCAACCGTCACGGCGACGCGTCGCCAGATCAGGTCGAATTCGAAGTCGAGGCCGATCAGCCAGCCACGGGCCGTGATCAGGAGGAAATAGGCGCACCACAGGCCGACGATCGACACGGCAACCGTGCGGACCGGGACGTTGACTGTTTCCGGGTTCATCTGTCGTTCAGCGTTCAAAACGGGTTTTATCTGCCCGTTCCAAGGCGCGCTGGGAAGTCCGGCGGTCGGACTACCCACGCGGTTTGTCGAAGATAAACGTCATTCGGCGGGTTCGAGATCGCCTTCAGCAATCCGGCGCCGCCATTCGGCAGGCGCCAGCGTGTGGACATTGTTGCCCGCACTGTCGACGGCGACCGTGACCGGCATGTCCTGCACCTCGAATTCGTAGATGGCCTCCATCCCGAGATCCTCGAAGGCGAGCACCCTGGCGCCCTTGATCGCGCGGCTGACGAGATAGGCCGCGCCGCCCGTCGCCATCAGGTAGGCAACCTTGAAGCGGCTGATCACCTCCACCGCATTGTGACCGCGTTCCGCCTTGCCGATCATGGCGAGGAGGCCAAGGTCGAGCATCATTTCGGTGAACTTGTCCATCCGCGTGGCGGTGGTGGGGCCGGCAGGGCCGACCACTTCGCCCATCACCGGATCGACTGGGCCGACGTAATAAATCGCGCGGCCGCGGAAATCGACGGGCAGTTCCTCGCCTGCATCGAGCATGTCCTTGATCCGCTTGTGCGCCGCATCGCGTCCGGTCAACATCTTGCCTGACAGGAGCAGGCGGTCGCCGTGCTTCCAGCTGGACACTTCTTCGGGCGTGAGCGCATCGAGGTTGACCCGCCGTGCTGCCGCATCGGGCTTCCAGGTCACCTGAGGATATTCGTCGAGCTTCGGCGGCTCGAGATAGGCGGGGCCCGATCCGTCGAGTGTGAAATGCGCGTGACGGGTCGCTGCGCAGTTCGGGATCATCGCCACTGGCTTGCCTGCGGCGTGGCACGGCGCGTCCATGATCTTCACATCGAGCACGGTCGACAGGCCTCCAAGCCCCTGCGCGCCGATGCCCTGCGCATTGACCGCATCGAAGATGTCGATCCGCAATTGCTCGAGATCGGTCTGCGCGCCGCGCTGTTTCAGCTGGCCCATGTCGATCGGGTCCATGAGGCTGAGCTTGGCGAGCTTCATGCAGTGTTCGGCGGTACCGCCGATACCGATGCCGAGCATGCCGGGCGGGCACCAGCCGGCACCCATGGAGGGCAGCTGTTCGACGACCCAGTCGACGATATTGTCCGAGGGGTTCATCATCTTGAACTTGGACTTGTTCTCGCTGCCGCCGCCCTTCGCCGCGACATCGACACTGACAGCATTGCCCGGGACCATTTCGACCGAGAGGACGCTCGGCGTGTTGTCGCGCGTGTTGCGGCGAGTGAATGCCGGGTCGGCAAGGATCGAGGCACGCAGCTTGTTGTCGGGGTGGTTGTAGGCGCGGCGCACGCCTTCATCGACGACTTCCTGCAGGCTCCGCTTGCTGTCGAGGCGGCAGTCCATGCCCCACTTCACGAAGACGTTGACGATGCCGGTGTCCTGGCAGATCGGTCGGTGGCCTTCCGCGCACATCCGGCTGTTGGTCAGGATCTGGGCGATCGCATCTTTCGCCGCCGGGCCCTTCTCGGCCTCGTAGGCTTCGCCAAGGGCCCGGATGTAGTCCATCGGATGGTAATAGGAGATGTACTGGAGAGCGTCGGCAACGCTCTCGATCAGGTCCTCTTCCGTGATGGTCGTCATGTCGCTCATCGCCGCGCATTCCCATGTTGCAGATTTGCGCTCCCCGATAGGCGCGGAACAGGCCATCGGTCAAAGCGCTTGGAAGCAACGGGTCTTGCGCCTAAGGCAACGGGAGCTTGCAAAGCCGTGTTATCGATGTAATACAGCCCCCGGAATATCATGACCACTCAGACTCAGACCCGCCCCGACTATGCCGCCGCCCGCAAGGCGATGATCGACAGCCAGCTGCGCACCAGCGGCGTGAATGAAGCCTTCGTTCTGGAACGCATGGGCGCTGTTGCGCGCGAAGATTTCGTGCCGGACAGCGCGAAGGGCACCGCCTACATGGACCGGGCCATCCGCCTTGCCGATGGCGGATTCTTGCCTGCACCGCTGTTCCACGGCGCGATGCTGGCCGAAGCCCGCCCGACGAGCGAGGACAAGGTGCTCGTGGTCGATGCCGGCAGCGGCTACCTGCCCGCACTGGTCAAGCCGCTTGTCGCTTCGCTCGACGTGACCAGCCCGGACAAGGCCGCAAACGCCAAGAAGAAGGGCGAGTACACGCTCGTGCTCGTCGACGGGGCGATCGAACACGTCCCCGCCGGCCTCGCCAAGCTGGTGGCCGACAATGGCCGCATCGTGACCGGCCTGGTCGAGCGCGGCGTCACGCGCCTCGCCACGGGTCGCAAGGCCGGCAAGGCGCTAGGCCTGCTGCCGCTCGCAGAGATGGGCATTCCGCGCCTCGGCGCATTCGACAAACCGGCAAGCTGGAGTTTCTGAATGGCATTGGGAGGGTTTCGGGCAGGACTGGCTATTTCGGCGAGCATTGCCGCAATCGCTTTTCCGCAGGGGGCGGCGCATGCCGACACGCTGCAGGAAGCGCTGACTGACGCCTATCTCAACAACCCCACACTCGAGGCGGCGCGCGCCCAGCTGCGCGCCACCGACGAGAACGTCCCGATCGAGAAATCGGCGGGCCTTCCTTCCGTCGACGGCACGGCGAGCGTGACCGAATTCCTCAAGCAGAACTCCACCAGCTTCTTCGCGCCCGAGCGCGCACTGGTCGCAGGCGTCGACCTCGGTGTGCCAATCTATTCGGGCGGTGCGGTGAAGAATTCGATCCGCGCCGCGGAAGAGCGCGTGCAGGCCGGCAGGGCCGATTTGCGCGCAACCGAAAGCGCCATCTTCTCGCGCGTCGTGGCCGCCTACATGGACGTGCTGCGCGGGCAGGCGCTCGTCGCGCTTTCGTCCAACCAGGTCGATGTCCTGTCGGTCAATGTCCAGGCAACCAGCGACCGGTTCGAAATCGGCGACCTGACCCGCACCGACGTTGCCCAGTCTCAGGCCCGTTTGGCCGTTGCGCAGGGCGATCTCAGGACCTCGCAGGCAAACCTGATCGCCGCGCGCGAAAACTATATCGCGCTGGTCGGCGATGCGCCGAACGACCTTGCCCCGCCGCCGCCCCTGCCGGGCCTTCCTGGCGATGTGGAGACCGCGGTCGATGTGGCGCTGGAACACAATCCCGACCTGATCGCTGCGCAGGAACGCGCTGCGGCGGCAGGATACGACATCAATGTCGCCGGTTCGGGCCGCCTGCCGCGCGTCTCGATCTTCGCGGGCTACGACTACCAGAACTTCCTCGGCAGCATTCCCGACGGGTTCGAGGATCCGCAGGATCCGACCAGCCCGCGCATTCCTAGCGACCAGACCGCGACCGCCGCCTCGGCCGGTGTCTCGCTGCGCCTGCCGATCTTCCAGGGCGGGCGAACGGCCGCACTCCAGCGCCAGGCACAGGCGCGCGCCTCGGCTGCGCTCGAAACCGTGATCGCGACCGAGCGTGACGTGATCGCGCAGGTCCGCTCCGCCTGGTCGAGCTGGCAGGCCTCGCTCGCGATCATCGAAAGCTCGCAGAGCGCGGTGGCCGCTGCCGAACTGAGCCTCGAAGGCGTGCGCGCAGAAAACTCTATCGGCAACCGCACCATTCTCGACGTTCTCAATGCCGAACAGGAACTGCTGCAAAGCCGCGTCCAGCTCGTGACGGCGCGCCGCAACGCCTATGTTGCGGGCTTTTCGCTGCTGGCCGCAATGGGCCGTGCCGAGGCGCGCGACTTGGGCCTCGGCGACGAGGGCGTGCTCTACGATCCGGTCGCCAATTACGACCGCGTACGCGGCAATATCTGGGACTGGAGCCGCGATCCGGACCCGGTAACCAGGTCGCCGCGCACGGTGGAAGTGCCCGCACCGACAGCGGAAATTCCCGAATCTGCTGACTCTGGCGAATAGGCTGGGCTATAGCGTGCGTCCCGATTCGGGATTCCAGTGAGGTTGCAGGGGTAGGCATGGGACAGCAGGGCGAACCGTCGGTCGAAGAAATCCTCGATTCGATCAAGAAGGTCATTGCACGCGACAGCGAACAGCGCGGCGAAATGATCGCCGACCGCCGCAAGCGCCGCGGCCTCGTGACCGAAGCTGCCGAACCCGCCGATGCCGAAGAAGCGGAAGAAGTGCTCGAACTGGGTGCCGACCTGGGCGAGGAACTGGTGGTCGAGGCTGACGACGTCGAAGCCTCTGCCGCAGCCCTTTTGGACGATGGCGACGATGAGGAAGACGCCCTGACCCGCGGCGACACGCGCGAAGCCATGCGCCAGAACTTCGCCGCGCTCGCCATGCTCGCCCAGCCGGGCAAGCAGCCGCAGATCGTGCGCCAGGGCGAAACCTCGCTCGAAGGTCTGACCCGCGAATTGCTGCGCCCGATGCTGGCCGAATGGCTCGACAAGAACCTGCCCGGCATGGTCGAAGAGCTGGTCAAGGCCGAGATCGCGCGCATTGCCGGCAAGAAGAGCTAACCCCCCTACCCTTGCCATAATTGTCGCGCTACACCGCGCGGCCATGACAGCACGCATCCGGGCCGCATTCCCGCTCGCCAGCGCCTTTGCGCTTCTCGCCACCCCGCTCGCCGCGCAGGAGGCGCGCGCTCCGATGAGTGCCGAAGACCTCGTCACCATGCCGCGTCTCGGCAGTCCCACGGTCAATCCGGAAGGGACGCTGGCGGTCTATTCGGTCACGACGACCGATCCGGAAAGTTTCAAGCGTTCGGGCAAGCTCTACCTGCGTTCGCTCGCCGACGTGGACAGCGCGCCCGTCGCGCTCGACCTTGAAGGTTCCTCGGCGACCTTCGGCGATGACGGCTGGCTCTACTACATGGCCGATGGCGCAGGCGACAATGCCACGACTCAGGTCTGGCGCGCCCGCATCGGTTCCGACGGCTCGGTATCGGACGCGGCACAGGTCACCGCCCTGCCCCGCGCAGTCAATGGCTACAGCGTCGCGCGCGACGGTAGCCGGATCGCCATCTGGACCGACATCGCACGCAGCTGCACGCGTATCGATTGCGATGACAGCGCGAAGAAATACCTGCCCGGCCCCGGCGACGGTCGTCTCTACGAAGGCGATGGCGGGTTCTACCGCCACTGGGACAGCTGGGAGACGCCGGGTGCGCTCAGCCGCGTATTCGCCTTCCCGCTCGAAAACGGCATCGCCACCGGCACCGGCACGCCCGTGGACGGGCCGCTCGGTGCAGGCGGGCCCAATGGCGACACGCCGACCATGCCCTTCGGCGGCGGCGAGGATGTTGCTTGGGCGGCCGATGGCAAGGGCGTGTTCTTCACCGCGCGCGAAGCCGATGCGAAGGAGCCCTATTCGACCAATCTCGACATCTGGTTCTCCGACCTGTCGGGCAACGCTCCGGTCAATCTGACCAAGGCCAACGAGGCGCTCGATGCACTGCCGACCCCTTCGCCCGATGGCCAGTACCTTGCCTATGTCGCCATGGAGCGGCCAACTTACGAGGCGGACCGGCAGGTCATCATGCTGCGCGACCTCAAGACCGGCGTTACCACGCCGCTGACCGCGAGTTTCGACCGCAGCTTCGGCAGCATCGCCTGGACCCCGGATTCGCGCTGGATCGTGGCGAGTGCGCAGGACGTCCTCGACACGCCGGCCTTCCGCATCGATCCGCGCACCGGCGCGGTCGAACGGCTCGACCTTATGGCCGGCAACGAAGCGCACATCGGCAATATCGTGCCGCTGCATGGCGGCGATTTGCTGTTCACCCGCGATTCGATCGGCGCGCCTGCCGAGCTGTACCTGTCGCGCGACTGGGCGCAGGCCAAGCCGCTGACGCAGGTCGCCTCGCAGGTCGTCGGCAAGCTCGCGCCGGTCGTGGTCGAGCGTTTCAGCTTCAAGGGCGCGAACGGCGACACCGTCTGGGGCCAGATCACCAAGCTCGACGGGCATGATGGCAAGATGCCTGCTATCCTCTATGTGCACGGCGGGCCGCAGGGCTCGTTCAACGACGCCTGGTCGAGCCGCTGGAACCCGCGAGTTGTCGCCAGCCAGGGCTATGCGGTCATCTCGGTCGATTTCCACGGCTCCACCGGATACGGCCAGGCCTTCACCGATGCGATCCGCAACGACTGGGGCGGTAAACCGCTCGAGGACCTGCAACTCGGTCTTGCCGCCGCGCTCGAGCGGGACAAGCAGATCGACGGCACTCGCGCCTGCGCCATGGGGGCAAGTTACGGTGGCTACATGATGAACTGGATTGCCGGAAAATGGCCCGACCGGTTCGACTGCCTCGTGCAGCACGACGGCCTCTTCGACATGCGCAGCTTCTATTACACCACCGAAGAGCTTTGGTTTCCCAAGTGGGAATTCGGCGGAAGCTATGCGGAGAACAGCGAGGAATACGAGCGCTGGAACCCGGTCAACCACGTCGACCAGTGGCAGACGCCGATGCTGGTGATCGCGGGCGAAAAGGACTTCCGTGTGCCCTACACGCAGGGCCTTGCCAGCTTCACGGCCCTGCAGGAGCGCAACATCCCGAGCCAGCTGCTTGTCTTCCCTTCGGAAAACCACTGGGTTTTGGGCGCCAAGAACTCGCTGCAGTGGCACAACACCGTGTTCGCCTGGCTCGACCGCTGGCTGAAGCCGGACGGCGCGGGTGAGTAAGCTAGCGAAGGCGCAAAGGGCCTATGCGAAAATCGGCGCTTCGGGGCTGGAGCGCCAGATCTTCCTGTGCGCCATCAGCGAGAAGCAGAAATGCTGTTCGCGCGACGATGGCAAGGCTGCCTGGAACTACCTCAAGAAGCGGCTGAAGGAGTTGGGCCTGGTGGGGCCTGGCGGCAAGGTGCAGCGAACCAAGGCCGATTGCCTCCAGGTCTGCGCCAAGGGGCCGATCGCCGTCGTCTGGCCGGAAAACGTCTGGTACCACTCATGCGATGAAGAGGTGCTCGAGGCGATCATCCAGCGCCATCTGATCGGCGGGGTCCCGGTCGAGGAATACCGGCTGCACGAACCGGACAGCGCCGGCTAGTCCTTGTCGCGCCAGCTGTCGCCGGTCAGGTCCTCGACGCTTTCGTCATGGCCCGTACCCGACGACAGGAACATCAGCCCCATCAAAGCGCCGGTCAGCAGCATGGTGAAACCGATGCCGAGCGCGATGGCGATGTAGTAATGCACCGATGCCGCGCTGCCCTGCTTGTAGAGCAGGGCCATCGCGATGGCGACGATGCCGACCGTCAGCAGGAACAGGAAGCGCATCAGCCGCCGGAACCGTGCCCAGGCGAAGGCTGCCTGCTGGGGATCGTCGAGCGGCGATTTCTTGGTCATGCCCCCTCAATGGCGACGAGAAGCGCGCGCTTCAACGGTTTCACGCCGCCGGACTCGCCAATTGCTCCGGAAAATGTCATTCTTGCCGCACAGGCAACACAGGAGAGGCGCATGAACATCGGCAATCTCATCGAGGGGCGGGCGAGTTCCGACATCATCTCGGTAGAGGTCGGACAGTCCGTCCGCGAAGCCGTGCGTATCCTTGCCAGTAAGCGTATCGGCGCCCTGCCCGTGCTCGAACAGGGCCGTGTCGCCGGCATTTTTTCCGAGCGCGACGTGATTCACCGCCTCGCCGACGAGGGCGAGGCCTGTCTCGACCGCAGGGTCGGGGAAGTGATGACTTCGCCCGCCATCACGGTCGACCGGATGACGACCATCGACGACGCGCTGGGCCTGATGACCCGCCGGCGCATCCGCCACTTGCCCGTCATCGAGACCGAGATGATGTGCGGGTTCATTTCCATCGGCGACCTCGTGAAGTTCCGTTACGACGAGGTGCAGCACGAAGCCGAGGCCATGCGGGAATATATCACGCACGGTTGAGCAGCGGCCCGTCACTCCCTACATCGCGCCCATGGCCGAGATGCTTACCCTCACCCCGTCCGCTGCTAAGCGCGTCGCCGCGATTGCCGCCAAGCAGGCAAAGCCTGCAATCCTGCGCCTTTCGGTCGAAGGCGGGGGCTGTTCGGGATTCCAGTACAAGTTCGACCTCGCCGAAGGTGCGGAAGCCGACGACAGCGTCAGCGAAACCGACGGTGTGCGCCTGGTGGTCGACCCGGTGAGCCTCGACCTTGTCGCCGGCAGCACGGTCGATTTCGTCGAATCGCTCGGCGGGGCAGCCTTCAAGGTCGAAAACCCGCAAGCAGCAGCCGGTTGCGGCTGCGGATCCAGCTTCGGGATTTAGGTTAGACCCGGCGCGGCGTTTCGGGCATCACGCGGCCCATGCGTATTGCCAGCTTCAACATCAACGGAATCAAGGCCCGCCTTCCGCGCCTCAAGGAATGGCTCGAGGAAACGCGTCCCACCGTCGCCTGCCTGCAGGAAATCAAGACGATGGACGACGGATTCCCTGCCGCCGAGTTCGAGGAAATCGGTTACAAGGCGATCTGGCACGGGCAGAAGAGCTTCAACGGCGTCGCCATCCTTGCCGATGGGGTGGAGCCTGTCGAAATCCAGCGCGGCCTCGGCATCGATGGCCCGAATGATGGCGAGGGGGAACAGGCGCGCTACCTTGAGGCCGAGGTCAACGGCGTGCGCATCTGCAACCTCTATCTGCCCAACGGCAATCCGCACCCGGGTCCAAAGTTCGACTACAAGCTCGCGTGGATGGGCAAGCTGCGCGAGCGCATGAAGGCCATATGGGACGAGGAAGTGCCCGCCGTGGTGCTGGGTGATTACAACGTCATTCCCGAAGACAAGGACGTCTGGTCGCCCAAGGCCATGGCGTCGGACGCGCTGATGCAGCCCGAATCGCGCGATGCCTATAAGCGCCTGCTGGGCGATGGCTGGACCGATGCGATCGATACGCTCAATCCGCGCGGCGGCGTCTGGACCTATTGGGATTACCAGGCCGGTGCCTGGCAGCGCGATCACGGGTTCCGGATCGACCACATCCTGCTCTCGCCCGAGCTGGCCGACCGGATGACGGCCGCCGGCGTCGACAAGGAATATCGCGGCCGCGAAAAGTCCAGCGACCACACGCCCGTCTGGGTCGAATTGCGCAGCTGAGCACCCTCGCTATGGAAAAGGGCCGCCCCGCATCACGGCGAGACGGCCCCAATCTGATCCCTTCTGCCGGACTTAACGGTAGAAGATGTGCGTATTGATCGTCGCGCGGGCGACCTTGCGCTTCGCCCAGCTCGGACGGACGTAATTCGCGTGGAAATACAGCGAATCGTCAGCGGCGCTGTCCCACAGGCCCTGATGCGCGATGCGGGCGATCGCCTTGGCCCGCTTCCAGGCAGCGGAGTGCTGCTTGATGCTGGGCATCCGGCCACCGCGCACGAAGCTGAACTGCGAACGCTGGTAGACCACGCCGCAATAGCTCGACGGGAACTGGCGCGATTCGCTGCGGTTGATGATCACCTGCGCAACGGCAAGCTGGCCTTCGAGCGGCTCGCCGCGCGATTCGAAATAGATTGCGCCGGCAAGGCAGCGCATTTCTTCCGACAGCTGGCCGGCTGCGGGCATGGAGGCGACGAGGTCGTGCAGGCTGGCGGCCTGCGCTGCGTCGTCGGAAATCTCGTCGGTGGATTCCGGTTCTTCCGGAATGTCCTCAACCACTTCGCCTTCGACGAAAACCGGGACAACCTCGTCGGTGAGGGCGGTTTCGGAGACAGTGGTATTACGGCCCGCTTCTGCAGCGAGGACCGTGGCGCCGGTTTCTTCAGCCCCGGCAAGGCTCGCGATAAGCGCCGCGGCAGTCGCCGCGGCGGCAAACAAACTCTTTCGCATTATTCCGAATGACTAAGCGGTGAGCTCGCTGTCGCAGGCCGGGATCCACAACGCGTTTCTGGCGCCATATGGTCGGATCCGATTGCGGTCCTGCCGCTTGCTCCCCGTCTGCGTGCTAGCCTGCCGACCCCATTGCCGTTGCAAGCCGCCTACGCATCGAAGCTGGGCGGCCAAATAGTCTCATTTGAAACCGTGTCAAGTTAACGGGCCCACTCTGCGACCAAGCGTTCCATTTCGGGGCCATCCAGTTCGAGAATCCAAAGATCGGGGTCACGGGCCATGCGGCGGGCCAGATAATCCTCGAATTCCCCTTTGTTTTCCGTATCTTGCTGCTTGGTGCACTCGAAGATTCGGTCGCCATCGAGGCGCGGCAGGCGCTCCCAAAGCATTGTATTATTGCCACTATTGGTGGTTAATATCGCCAGGGTTCCCGCATCGCGTTCGCCGGACCGGAGGACCGTTGCAAAGCCGCCCTGCTGCTGTGCTGCCCGGATCAGGCCCGTCACTTCAAGGTGGGTGGGGAGGCGCGCGCCCTCCATGCCGGCCCTCAGCCCGAATATCCGGCGAGGCTGGAGAGCGGGATGCGCGACTTCATGAACGTGCCGGTTCCGCGCCCGATTTCGTCGCCTTCCTCGTCCACCAGGCGCGATTCGGCCACGAACACGCGGCGGCGCCCGCTAACCCAGCGTCCTTCCGCCACCACCTTGCCGGTTCGCACCGGCTTGGTGAAATGAAGGTTGAAGGAAGTCGTCAGCAGGAAACGGTCGGTCACGAGCGTGTTCGCCGCATAAAACGCCGCATCGTCGAGCATCTTGAAATAGATCGTCCCGTGTGCGGCACCGGCCGCGTGGTAGGCGGCTTCGGTCACGTCGAATACGATCCTTGCGCGGCCTTCGCCCGTCACCTCCAACTGCGAGGCAAACAGCGAGTTCACCGGGGCGGAGGCATAGAGCCGCTCGAGCGCGCGCCAGTGCCGCTCGGCCCCGCTGGTAGCCGCCTCGTTCATCATTGCGTCCTTCTTTACCGGGGCTCGACCCAGCCGATCGAGCCGTCGGGGCGGCGATAGACCATGTTGTGCGCTTCGGTAGCCCCGTTCTTGAACAGGATGGCGTTGGTGTTCTGCAAGTCGAGCATCATCACGGCATCGGCAACCGAACATTCCGGGATGATCGCGCTGGTTTCGGCGATAATCGGCGGACTGTCGGCAGTGATTTCCTCCTCGGTGTCCGGTTCGGGCGCGGCGAAGATGGTATAGGCAGCCTCTTCCTCGCGCATAGCGTGCTGCGCCTGTTCGTGGCGGTCCTGTATACGACGCTTGTAGCGCCGCAGCTGTTTTTCGATCTTGCCGGCGGCCTGTTCGAAAGCCTGGTGCACGTCATGCGCCTCGGCATGGCCCTTGAGGATGAGGCCCTGCATCACATGCGTCACGATATCGGAAGTGAACGACCCGCCGGGCCCCTTGCCGAGCGTGATATGCGAGGAGATCGCGCGGTTGAAATACTTGTCGACGATACCTTGCATGCGGTCTTCGACATGGCTCTGCAGGGCAGCGCCGGTGTCGATCTGGTGGCCTGAGACGCGAACATCCATATGGTATCTCCTCTATCGCACCCTGCCGATCCCCGGCCCGGCTGTGTCGACCGGGCGGGTACTTGAACCTATCCCCAGAGCGGGTTTTCGATCCCGGACATGAATTTCCTGTGCCGCGCGAGTTCTTCCTCGCTCGGCGCGTGGGGCCGCGGCTCGCGCCGGGGGCGGTCGGGCGCCTGGCGTACCGCAATGACTTCGCGCTCTACCTGAATCACCCGCTCGGCGGCCAGTTCGAGGCCGATCTGCCTGCCGCCCTTCAGCTCGACATAGACCTGCGCCAGCAGTTCCGCGTCGAGCAGTGCGCCATGCTTCACGCGGTGGCTGCGATCGATGCCGTATCGCGTGCACAGCGCGTCGAGCGAAAGCTTGGCTCCGGGATGGCGCTTCTTGGCGATGGCCACGGTGTCGACCATGCGGCTGGTGCACACCGCCTCGCGTTCGCACAGCGCCAGTTCGGCATTGAGAAAGGCGAAGTCGAACCCGGCATTATGCGCCACCAGCGGGGCATCGCCGATGAAGTCGAGCAATTCGTGCGCAATGTCGCGGAACAGCGGCTTGTCCGACAGGAACGAGGCCGACAGCCCGTGCACGGCTTCCGCGCCGGCGGGCATGTCGCGTTCCGGATTGTAATAGGTGTGATAGGTCGCGCCGGTGGGCACGAGATTGAGCAGTTCGATACAGCCTATTTCGACCATCCGGTCGCCGGTCCTTGGATCCAGCCCGGTGGTTTCGGTGTCGAAGACGATCTCGCGCATTGGCCCGACTATCGGACTCGCGCAGGCGGATTACAAGAGGTTTAGCCGCGCTTTTCTTGGCGCAGTTTTTCGATGAGGGCGCGTACCGCCCTCTCGGTTTCGGCAATGCTCGTACCGGTGTCGATAACGTGGTCGGCACGCTCGCGCTTCTCGATATCGGGCACCTGGATCGAGAGGATATGGGCGAATTTTTCGGGCGTCATGCCGGGTCGCGCAAGCACGCGCTGGCGTTGCACTTCGGCCGGAGCCGAGACGACGACGACCGCGTCCACAGCCTCCGATCCGCCCTTTTCGAACAGGAGCGGGATGTCGAAAACGACCATGTCCTGCCCGGCGTGCTCGATCAGGAAAGCCCCGCGTTTTTCGGCGACGGCAGGATGCACGATTCCCTCGAGCCGGGCGAGCGCTTGCGGGTCGGCAAAAACCTGCTGGCCCAACCGGTCACGCAGCACGCCCTCGGCATCGGTGCTGCCGGGAAATTCTCGCTCGATCGCATCGACCAGTTCGCCGCCCGGGCCCTGCATGGCGCGCACCTCCCTGTCGGCATCGAAGACCGGCACACCGGCGCGCTCGAACATGGCGGCAACGGTGGATTTGCCCATGCCGATGGAGCCGGTCAGCCCGACGATGAGGGGGCGGGTCATGCCATCAGCCTTTCGCGCAGTTCGGCATCGTGTTCGCGCGGGGGTTCGACGCCGAAGAAATGGGTGAAGGCAGCCGCGGCTTGCCCGATCAACATGGCGAGACCGTCGATGGTTTCGAAACCTGCCGACCGCGCCTGCCGGAGGAATTCCGTTTCGACCGGATCGGTCACGATATCGTAGGCAACGGAACCGGGGGGCGCATGGCTCCAGTCGAATTCGAGCGGCGGCTGGCAGCGCATGCCGAGCGGGGAGGCGTTGATGACCAGGTCGCAGCAGCCTTCCCGATCGTCGAAGGCAAAGTCGGTGGCTTTGGCGAAATGGTCGAGCGGGGCGACATGGTGTTCGCCTCCCGGATCGAGTTCGCCAAGCAGAGCCTCCGCTTTGCCCGTATCGCGCCCGACAAGAACGAGGGTGAAACCTTCGTCTGCCAGTCCCGCAACGATTGCCCGCGCCGCGCCGCCCGTGCCGAGGATCCGGGCCATCCGGAAATAATGCGTGGCCTTGAGGCGTTCGCGCAGCGGCTCGAGAAAGCCGGCCACATCGGTGTTGCGTCCCACCAGTGCGCCGTCCGGTGCCCGGACGATGGTATTCACCGCACCGACACGGCGGGCGAGCGGTTCGAGCCGGTCGAGCATCGGAATGACCGCCTGCTTGTGCGGCATGGTGACATTGCAGCCGCGCCAGTCGGGATCGCCCCGCCGTTCTTCCAGATAGGCGGCGAGATCGTCGGCGGTCACGTGGTGCGCACGATAATCCGCATCGAGGCCGAGCTTGGCGATCCAGAACCCGTGGATCGCGGGCGACTTAGACTGCGCGATGGGATCGCCGATGACTTCCGCATAAATCGTCACGAGGGCAAGGCACCTTCCTCGCGCAGCGCGCCGAGCACTTGCAGCAAGGGCATACCGAGCACGGTGAACTGGTCGCCCATGATGCTTTCGAACAATTGGACGCCGGGCCCTTCGATCCGGAACACGCCGACGCAATAGGAAACCTTGGGCCATTCGGCATCGAGATAGGCCTCGATGAATTCCTCGGAGAGCTGGCGGACCTTCAGCCGGGCGAAGTCCGATCCCATCCACACGATGCGCCCGTCCCGCGCCAGCGCGGCGGCGCTGTGCAGCGTCATGACCTTGCCCGAGAAGAAGCGCAGGTGTTCTGCCGCCTGTTCGCGCGTCGCCGGCTTGTCGAACCGCCGCCCCTCGACCTCGACCAGGGAATCGCTGCCGAGAACGAGGCCACTTGCCTGCACGGCAGTTGCCTTCGCAGCAGCCAGCGCCTGCGCGATTTCGGCCGGTTCCGCACCCTCCATTTCCGCTTCGAGAGCGCGCTCGTCCACGTCGCCAGCACGCGCCTCGAAAGCGACGCCTGCCGCTTCGAGCATCGCCTTGCGCGAGGCGGAGTTCGAGGCGAGGATCATGCCTTCGCCTGCAATCGCACTCATATCGCCTTGCCTCCTTCGAATTCGCCTGCCGCCTTGTGGCTGCGTTCGCTGCACAGGCGGATGATCGCGGCGGCGGTTTCCTCGATCGAGCGGCGCGTCACATCGATCACCGGCCAGCCGTTATCGGCGAACATGCGGCGGGCGAAGGCGACTTCCGATTTCACCCGCTCGTTGTCGATGTAGGCGGTCTGCGACTGTTCGTTGAGCGTCAGCAGGCGGTTGCGGCGGATCTGGACCAGCCGTTCGGGCGCGGTTGTCAGGCCCACGACGAGCGGCTTCTTCAGTTCGAACAGCTTGGGCGGCGGCGGGCTTTCCACCACCAGCGGGATGTTGGCCACCTTGTACCCGCGGTTGGCGAGGTAGATGCTGGTCGGCGTCTTGGAGCTGCGCGACACACCGGCAAGGATGATGTCCGCCTCTTCCCAGTTTTCCCAGCCGATCCCGTCGTCATGGGCGATGGTGAACTGGATTGCCTCGACACGTTCGAAATAGGCCTTGTCCATCTGGTGCTGTCGGCCGGGCCGGCCGTGCGCTTCCTGGCCCAGCGCCTTTTCCAGTGCTTCGGTCACGCGGTCGAGGATCGGCACGGCGGGCAGGCCGTTCTGGGTGCACACTTCCTCCAGCCGTGCGCGGGCTTCGGGATTGACGAGCGTGAACAGGACCAGCCCCGGATTGGCCTTGAGTTCGGGCACGATCCGGTCGAGATGCTGGCGCGAGCGCACCATCGGCCAGAAATGCCGGACGACATCCGCATCGTCGAACTGGGCGAGCGCGGCCTTGGCCAGCATTTCCAGCGTTTCACCGGTGGAATCGGACAGCAGGTGGAGGTGGATGCGGTCGGTTATGGTTGCGACTTTCGGCCTGTGGAGAAGCGCCGGATAAACCACGGGACAGGTCTGCCGACAAGTTCGGGGATGAATTCCCTCCCCGCTACGAGTCCTGTTCGGGGGCGATTCCCGCACAGCAAACCCGATTTATGCGCAGGCTGGGGACAGCAGGGATAAGTTTGACTCGACTCAAGCCATCTGCCGAGTCGCAATCCGCCCCTCGCCCTTTCCCTTGCTGGAGAAATGAGGCAGGGGGCCGCTATGCCCATTATCCACAGGGCCAACAGACTCCTTCAACTCTTATAATAATCATTTTTATTGGATTGGACTCTCTCTCGATGCCCGGCCTCCTGCTCGACACTTTGAACGGCAAGCGCGCGGACAAGGTGCCGCTCTGGCTCATGCGCCAGGCTGGTCGGTACCTTCCCGAATACCGCGCCCTGCGCGCCGAGAAGGGCGGCTTCCTCGCCATGGCCTATGACAGCGAGGCGGCGTGCGAGATCACGCTCCAGCCGATCGACCGGTTCGGCTTCGACGGGGCGATCCTGTTCTCCGATATCCTGATCGTGCCGCACGCCATGGGCCAGCATCTCGAATTCCTCGCCGGCGAAGGTCCCAAGCTCTCGCCGCCGCTGGTCGATGCCGCGCTCGAAGGGCTGAAGGTCGACCATTCGCGCTACGAGCCGATCTACCAGACCGTGCGCCTTTGCCGTCAGCGCCTGCCTGAAGGCGTCACCATGCTGGGCTTTGCCGGAAGTCCCTGGACCGTCGCCACCTACATGGTCGCAGGCGAGGGCAGCCGCGACCAGCACGATGCCCGCGCGCTCGCCTATCGCGATCCGGGCAAGCTGCAGGCGATCATCGATGCCATCGTCGGCGAAACGGTCGAATATCTTTCCGGCCAGATCGAGGCGGGTGCCGAAGCGGTGCAGTTGTTCGATTCCTGGGCCGGCAGCCTTGCGCCCGACGAGTTCGAACGCTGGGTCATCGCGCCCAATGCCGCGATCGTTGCTGCACTGGCACAGCGCCATCCCGACACGCCGGTGATCGGCTTCCCCAAGGGTTCGGGCGAGAAGCTGCCCGCCTATGCCCGCGAGACGGGCGTGAAGGCGGTCGGCGTGGACGAAACGCTCGATCCGCTGTGGGTCGCGCGCGAATTGCCTGCCGGAATGGCCGTACAGGGCAATCTGGACCCGCTTTTGCTGCTTTCGGGTAGTCAGGCCCTCGAAGGGCGCATCAAGGCAATCCTCGAGGCTTTTTCGGACCGCCCCCATGTCTTCAACCTCGGCCACGGGATCGACCGGCGCACGCCGATCGAAAACGTCGAGCGGCTGATTGCCACCGTGCGCGGCTGGCAGGGGTGACGAAGCGCCGCGCAATGACTAGATCGAACCCATGCAGGACGTTCTTGCGATGACCTATCTCTGGCTCAAGTCCGGGCACATCATTTTCATGGTCTTCTGGATGGCAGGCCTGTTCATGCTGCCGCGCCAGATGATCTACTGTCACGAT
This sequence comes from Qipengyuania gaetbuli, assembly GCF_009827315.1. Lineage (NCBI taxonomy): Bacteria > Pseudomonadati > Pseudomonadota > Alphaproteobacteria > Sphingomonadales > Erythrobacteraceae > Qipengyuania > Qipengyuania gaetbuli. The sequence goes on from NZ_WTYF01000004.1 coordinate 1,815,547, forward strand.
GCCGCGGCCGGATCGGAAGAAGAGGCGCTGTGGGCGAAGCGCATGGGCCTGCTGCGCAAGATCATCCTCACCCCCAGCCTGATCGTGGTCTGGGTGCTCGGCCTGCTGCTGGCCATGCAGAGCGGCGCGTTCAGCCTTGGCTGGTTCCATGCAAAGCTGCTGCTCGTGATCGTGCTGACCGGCTATCACGGCATAATGGTCGCCCGGTCCAAGGCAATGGCCCGCGGGGAACGTCCGCTTACCGAGAAGCAGCTGCGCGTCTATGGCGAGGTGCCGGGCATTCTGCTCGCCTTCATCGTCGTGCTGGTGGTCGTCCGGCCGTTCTGAGCGGGGGTCCGGTAGCCGCGTTTGCCGATTGACGGCGCGCGGACGCAGTCCTATTTCACACCCATCACCGGCAAATGGCACCGCATGACTGATGGCGCCGGGTCCGCTTTCCCCAAGCCCACACCGACCCGCCGGCCATTTCCAGATTTATCGAGTAAAATTTATGCATCTCAAAGACTTGAAAGCGAAAACGCCCGCAGACCTCGTGGCAATGGCCGAGGAACTGGGCGTTGAAGGCGCATCGACCATGCGCCGGCAGGACCTGATGTTCTGCATCCTTCGTGAGCTCGCCGAAGACGAAGAATACGAAGAAAAAATCATGGGTATCGGCACCATCGAGGTGCTGCAGGACGGCTTCGGCTTCCTGCGCAGCCCCGAGGCAAACTACCTTGCCGGTCCCGACGATATCTACGTCTCGCCCAACCAGGTCCGCAAATGGGGCCTGCGCACGGGCGATACCGTCGAAGGCGAAATCCGCGCCCCCAAGGAGGGCGAGCGCTATTTCGCCCTGACCAAGCTCTACCAGGTCAATTTCGACGATCCGGATGCGGTGCGTCACCGCACCAATTTCGACAACCTCACGCCCCTCTATCCCGAAGAGAAGCTGACGCTCGACACGCTCGATCCAACGGTCAAGGACAAGTCGGCCCGCGTGATCGACATCATCTCGCCGCAGGGCAAGGGCCAGCGCGCGCTGATCGTCGCACCGCCGCGCACCGGTAAGACCGTGCTGCTGCAGAACATCGCCAAGGCGATCACCGACAACCACCCGGAAGTCTTTCTGCTGGTCCTGCTCGTCGACGAGCGTCCGGAAGAAGTCACCGACATGCAGCGCAGCGTGAAGGGCGAGGTCATCTCCTCGACCTTCGACGAGCCGGCCAACCGCCACGTGCAGGTCGCCGAAATGGTCATCGAAAAGGCCAAGCGTCTCGTCGAGCACAAGCACGACGTCGTCATCCTGCTCGACTCGATCACGCGTCTCGGCCGCGCCTACAACACCGTGGTGCCCAGCTCGGGCAAGGTGCTGACCGGCGGTGTCGACGCCAATGCACTGCAGCGCCCGAAGCGCTTCTTCGGTGCAGCGCGCAACATCGAGGAAGGCGGTTCGCTGTCCATCATCGCCACCGCGCTGATCGATACCGGCAGTCGCATGGACGAAGTCATCTTCGAAGAATTCAAGGGTACCGGTAACTCGGAAATCGTCCTCGACCGCAAGGTTGCGGACAAGCGCATCTTCCCGGCGCTGGATGTCGGCAAGTCCGGCACCCGCAAGGAAGAGCTGCTGGTTGAGAAGGACAAGCTGTCGAAGATGTGGGTCCTGCGCCGTATCCTCATGCAGATGGGCACGGTCGACGCGATGGAATTCCTGCTCGACAAGATGAAGGATTCCAAGACCAACGAGGACTTCTTCGCCAATATGAACCAGTAAGGAAAAGGGGCGCCCGGCAGGAAAGCCCTGCCGGGTGGGGGGCTTGTGAAGAGGATTGTCTATCGCAGCACCATCGCTGCAGGTGTTGCCACCGCCGAGGTGTTCAACATCATCGACACCTCCAACCGCCGCAATCCTGCGCGCGGGATCACCGGTTTCCTGCTGCACGATGGCGAACGGTTCCTGCAATTCCTCGAAGGGCCGCCGCTGGAAGTCGAAGGCCTCCTCGCCGAGATCGAGCGTGATCCCCGCCATGCCGACCTGGTCATCGTCTATGACGAAGGGGCGCAGGAACCCTGGTTTCCCGACTGGGCGATGAAGCGGCTGATCAACTTCACCGGTCCGCCAGCCATCGACCAGCTGCGCGAGGAACTGGCCGGAAAACCGGACGGTAACCTGGTGCTAGGGCTGGTCGAGGATTTCCTGCGCGCTTGAGCCGCAGGTGCTGTTTCAGCCGGCCTTTTGCCTTTCGAGCTGGGCGGCCATCATTTCCCAGACCTTGTTCACCGCCTTGAGCGGGCGGACCATGACCTTGAAATCGGCAATCAGGCCTTCCTCGTCGAAACGGATGAGGTCGATGCCGTTGACCTTGATGCCGTCCATCTCGGTGGTGAATTCGAGCATGGCGTTCTCTCCGTCCACCAGTTCGCGGACATAGGTGAAGCTGTCGTTACCCAGCGTCTGGCCCGCGGCAGACAGATAGGCGACGACGATATCGCGCCCTTCCTGCGGCGTATGGACGACCGGCGAATGGAACACCGCATCGGGCCGCATGATCGCTGCTAGCTCGGCCGGATCGGACCCGTTCTCGATAACCTTGTGCCAGCGCGCGAGGCCTTGTTTCGCACTCATCAATGTCTCCTGAAACTGTTGGCCCGCGCCGCTTCCCAGTGGCGGGCGAGGGGGGTCGAGGACGGCTTGTCCAGCAATACGCCAGGTTCCGCGAAATAGTAGATCTTGTCGAACGCGTCCGAGCGCGCGCCGTTGATGCGCTCGCGCATATCCATCGGCTGCATCTGCCAGGGATTGTCGAGGCCCATGGCGATGGTGATTTCCTTCAGCGCGTGCAGCGTCTGGCGCTGGAAACGGGCGACGCGCGGCGCCTTGTCCTCGACCACCAGGCCGCGCTGGCGCCAGGCATCCTGCGTGGCAATGCCGGTGGGGCAGGTGCCCTTGTGGCAGTTCATCGACTGGACGCAGCCGAGCGAGAACATGAAGGGCCGCGCGGCATTGCACCAGTCCGCACCCAGGGCGAAGCTCTTGGCCATCTGGGCGCCCGAATGGATCTTGCCGGAGGTCGCAATCTTCACCTTGTCGCGAAATTCTGTACCGACCAGCATGTTGCGCACGAAAATCTGCCCTTCGCGCAGCGGCATGCCGACCGAATTGCTCAGTTCGAGCGGGGCAGCTCCCGTACCGCCTTCGGCACCGTCCACCGTGACGAAATCGGGATGCATTCCGGTTTCGATCATGGCCTTGCCGATGGCGAAAATCTCGTGTGGCTGGCCGACGCACAGCTTGATGCCGGTGGGCTTGCCGCCTGACAGGTCGCGCAGGCGCGTCACGAATTCCAGCAGTTCGATCGGCGTATCGAATTCGGGATGGGCTGCCGGCGAAGTGACAGTCTCGCCGACAGGTACGCCGCGCGCCTCGGCGATTTCGGGCGTGACCTTTACGCCGGGCAACACGCCGCCGTGGCCGGGCTTGGCGCCCTGGCTCAGCTTCAATTCGATCATCTTGACCTGATCGCTTGCGGCATTGTCGCGGAACTGCTCGGGATCAAAGCGGCCATCCTTTGCGCGCGCGCCGAAATAGCCGCTGCCCAGCTCCCAGATAAGGTCGCCGCCCGGTTCGCGGTGGTACTTGCTGATCGATCCTTCGCCGGTGTTATGCGCGAAATTGCCGAGTTTCGCTCCGGCATTGAGGGCCTCGATCGCTTTCGCAGACAGCGAACCGAAGCTCATCGCCGAGATATTGAGCAGCGAGGAGGAATAGGGTTTCGCGCAGGTCTTCTCACCCACGGTGACCCGCCATTCCTCGGGTGTGTCGCGCGACGGGGCAATAGAATGTCCCACCCACTCGTATTCGTCTGAATAGACGTCGAGTTCGGTGCCCATCGGATGCGAATCGAGATCGCCCTTGGCCCGCGCATAGACCAGGGCGCGCGCCTGGTGGCTGAAGGGGCGCCCCTCCAGATCGTCTTCCACGATATAGGATTGCGCAAAGGGGCGCAGGTCTTCCATTACCCATCTGATCCGGGCGACGAGCGGGTAATTTCTCCTAAGAGTATGTTTTTCCTGTGCAAAATCCCATATTGCGAGGAGGAGGCCAGGCAGGAGGATCCACAAGGTCCAGCGCGCCGGTTCGAAGACCCAGGCCGCGCCGACCAGCACGTACAGGGCGACCGGGATGATGTAGCGGAAGGGAAGCCTGTCCACGCCCCGCGTCCGGCTCAGCCGAGATGTTCGGCAAAGAAGGCGCTGGTGCGCGAATCGGCCAGCTGGGCCGCCTCTTCGCTGCGGCGCTTGCCGAATTCGGTCGCGAAACCGTGATCCAGCCCTTCGTAATCATGCAGCTTGACCTTGGGATGGTCGCCCAGCCCGTCATGCATGGCTTTCTGCGTCGCCTTGTCGACGAAGCCGTCTTCGGTCGGAATGTGAAGCATCAGCGGATTGGCGATGGCGTGCTTTTCGCGCAGCAGATTGTCGATCCCGACCGCGTAATAGCCGACCGAGGCATCGCTGTCGGTGCGCGCCGCGGTCATGTAGGCAAGCCGTCCGCCGAGGCAGTAGCCGACCGCGCCGACCTTGGCGCAGCCCTGTGAACGCGCATACTTGATTGCCGCCTCGATATCGCGGACGCCCTGATCCTGGTCGAATTTGCCGAATAAATCCAAAGCCTTGCCCATTTCCGCCTCAATATCGGGATCGAGCTCGATACCATCCTCGAACTGCCAGAAAAGGTCGGGAGCCACGGCGAGGTAGCCATCTTCGGCCAGCTTGTCGCACTTGCGACGGATGCCGGCATTCACGCCGAAGATTTCCTGGATGACCACGATGGCGGCACGCGGGGTGCCTTGCGGGCGCGCGACATAGGCGTTGAAGCTGTTCTCGCCGTCCAGTGTGGAAATGCTGACCATCTCGCTCATTGCATATTCTCTCCCTTGATCGATTGCAGGCCTAGCGCTTGCGGTGCGGGGCTGGCAAACCCAGATAGTGTCAGACACCAGAAGTGCGCTCCAGCACTCAACGGAGGAAACGCGATGAAGGTCCATATCGAAATCGACTGCACGCCGGAGGAGGCGCGGACCTTCATGGGCCTGCCCGACGTGGGGAAGGCGAACGCTGTCTATGTCGACATGATGTCGAAGGCGATGAAGGGCGTGTCCAACACTGACCAGCTGCAGGAATATGCCAAGCAGCTCGCTCCCATGGGCCAGGCCGGCTTCAAGCTGTTCCAGAGCTTCATGGAAGGCGCCAATGCCGCGCGCACTTCCTCCAAGGCGGATAAGCCGTCCGACGACTGAGTCCAGCGCCGCCAGTGACCGACACGATATTCGCGCTCTCCAGCGGGTCGCCGCCCGCCGCCATCGGCGTGATCCGCATCAGCGGCCCGGCTGCGGCGGGGGCGCTTGAACGCCTAGCGGGAAGCCTACCTGCTCCGCGTACCACCTCGTTGCGCACGCTGAAGGACGGCGAGGGCGGAGTGCTCGACAGGGCGCTGGTCCTGTTTTTCGACGGCCCTCGAACCGCGACAGGCGAGGACCTTGCCGAAATCCACTGTCACGGGGGCAGGGCAGTCGTTGCGGCGATCGAACGCGCGCTTGGCGCGATGGAGGGCTTGCGCCGCGCGGACCCGGGCGAGTTTACGAGGCGCGCCTTCGCCAATGGGGTGGTCGATCTGGCGGAGGCCGAAGGTCTTGCCGATCTCCTGGCCGCGGAAACCGAATTGCAGCGCCGCGCGGCGGAGGCGTCGGCGGGGGGGCAGCTTTCCCGACAGGTCGAAGGCTGGCGCGATCGCCTGCTGGGCCTTTCCGCCCAGGTCGAGGCCGCGCTCGATTTCTCGGACGAGGGCGATGTGGAGGCGCTTCCGCCCGAATTCACCGATGCGGCGGCATCGCTGGCAGCCGATTGGCGCGCAGCCCTCGATGCCCCCCGTGCAGAGCGCCTGCGCGACGGGATCAGGGTGGTTTTTGCCGGCCCGCCCAATGCTGGCAAATCTTCGCTTTTCAACGCTTTGCTTGACGAGGGAGCAGCTATCGTCTCGGAAGAGGCGGGAACGACCCGCGACGTGATCGAGCGTCCGGTCGCCTTCGGAGGGGTGCCGTTCATCCTCGTCGATACAGCTGGATTACGGGAAAGTGGTGCCGGCTCCATCGAAAGTATCGGCATAGACCGCGCAAGGCGTGAACTCGATCGCTCGGATATCATCCTGTGGCTGGGCGATGAGGGGCAGGGGCCGGCCGGGTCGCTCGAGATTTCGTCCAAGAGCGATATTGAAGGGGCGGCCAAGTCGAATGCTGCGCATTACGTATCGGCGCAGACGGGCGAGGGTGTCGAGGCACTGATCGCAGACCTGGTCCAGCGTGCTCGCCAATTGCTTCCCAAGCCCGGCCTTGCCGCATTCAACCAAAGACAGGCGGAATCGCTTTCGGATGCCCATGATGCAATCGGAGGCATTTCGGCGGACGAGGACCTCCTGCTGATCGGCGAAAGATTGCGAATTGCGCGGCGTTCGCTTGACCGCTTGCTCGGCCGGCATTCGACAGAAGATGTGCTCGATGCCCTGTTCGGCCGCTTCTGCATCGGGAAGTAGTGTTTCACGTGGAACATCTTCGCCTTTGACGCTGCGCACAAAGGCAATTATCGGCCCTACCATGCAGTCCTTCGAAGTCATCGTTATCGGCGGCGGCCATGCCGGCGTCGAGGCCGCCTGTGCCTCGGCGCGCATGGGCGCACGCACCGCGTTGGTGAGTTTCGACCTGTCCAAGATCGGCGCGATGAGCTGCAACCCCGCGATTGGCGGACTAGGCAAGGGCCACCTCGTCCGCGAGGTCGATGCGCTTGACGGGGTGATCGGGCGTGCTGCCGACGCAGCGGCAATCCATTACAGGATGCTCAACCGCTCGAAGGGAAGCGCCGTTTGGGGGCCGCGTATCCAGGCCGACCGCCGACTTTTCCATGCGGGGGTGCAGGACATCGTGGCGCGGCAGGATAACCTTACCCTTGTCGAGGGCGAGGCTGCGGCTCTGAGGCTCTCGAATGGCCGCGTCACCGGTCTCGAACTTGCCGACGGGTCTGCGCTGGAAAGTGCTGCAGTTATTCTCTGCACCGGGACTTTCCTGGGAGGCACGCTGTTTCGCGGCGAGGAACGGTTCGAAGGCGGACGGATCGGCGAGAACGCTGCCCATCGCCTTGCCGCCCAATTGCGCGATGCTGCCTTGCCGATGGCTCGCCTCAAGACCGGCACCCCGCCACGTCTCGACGGGCGCACGATCGACTGGGCGCGGCTGGAAGAGCAGCCGTCCGATGGCGAGATGTGGACGATGTCGTCCCTTTCGGAAGGGAGGGTCAATCCGCAGGTGTTCTGTGCGATCACGCGCACCAATGAACGGGCACACGACCTCATCCGGGCCAATCTCGACCGTTCGCCGCTGTTTTCCGGTGCAATCGGTGCGGCGGGGCCGCGCTATTGCCCTTCCATCGAGGACAAGATCCACCGATTCGGCGACAGGGATGGCCACCAGGTCTTCTTGGAACCGGAAGGGCTATCGACGCACCTAGTCTATCCCAATGGTATCAGCACATCGCTTCCGACCGATGTGCAACTCGGCATGCTTCGCGCCATGGAAGGCCTCGAGCGGGTTGAGATGGAGGTTCCGGGCTATGCGGTCGAGTACGACCATATTGACCCGCGCGCCCTCCGCTCCACGCTGGAGGTTCGGGACATGCCCGGCCTCTACTGCGCGGGGCAGATTAACGGGACCACGGGATACGAAGAGGCCGCCGCGCAGGGACTGGTGGCCGGCATGGAGGCGGCAGCTGCCGTTCTTGGACGTGAGAGTGCCAAGTTGGACCGCTCGAATTCCTACATCGCGGTGATGGTCGACGATCTCACGCTTCAGGGCGTCACCGAACCCTATCGCATGCTCACCGCGCGCGCGGAGTATCGCTTGCGGCTACGCGCTGCCAACGCAGACACACGCCTTACCCCACTCGGGCTTACCGCAGGTCTTATCGGGGAGGAGCGCCGTGAATGGTTTGCCCGCCGTGGCGAGCGCCAGCATGTCATCCAGAATTTGCTCGACACCCCGATATCTGCGCGCGCGCTGACGGATGAAGGCAGCACGGTGCGTCTCGACATGGGGACCCGTCCAGCAGCCGAATGGCTTCGCGGCGGTCACGTTTCAATCGGCAGCCTCGCCGATCTTGTTGAGGGCCTGGATCCGGCCGATCCGCTCGCCATAGAGATGGCGGAAGACGCCTTCTATGCGCCCTATCTGGAGCGGCAGGATGCGGAGCTGCGCGAACTGCGGGCGGGTGAAAATCTGCGCATTCCTGACAGCTTCACCTATGCCGCGGTTCCGGGACTTTCCAACGAAATGGTCGAGCGACTGTCGGCGGCTCGTCCTGCCTCTCTCGCCGCGGCGGGCCGCGTGCCCGGCGTTACTCCATCTGCGCTTGCGGCACTGCTCGTGCATGTGAAGCGGGCACAGGGGGTTGCGGCATGATAATCCGCGGCGAATCCGAGGCTCGAGAATTTGTTGCGCGCTTCGCTGACGCAGCGGCAATCGAGCGGCTGGAACGTCTCGGTGACGCACTTGCGCAGGAAAACGAGCGCCAGAACCTCGTGGCAAAGGCCTCGCTCGACAGCATGTGGTCGCGGCACTTTGCCGATTCGGCCCAGCTTCTCGACCATGTTCCACGTGAAACATCGGGACCGTGGCTGGACCTTGGGACGGGGGCGGGCCTTCCGGGGCTGGTCATCGCAGCCCTCTGCCCTGACCTGGAAGTTGTTCTCGTCGAATCGCGCAAATTGCGAGTCGCCTGGCTTGAGCGGATGATCAACGAACTGGGTCTTGCGAACTGTCGCACCGAAGGCGGCCGCTTGGAACTGGTCGAAAGTTTTCCGGCAGGCGTGATTTCAGCACGAGCCTTCGCTCCGCTGCCGAAACTCCTCCGGTTATCCGCACGCTTCTCCACAGAGCGGACGCATTGGGTGTTGCCCAAGGGCCGGTCGGCAGCGCAGGAAGTGCAGGAACTTCCAAAAACGCTCCGAAACATGTTCCACGTGGAACAATCTGTTACGGATAGCGAGGCTGGGATCGTCCTTGGCAGGGGCAAAGTGAGGGAAAAGCAATGATTACCGTCGCAATTGCCAACCAGAAGGGCGGGGTGGGCAAAACCACAACCGCCATCAATATCGCAACTGCGATGGCTGCCACCGGCTGGAAAACCCTGCTCATCGACCTGGACCCGCAAGGAAACGCTTCGACGGGGATGGGGATCGAGGGTTCGGCGCGCGAATACACAAGTTATGACCTGCTTCTAGAAGAGGCCTCGCTGGCGCAGTGCGCCCAGCCGACGGAAATTCCGGGGCTGGATATCGTGCCGGCAACCCAGGACCTGTCCGGTGCCGAGGTTGAACTCGTCTCGGTGGAAGATCGCACCGCGCGCCTGTCCAAGGCCTTGGCCCAGGCCGGGAAGGGTGGTTTCGCCGGATACGACATCTGTTTCATCGATTGCCCGCCTTCGCTGGGCCTGTTGACGCTGAATGCCTTGGGCGCGGCGGACACGCTGCTTGTGCCCCTGCAGTGCGAATTTTTCGCCCTGGAAGGCCTCAGCCAGCTTTTGCAGACGGTGGAGCGGGTACAGCAGCGATTCAATCCCGATCTCGGCATTGTCGGCGTTGCGCTGACGATGTTCGACCGTCGCAACCGCCTGACCGACCAGGTGGCGGACGATGTTCGCGATTGTCTCGGCAATCTGGTTTTCGAAAACGTCATTCCGCGCAATGTCCGCCTGTCGGAAGCGCCGAGCCATGGGATGCCCGCGCTCGTCTACGACCACAATTGTCCCGGCAGCCGCGCCTACATCGGATTGGCGCGCGAGCTGATCGGACGCCTGCCCGAAAGAAGGAAGGCCGCATGAGCCAAGCTATCGACCGCAAGAAGAAACTTGGCCGTGGCCTCGGCGCGCTTCTGGGCGAGGTCCAGCGCGAAGAGCCGCTAGTCAATTCCTCGAGCGAAAGCAGTGATTTAACCGGTTCGACGCCTGCTCAAGCCACATCCGGGCTCGCCAGTATTCCGGTTGCGGATATCGAGCCGCTGCCCGGGCAGCCGCGTACCCATTTCGACAGCGATGCGCTGGACGAGCTTGCCGCCTCGATCGCCCAGCGCGGCGTTATCCAGCCCATCATCGTCACGCCGCGAAGCGGAGGGCGTTATCGCCTCGTTGCCGGCGAACGTCGCTGGCGCGCGGCGCAGCGCGCAAGGCTCCACCAGATACCCGCCATTATCCGCGATCTCGACCAGCGCGAGGTTCTGGCGCTGGCGCTGATCGAAAACCTCCAGCGCGAAGATCTCAATCCGCTGGAAGAAGCGCGGGCATATCAGAAGCTTGCCGATGACGAGGGGATGACCCAGGCGGAAATCGCTGGCCTCGTCGACAAGTCGCGCAGCCACGTCGCCAATCTCCAGCGCCTGCTGGCTCTTCCGGAAGACGTCCTCGCCCTGCTTGCGAACGGCAGGCTTTCCATGGGCCATGCCCGCGCGCTAATCGGCAACGAGGGTGCGTCGGAACTCGCCTCGCGCGCAGTGAAGGAAGGTCTTTCGGTCCGCGAAGTCGAGAAACTGGCGCGCAAGGGCGGGGCTTCTGCCAAACCGCGCAAGTCACGTCCCAGCGTTCCCGAAGCCGAAACCGATGCCGATATCGCGGCAGTGCAGGGGCATCTGGAGGAATTTCTCGGACTGCCGGTGCAGATCAGGACCGACGGGACGCCGAATACCGGTACGGTGACGATCCGCTATCGCACGCTCGACCAGCTGGACCTTATCTGCCAGCGCCTGACCGGCGGCGATATCTGAACCGGAACGGACGCTGTGACGTCCGTTCCGTTTTATTCCTTGGTTTCGACCTCGACCTCTACTTCGCGGTAAACTGCCCTTTGCGGGACGGTCACCGTGACAGGCACCAGCATGTATTCCTGTCCGTAATAGGCAGGGGCCCCGCTCAGCGCGCCCGACTGTGCGCTAGCCATGTAATCGTCGAGATAGGCTTCGCATTCACCATAAGCCTCGGCCGAAGGTTGCGGATCGCCCTCTACCGCATCGCCGATAGCGGCGCCGGCCAGCCCGCCTGCGACCACCCCGGCGACGGTGCCGAGCGTGCGATTTCCGCGACCCGCGATGCGGTTGCCGAGGACGCCGCCCAATGCAGCGCCCGCCAGCGCACCGATAACTTCTCCGCGCTTGTCGTCGTCATAGGTCGAGAGCCGGTCGCGGCACTCGGCAAGCCAGGCGGCGCGATCGAACTGGACGATGCGTCCACCTGGCGGAACCGGGAAGGCGCCGGCACCGCCAGATGGAACATAAGTCATTGAACGTACGGTATTTGCAGGCATGGTGTGGAACCGGTGGACGGTCCCGTCCTGCTGCACCCAGTCCGCGCCTGCCTGGGCCGGATCGCGGCGGATGATGATCCGCTCGATAACTACCGGTTCGCCCTGGGGAGTGACGGCTTCGGCGGGGAGCATGACCCGCTCCTCGATCTCGATGACCCGTTCGGCCGGCTTGGCCTCCTGTGCGAGGGCAGGAACGCCGGAAATGGTAGCAAGGCCGGCAAGGGCTAGGGCGGTGCGGTTCATGACAGGCGCTCCACGCGGGGATTGGCGATTACGGGCGAAACTATCACCCGCACGCACGACCGGCAAAAAAGCTGCACCTGCGTCCCCTTTCGGGGCAGAATCAGATCCGGCTGGCGAGGATTTCTGCCAAACGCTCGATTCCCGCGCGGTCGTCCTGGTCGAAGCGAGCCTTGGAGGGGCTGTCGAGATCGATGACGGCGATAACCTCGCCGTCACGCATGACCGGCACGACGAGTTCCGAATTCGTGATCGCATCGCAGGCGATGTGTCCGGGGAAGGCGTGGACATCCTCGACCAGCTGCGTTTCGCCGCTTTGTGCCGCGGCCCCGCATACGCCGCTTCCCAGCGGGATGCGGATGCAGGCCGGGCGGCCCATGAAGGGGCCGAGCACCAGTTCGCCCTCGACCATGCGGTAGAAACCCGCCCAGTTGAGGTCGGGCAGGAAATCCCACAGCAAGGCAGCGATATTCGCCATGTTCGCCACTGCGTCGGGCTCACTCGACGTCAACGCGTCGGCGGCATCGACCAGCTGGCGATAGGCTTCGGGCTTGGGGCAATCCGGGGCGGGGCGGAAATCGAACATGTCGAGCGATCTAGGCGAAAGAGCCGCGCTTGCAAGGGGCGTTGCGAGCGCGGCGGGCCTGTCGTATCGCCTGCATCATGAGCATTCTCAAGAAGCTGGGCATCGCCCTTCTCGTCATCGTCGCGATCCTTGCAATCGCGTTCTATTTCCTCTCGCGCGGGGATACGGCCGATATTCCGTTCGACGAGGTGGTCGGCACCGATCCGCGTCTTGACGAACCCGATGCGGAATCCTTCCCGACAGTCGCCATCGCCGAGCCGGTGGGCTGGGCAGAGGGCGAAGCGCCGGATGCCGCAGAAGGTCTGGCCGTCAACCGCTTCGCCGAGGGGCTCGAGCACCCGCGAACGGTGCAGGCGCTGCCCAACGGCGATATCCTCGTCTCGCTGACCCGCGCTCCTGCCAAGGACGAGGGTGGGATTACCGCATGGATTGCGGACTTGCTGATGAACCGCGCCGGTGCGGGTGGCGAATCGCCCAACCAGGTCGTGCTGCTGCGCGATGGCGATGGCGACGGGGTTGCCGAGACGCGCAAGGTGCTGCTCGACGGGCTCGATTCACCTTCGGGCCTCGCATGGGGCGACGGCACGCTCTACGTCGCCAATCACGACGAGGTCCTGGCCTATCCTTATGAGCTGGGCGCTGACGGCGTATCCGGCGATCCGCGCAAGATCACCGATCTGGCGCCCGCCGGCGGGCACTGGATGCGCAACCTTGCGCTCCACCCCGAAGGCGACCGCCTCTACATCGCGGTCGGTTCCGATACGAACATCGCCGACAAGGGCATGGAGGCCGAAGAGGGTCGCGCGCTGATCTGGGAAGTGAACCTCGAGACCGGCAGGCGCCGCGTCTTTGCGGGCGGCCTGCGCAATGCCAACGGCCTCGACTTCAGCCCGTGGTCTGGCGAACTCTGGACCACCGTGAACGAGCGCGACATGCTCGGCTCCGACCTCGTGCCGGACTATCTCACCAATGTCCCGGTCGGCGCGCAGTACGGCTGGCCCTGGGTCTATTTCGGCGACAATTTCGACCGCCGGGTGAAATATCCCTATCCGAGCTACATCAACTACGTGCGCACCCCCGAATATGCACTCGGGCCCCACGTGGCTGCGCTGGGCCTCGTATTCAGCCGCGAAGGGGCTGCGCTGGGCGACAAGTTCTCGAACGGCGCTTTCATCGCACGCCACGGTTCGTGGAACCGCAAGCCGCCCTCGGGCTACGACGTGGTCTATGTCGCCTTCGACGATCGCGGCAATCCGACCGGGCAGCCGATCGAGGTCCTCGGCGGCTTCCTGACGGGTGACGGCACGACGCGCGGGCGGCCGACCTGGGTCGAATGGGCGAGCGACGGCTCGCTCCTCGTCAGCGACGATACCGCCGGCATCATCTGGCGCGTCAGCGCGCCCGGCGCGAAGCCGCAGGCTGCGATCGAGCGGGTTACCGGCCGCCGCTTGCCACCGCAGCGCGAACTGCGCGGGCAGGAGGCGACATTCGGGCGCGACGATTATGCGCGGCAGGTGACCGCCGACTAAAGTTGCGCCGCGCGACTTGCGTCAGCCGAGCAGGGCTTCGGTGTCGATCGCGTAGAGCGCTTCGGCGCCTGCCATGGCCGACGTCCGCAGGCCCGCAGCCTCCGGCACGATCCGGTCGAGGAAGAAGCGCACGCTTGCAGGCTTCGTGACGGCAAGCGACGGCGCACCGCCCGCTTCCACCGCGCGAAGCTGGCGCACCAGCTGCCAGCCTGCGACAGCCACGGCGAGCATGGTGGTGAAGGGCACGCTACCGGCTAGACGGTCGTCGAGGCTGGCTTCATCGCTCATCCAAGCGGCGACGGCAGCGCAATCCTTGGCGAGGGCTGCCAGCGCCGGTTCGTCGGCGCAATCGCGCGCGATATCCGCTGTCAGCGATACCAGCGCCTGTCCGCCGTCGAGGCCGAGCTTGCGGGTGACGAGATCGGCGGCCTGGATGCCGTTGGTGCCTTCGTAGATCGGGGCGATGCGCGAATCGCGCCAGTGCTGGGCCGCGCCGGTTTCCTCGACGAAGCCCATGCCGCCGTGGACCTGGATCCCGAGGCTCGCGACCTCGGTTCCGATATCGGTGCCCCATGCCTTGATCAGCGGGGTCAGGACCTCGCCGCGCGCCCGGGCGGCCTCATCGCCCAGAACGCCGCGATCGACCTGTCCGGCGGTGTAGTAAAGCAGCGCGCGGGCACCTTCGGTCAGCGCCTTCATGCGCAGCAACATGCGGCGCACGTCGGGGTGCTCCACGATGGCCACGGGGCTCTTGTCGGGCGAGCCTGCGCGGGCCGACTGCACGCGGTCCCGCGCATAGCCGAGCGCCTGCTGCGTCGCGCGCTCGCCGATCTGGACGCCCTGGTTGCCGACATTGATGCGCGCGTTGTTCATCATCGTGAACATGGCCGCGAGGCCGCGGTTGGGTGCGCCGACCAGTTCACCGATGCACTCGTCATTGTCGCCATAGCTCATGACGCATGTGGGCGAGGCATTGATGCCAAGCTTGTGTTCGAGGCTGACGCAGCGCACATCGTTGCGCGGACCGAGCGAACCGTCTGAATTCACATGATATTTCGGCACGACAAAAAGCGAGATACCGCGGCTGCCCTCGGGCGCCTCGGGCAGGCGCGCAAGGACGAGGTGGATGATGTTCTTCGCCAGTTCGTGCTCGCCCCAGGTGATGTAGATCTTCTGGCCCTTGATCCGGTACTTGCCGGCATGCTCGCCATCCCCGATCGGCATGGCGGTAGCGCGCAGCGCGCCGACATCGCTGCCGGCCTGCGGTTCGGTCAGGTTCATCGTACCCGACCATTCGCCGCTCACCAGCTTCGGCAGGTACTTCTGCTGCAGGTCCTCCGAACCGTGATGCTCCAGCGCCTCGATCGCGCCCACGCTGAGCATCGGGAGCAGGTTGAACGCCATGTTCGCCGTGCCGAGATTTTCGAGCACGTTGCAGGCAAGTGTGAAGGGTAGGCCCTGTCCGCCGAATTCCGCAGGCGAGGCAATCGCGTTCCAGCCCTGCTCGACATAGGCTTCGTAAGCTTCGGCATAGCCCTCGGGCAGGCGCACGACGCCGTTTTCCAGCTTTGCCCCTTCCAGATCGCCCACACGGTTGAGCGGGGCAAACTCGCCGGCGGCAAACTGGCCTACGCCCTCGACGATGGCTTCGACCATGTCCGGCTCGGCGGCGGCGAATTTCTCGGTTCTCGCCAGCTCCTCGATCCCGGCATTGACGCGGATGGCGAGCAGCTGGTCCTGGGTGGCTGGAGTGTAGGTCACGGGTGCATTCCTCTTGGCTTTCTGCAGCGTCAGATATAGCGCGCGGGCATGGGCGGCAAATACGCTACGGAAACGCTTCAGGCCGACGAAGGTGGCATCGCCCACGCGGCTGCGATTCTGCGCGAGGGCGGCCTCGTCGCCGTGCCGACAGAGACGGTTTACGGCCTTGCTGCGCGGGCCGACTGCGACGCCGCGGTGGCGCGGATTTACGAGGCGAAAGGGCGCCCCAGCTTCAACCCGCTGATCGTCCATGTCTCGACCATCGAGCAGGCAAGGGAACTGGCGCAATTCAGCGCCGAAGCGGAGGCCTTGGCAGAAGAGCACTGGCCCGGACCTCTGACACTCGTGCTTCCGCGCCGCGAGGATGCGGGACTTGCGGCGGCAGTCACTGCAGGCCTCCCGACCGTTGCGCTGCGCATGCCTGATCATCCGGTGATGCGCGCGGTCCTAAATGAAACCGGTGCGCCCGTCGCTGCGCCCTCTGCCAATCGAAGCGGCTTCATCAGCCCGACCAGCGCGGCCCATGTGCTGGCCTCGCTCGACGGACGGATCGATGCGGTGCTCGACGCGGGCGAATGTCGTGCCGGACTCGAATCGACCATCGTGGCAGTACGCGAGGACGGCAATCTTGAAGAACTGCGACCGGGCCCGGTCAAAGTCGCGCCGCGCAACTCTTCCCCGGACGGCAGCGGTATCGAGGCGCCGGGGCAGCTGGCGAGCCATTACGCGCCGGGCAAGCCCGTTCGCCTTGGGGCCGCAGACGCGCAGCCGGACGAATTCCTGATCGGCTTCGGCGCGGTTGCGGGCGATTGCACGCTGTCGGCAAGTGGCGACCTGATCGAGGCGGCGTCACGCCTCTATGCCTGTCTCCACGAAGGTGCGCGGTCGGACAAGCCGCGCATCGCGGTCGCACCTGTTCCGCATGAAGGGGTAGGCGTGGCGATCAACGACCGCCTGCGTAGGGCGGCGACGCCTCCGAACTAGTCGTCTTCGGGTTCGACCGGGATGGTGGGCAGGATCTGCTGCATCTCGGCATAGGTGTCGCGGGCATTGCTGCAGGACCGTTGCTTGCCCTTCTCACATTCGTCGAGCTGCTTCTCGTACTGGCGTTCGAGCTTGGCCAGCTGTTCCTCGCGCCGACGGATTTCGCGGCCGCGCTTCTCGTCGGCTTCCGACTGGCTGGTCGTGGCAAGGTCGACGCCCTTGCTGACGACGCGGACCGGCGCAGTCGCGACGTCGACGAGAGTGCCGACGCAGGCGCTGGTGCCCAGGGCGGCGATGGGAAGCACAAAAAAGGCCAGGCGGCGCATCGAAATTCCTTTCACTGCGCCGCCTAGCCGAATTTCCCTTATCAGGCGATGAATTAGCCTTCCGGAGCCTCCGGTGCTTCGGGAGCCTCGGGTGCTGCCGGCGGTTCGGGTGCCTGGGCCTTGGATTTGGTGGTGCCGCCCTTGCAGGTCAGCTTGCCCGATCCGACCGACGATACCGTGCAGGTCGCATTGCCGTTCACGGTGACGCTGCCCGCGCCCACGATGCTGGCATCAACCGTGCCGTCGGAATCGAATTCGGCATCGCCCGATCCGACCACCGAGATATCGGCGGACCCGGCCTTGAGGCCGCCCATCTTGCTGCTGCCCGAGCCGGCAACGGTCAGGTCGAGCTTGTCCGTGCTGCCGGTCGCTTCGAAATCGCCGGAACCGGCGATGGTCACGTCGAGGCTGCTGACGTCCATCTTCGCGACCTTGACCGAACCCGATCCGGCCACCGTGACGTCGGCGTTATCGTCCATGCGATCGGCCTCGATCGTGCCCGAACCGGCAAGGACCATGGCCTTGAGGCTGGGCATGGTGACGCGCACGGTGGCGCGGCCGAGATCCTTGCCGCTGTCCTTGGCGCGCGAGATGGCCAGCGCGTCCTTTTCGATGTGGAAACGCATGGCATCCACGGCCGCCTGGTCGCCGGTCACGTCGATGTCGAGCGCTGCGCCGTGGGTGACAATTACGTTGTCGGGGGCGGCAAGGACGATTTCGGTCGGCGCGGCGCCGCTCGTGTCGAGTTCCGCCAGCGGCACGCCTTCGCCATCGCCGATCTGGATGTTGACCCCGTCGCAACCTGCGAGGAGTGCGCCCGCCGCCAGTGCTGCGACCGGGGCGAGTCCCTTGAGAATCCTGGTAATCATCATGCGGCCTTCCCTCTGCCTATCCCGCTAGTCCGTATTGGCGATATAATACAGCGAGAGGGTGGGTTCAACCCATGCGAAAAGGGCCGCCCCTTGCGGAGCGGCCCCTTCGTCGAAGCAGCAATGGCCTTGGCCGATCAGGCTTCTTCGGTGTTCTCGTAATATTGCGGCGCATGTTCGCGCAGCACGTCGAGGATCTTCTCGAGCGCGGTCGCTTCGTCGGTCTTCTCCATCGCCGCGAGTTCGCGGGCGAGACGGCTGGATGCCGCTTCGAAGATCTGGCGTTCCGAATAGCTCTGTTCCGGCTGGTCGTCCGGGCGGAACAGGTCGCGGGTCACCTCGGCGATCAGGACGATTTCGCCCGAATTGATCTTCGCTTCGTATTCCTGGGCGCGGCGCGACCACATGGTGCGCTTCACCTTGGGCTTGCCCTTCAGGGTTTCCATCGCTTCCTTGAGCGTCTTGTCCGACGACAGCTTGCGCATGCCGATCGATTCGACCTTGTTGACCGGAACGCGCAGCGTCATGCGTTCCTTCTCGAAGCGGAGCACGTAGAGGTCGAGCTGCATGCCGGCGATTTCTTCGCTCTGCAGTTCGATGACACGGCCAACGCCGTGCTTGGGATAGACAACGTAGTCGCCAACGTCGAAGGCATCAGCCTTGCTCGCCATGAATCAATCCTTTCTCGGGGTGGAAGGCTTGGCCAAGCGGCAAAAAAGACCTGTCCGCACCCGGGGGGAGGCATGCGGCATAACGGTCGACTTGCGGATTGGTTGCTCTTCCGGCCCTTTCGATTCTCACATCTGGCCGGGAGCACACCGGCGCAGTTGTTGCATTATATAGCACAGCTTGTGGATTATTGCGAGTCTTTGACGCTTTCGGGCCCGGGCAATCGAATCTTCCGATTGCGCACGGGCCATCGCTGCCAGCCGCGCGGAGCCGGCTTCTCGAGTCAGCAGGGAATGCAGCTGCGCCGGAAGGCGCCGGCGGCGATCAGTCGCCTTCGCCGGGTTCGGTGCTGAAGTACTTGTCGAACTTGTCCTCTTCACCCTTGTGATCGTCGGCGTCGGCCGGCGGTTCCTTCTTCTGGGTGATGTTCGGCCATTCGGCGGAATACTTGGTGTTCAACTCCAGCCACTTCTCGAGATTGTCCTCGGTATCGGGCAGGATCGCCTCGGCCGGGCATTCGGGTTCGCACACGCCGCAGTCGATGCATTCCGACGGGTTGATGACGAGCATGTTCTCGCCCTCGTAGAAACAGTCGACGGGACAGACCTCGACGCAATCGGTGTATTTGCATTTGATGCAGGCGTCGGTGACGACGTAGGTCATGGTGCGATAATTCCCTGTCTCGCTTTGGCTAAGGTGCTGCTATTCCGCTTTGCCCGCCCGGGTCAAGTTCGCGATAGCAGGCCGCTGCTTCGCGCGGCGGACCGCGGCGCGTCGGCAACTCCACAACCTCGATCAGGCGCACCGCGTTCCCCAGCGGGAGAGTGAGCACATCACCGATGGCAATGTCCCGGCTGGCACGCGTCACGCGCTCGCCATTGCGGCGGATGTGCCCCTCTTCGACCAGCCTCTGAGCCGCGCTTCGTGTGCGCGCGAAGCGCAGGAAGCACAGCAGGCGGTCGATCCGCACTCTCAGCCTTGTTTCATGAGGTCGGCAAGGCCGGCAAAGGCGCTGCCTTCGCGCGGTTTCGCCGGTGCGGGCGCTGGGCGCTGGTTCTGCTTGCGCCGTGCCGAGGGGCGCCATTCCCACTGGTCGGGACGCGGCGGTCCGAAGGTGCCTTCGGCCAGCGGGCGGGCGCGCTGGACGCGAAAGCCTGCCTGGCCCAGCAGGCGCTCGGCGTTCTTTTCCTCCAGCCCGATCGAGATGGGCAGGGCAAGGTCGAGCGCGAAGCGCCGCTTCCCGCCGGCCTTGGTCCGCGCATCGTGCGCGGCGCGGAAGATCTTTTCCGCCAGGTCCAGCCGGATCGCCTGCGTCCCGGCATGGCGGTATCCCGACGGAAGCTTCTTCGCATCCGGAATGACCGGGAGCATCGCGTCCTGCAGCGGGCGCCGGTCGATGCCGAGGGCTGCGAGCAGCTGGCGCGGTGCGGGCTTGAGCAGCAACGGCGAATAGATGTCGAGCGCGCCGAAAGTCACGCCGATCTTGCGCAGGAAGGGGCGCATTTCCTTGGGCAGGTGTTCGAGCCCTGCCTTTTCGCGGGTGACGAAACCGTGCCCGGCGATGAGGTTGAGCAGCAGCGCGCGCGCCTGCGACCCGGCATCGGGATTGGTGGCGGCAACATGCATCCGGTGCAGCGGTTCGAGCGGTTCGAGCTTGCCGTCGAGCCAGGTGCCGAGCGCGGCCATCAGCGTCTTGCGCGATGCCTCGGGCAAGGTTGCTAGCTCGCGTGCGGGCTCGAGCTCCGGCTTTAGTTGTCCGTCACGCGAGTTGAGCTTGGCCAGCATGTGGCCCTTCCACCGGATCGCCCCGCGCGACAATTCCACGTCCGCCATATCCGAGGCGGCGAGCGCTTCGGCGCGTTCGCCCAGGATGCGCGGCAGGGCCTTCTCGGCTGCAGCCAGCAGCATCTTGCGGTCGGCGTGGTTGGCGGCCTGGTCGACGACGAAGCGGAACCCTTCGACATGGCCGAGCGCCTCGTCCTCGACGCGCAGCACGCCTTCTGCATCCAGCGCGATGGGGAGCAGCCCCGCGTCCTGTCCCAGCGATTTCATCAGGATTGCCGTCCTCCGGTTCACGAATCTTTCGGTCAGCCGCGCATGGAGCGCATCCGACAGTTTTGCTTCCACGCCTCTTGCCCGTGACGCCATTTCGTCACGCGCCAGCACCCAGTCGGGACGCTGGCAGATATAGGCCCAGCTGCGAATCGCGGCGATCCGCCCCTGGAGCGTATCGATGTCGCCGCTTGTATTGTCGAGTTCCGAGATCCGCGCGGCAACGTAGTCCGCGCCGATATAGCCCTCCTGCAGATCCTGCCACAGGCGTGCGACGAAGCGGGCGTGCACGTCGGGCCCGCGCTGGCGGAAATCGGGCAGCGAACAGGCTTCCCAGAAGCGCCTCACCTTGCCGTGCCTGCGGATCGTGGCGGCAAAGGGCTCCTCGGCCAGCCGTTTCAGCGTGGCGAGGTCGATTGCCTCGGGCGCGAGCCGCAAGGCTTCGTGGGCCGGAGGCGTCTCGAGATCGGCGATGAGCGTCGCGAGCGAATCGAACCGCGGCTCCGCCTCGCGCCAGAACAGCTTGGTGATCGGGGCGAAGCGGTGCTCCTCGATCGCGTAAATCTCTTCCTCGGTGAATTCGGGCGAGGGGCCGAACTTGCCGCCCGCTCCGGCAAGCGTGCCGAAAGTGCCGTCGCGCTGGTGGCGCCCTGCACGCCCGGCGATCTGCGCCATCTCTGCGGGATGCAGCCGCCGCATGCGCACCCCGTCGAACTTGGTCAGGCCGGCAAAGGCGACATGGTTCACGTCGAGGTTGAGGCCCATGCCGATGGCGTCGGTGGCGACGATGTAATCCACCTCACCATTCTGGAACAATTCGACCTGTTTGTTGCGCGTTTCCGGTGAAAGTGCGCCCATGACCACGGCGGCGCCACCGCGAAAGCGGCGCAGCATCTCGGCGACCGCATAGACCGCTTCGGAACTGAACGCGACGACGGCACTGCGCGGAGGCAGGCGCGAAAGCTTGCGCGGGCCGATATGGGTGAGGGTGGAAAAGCGCGGCCTGGCAGAGATCTCCGCCTTGGGTACCAATGCGCGAACCATCGGCTCCAGCGTGGCTGCGCCGAGGATCATGGTTTCCTCACGTCCCCGCGCATTGAGCAGGCGGTCTGTGAAAACATGCCCCCGCTCACGGTCGGCCGACAATTGCGCCTCGTCCAGCGCGACGAAGGCCCGCTCGCCCGCATCGCGCGGCATCGCCTCCGCCGTGCAGCACAGATAGCGCGCCTCGGGCGGCTCGATCCGCTGTTCGCCGGTGATGAGCGCGACCGACTTCTCGCCCTTGATCGCCACGACCCGGTCGTAGACCTCGCGGGCGAGCAGGCGCAGCGGGAAACCGATCGCACCGCTCGAATGCGCGCACATGCGCTCGATGGCGAGGTGGGTCTTGCCGGTATTGGTGGGCCCGAGGACCGCCTTGATCGGGGCGTCGTTCACGCATGCCTAGGTGGCAGCGCCCCCCGCCATGCGCAACCGCCCGTCGCCCGATACGCGCAATTGACCGCATTCCCGACGAAAAGACGTCGCGGTTAAGGCGATCTTTACCTTGATTCCGCCATGGATTAGGTCGCTTTACGAATGCACGGGCTGGGCGCTGCCATGCGCTCGCGACGGAGGGTTTCAGGTGTACGAGTCCGACGAGGACGAGGGACCGCAATCGGTATCGATGCTTGCTGGCGGCTCCGCAGGGGCGGCCGCAATCGCCATGCCCGGCGCACAGGCGACGTCTTCCACTTCCCGTTTTTCGCTTGGCACGCTTCGCGACCAGCTGTTCGCGCGGATTGAAACGCTCGACATCGCGCCGGATCTCGGCGCCGACATCGGATCGAAGCGCTGGTTCCGCGGTCTTGGCACATTCGTCGGCCTGTCGGTGGTCGCGCTGGCTTTCTGGCCCGACTTCGCCCCGCTCGAGGCGGCCTCGCCGCTGCCCGACGACAAGCCGGTGCTCGACGAATACCACAGCCAGGCGATCCTGCCGCTGGCGCTCGGCGCCGATACCGGCCGCCGCATGGGCCCGAGCAACCTTGTGCGCCCGCTGGCGGAAGCGCCCGAGCGGCCGCAGCTGCAGATGCTCGCCACGCTTTCCTCGCCCGACAGTTTCGAGCGAACGCTGCTGCGCGCAGGGGTCGGCCGCGACGAGGCGCGCCAGGTGCTGTCCATGGTGCAGGGCGCCATCCCGCTCGGCGAGCTCGAACCGGGTACGCAGATCGACATCACGCTGGGCCGCCGGCCTGCACCGGGCGTATCGCGCCCGCTCGAAGACCTCACGTTCCGCGCGCGGTTCGACCTCGAACTGTCGGTCTCGCGTCTCGATCCGGGAGCCGAACTGACGCTGGCGAAGAAGGCCATCCGCGTCGACGACACGCCGCTGCGCATCCGCGGCACGGTGGGTGACAGCCTCTACCGCTCCGCCCGCGCGGCCGGTGCGCCATCGAGCGCGATCCAGGCCTATCTCAAGGCGCTTTCGCAGCAGGTGAATCTCGAACGCGACGTGCGCGCCACCGACAGCTTCGACATCATCGTCTCGCATCGCCGCGCCGCTACAGGCGAGCGGCAGGCGGGCCAGCTGATCTTCGCCGGGCTCGAACGCGGCTCGCGCACGCCGATCCAGCTGATGCGCTGGGGCAAGGACGGCCAGTTCTACGAAGCTTCGGGCGTGGGTGAGGAACGCGGCGGCCTCGTCGCGCCGGTGCCCGGGCGCATGTCCTCCAGCTTCGGCATGCGGCGCCACCCGATCCTCGGCTATCGGCGCATGCATTCGGGCGTCGACTTCAAGGCCGGGCACGGCACGCCGATCGTCGCCGTGACCGACGGGCAGGTGACCGGTGCGGGCCGCATGGGCGGCTGCGGCAATGCGGTGCGCCTGCGCCATGCAGGCGGGATCGACACGCGTTACTGCCACATGAGCCGCATTGCGGTGAACCGCGGGCAATCGGTGCGGCGCGGGCAGGTCATCGGCTATGTCGGCTCGACTGGCCTGTCGACCGGTGCCCACCTCCATTACGAAATGTACCGCAGCGGCCGCGCGGTGAACCCGGCCTCGGTCAAGTTCGTCACCCGCGCCCAGCTGTCGGGTGCAGAGCTGCAGCGCTTCCGCGAAACGCTGCGCCGGATCAAGACGGTGGAGGCAGGCGCCGCGCTCGAAGACCTCGCGCCCACGGCCGAGGAAATCGCCAGCGAAACGCCCCTGCGCGAAATCGACAAGCTCGACGCGCCCAAGACGGTCGGCTGAGATTGCGCCGCCGCCGCGATTGCGGCAGACGGTGCGCATCATGACCAACGCTTCCTATCCCGCCACGCGGATGCGCCGCACTCGCGCCCACGACTGGAGCCGCAGGATGCACCGCGAAACGGTGCTGACCCCGGCCGATCTCATCTGGCCGCTCTTCGTCACCGAAGGCACGGGGGTGGAAGAGCCTGTCGCGAGCCTGCCGGGCGTTTCGCGCTGGTCGATCGACGGGATTGCGAAACGCGCGCGGGAAGCGGTCGAACTCGGCATTCCCTGTATCGCGCTGTTCCCGAACACGCCGCAGGGCAAGCGTAGCGACGACGGGGCCGAAGCGCTCAACCCGGACAATCTCATGTGCCGGGCGATCAAGGCAGTGCGCGATGCCTGCGGCGGCGATATCGGCATCCTCACCGATGTCGCGCTCGACCCCTATACAAGCCACGGGCAGGACGGGCTGATCGATGCGAATGGCTATGTCCTCAACGACGACACTGTCGCGGTGCTGGTCGACCAGGCGGTCACGCAGGCCGAAGCCGGGGCCGATATTGTTGCGCCCTCCGACATGATGGACGGCCGCGTGAAGGCGATCCGCATGGCGCTAGAAATGAACGGCCATCCCAACGTCCAGATCATGAGTTACGCGGCGAAATACGCCTCGGCCTTCTACGGCCCGTTCCGTGACGCCGTGGGGTCCGGCGGCCTGCTCAAGGGCGACAAGAAAAGCTACCAGATGGATCCTGCCAACGGCGACGAGGCCCTGCGCGAAATCGCGCTCGACATCGCCGAAGGTGCGGACAGCATCATGGTCAAGCCGGGGCTTGCCTATCTCGACGTGATCTGGCGCGCGAAGCAGCAGTTCGGCGTGCCCGTCTTCGCCTACCAGGTCAGCGGCGAATACGCGCTGATCGAAGCGGGCGCGGCAGCCGGTGTCGGCGACCGCGAGGCGCTGCTCATGGAAAAGCTCGTCGCCTTCAAGCGCGCCGGCTGTTCGGGCGTGCTGACTTATCACGCGCCGCTGGCAGCCCGACTGCTGAATGGCTGAGTTCCGGCACGAAACCGACCGGCTGGTCCTGCGCGACTGGCGCGAGGAGGACTGGGGGCCGTTCTGGGCGGCGACCAACACGCCTGCAGTCATGCGCTGGCTGGGCGGCGTTGCCGACGATGCCAAGCGTCAGGGTGCACAGGACCGCCTGCTGTCCTACACCCGCGACCACGGCCACACCTTCTGGGTGGTCGAGCGCAAGGACGACGGCGAAATCCTCGGCTTTTGCGGGCTCAAGCGCTGCAACCAGCAGGGCGGGCCGATCGGCATGATGGAAGTGGGCTGGCGCCTGCGCGAAGATGCCTGGGGCAAGGGCTATGCGAAGGAAGCGGCCAAGGCCTCGCTCGACCTCGCTTTCGAGCGTTTCGGCGCGAACGAGGTCGTGGCGCTCACCGTCATGGGCAACGAGGGCAGCTGGGGGCTCATGAAACGGCTCGGCATGCGCCGGCGCGAGGATCTCGATTTCGCGAACGCCGATTTCGACAAAGATAATCCCGTCATCATCGTCTATTCGATCGCGCGCGGCGATTGGCATGGCTGACATCATCGCCGAAACCGACCGCCTGATCCTGCGCACCATCGAGGAGAGCGACGCGGCCGAGCAATACCGACTGCTCAACACGCCGGCGGTCATGGCCCGGCTGGGCGGCCCCAAGGAACTGCACGAAATCGAGGCGAAGCACGCCAAGGCGATCCAGTGGTACGCCACGCGCGGCTTCAGCTTCCTGATGCTGGTCGAAAAGGACACAGGCGAACTCGTCGGCCATGCCGGCATCAAGCTGGTCGACAACCCGCTGGCGAAGAACCAGGGCGATCACGAGATCGGCTGGCTCATCCGCGAGGACCGCTGGCGACGGGGCTATGCCGAAGAAGCGGTGCGCGCGATTCTCGACTGGGCCTTCGGGCGCGTGGATGCACCCCAAGTCGTCGCTCTGACCAGCGACCTCAACGTGGCCAGCTGGAAGCTGATGGAAAAGCTCGGCATGGTCCGGCGCGAAGATCTCGATTTCGAGGACCCGAACTTTCCGCCAGAGGACCGTAAGACCATCCTCTACAGCATGACAAAAGACCAATGGGAGAATGCCCAGTGACCAGGCCCGGCGTCAATATCGTACCGATCCACGGCAAGGTTCCGAACATCCACGAGAGCGCCTTCATCGCGCCGGGCTGCACGATCATCGGGGACGTGACGATCGGGGCGGGAAGCTCGATCTGGTACAATTGCGTGCTGCGCGCCGATGTCAGTCGCATCGTCATCGGCGAGCGGACCAATGTGCAGGACGGCAGCGTGCTCCACTGCGACCCGCCGCGTCCGGGCGATCCCGATGGCTCGCCTCTCATCATCGGCGACGACGTGCTGATCGGGCACATGGCGATGGTCCACGGTTGCCGGATCGAGGACCGCGGCTTCGTTGGCCTTGGCGCGATTGCCATGAACAAGGCCGTGATCGGCAGCGACGCCATGCTGGCAGCAGGCGCTATGCTGACCGAGGGCAAGGTCATGGGCGCGCGCGAGCTGTGGGGCGGCCGCCCGGCGCGCAAGATGCGCGATCTCGACGACATGGCCGTGGCCGGCATGCGCATGGGCACGGCGCATTACGCCGAGAACGCGAAGCATCACGCTGCCGCCGTTGATGAAGCGCTCAAAGGCTGAGCTTCCCGAAGCCGGCGAACTGCTCGCCCTGCTCGATGATCGGCAGCGTCTCGCCGTCCGGGTCACGCCCGGCGCGCGCAGCGAGGCGGTGACGATCGAGGATGGCCGCGTGCTCGTGAAAGTGCGCGCCAAGCCGCAGGACGGCGCGGCGAACGATGCAGTCATCCGGCTACTTGCCCACGCGCTCGGCATTGCGCCGTCGCGGGTCGAGATGTTGTGCGGCGCGACTTCGCGCGAGAAGCTTTTCCGGGTCGAGGCCTAGCCCGCAGGCCGCGCATAGCGCGCAAGGAAGCCGACGAAATCGATCTTGCCCAGTCCCACGCCTTCCTTGCGCAGGATGGCGTAGGCGGTTGCGGCGTGGAAATAGAAGTTGGGCATCGTCCAGTCGCGCAGGTATTCGTGCGCGGCCATCACAAAGCGCATGCCGTTGGGCAGGGTCATGTCGATTTCCGCGTCATGCGCCGCGGCTTCGCGTTCACCGGCAGAAGCCACATACTCGCGTGCCTTGGCCAGCATGGCGCGGACCTCGTCGAAGCTGG
This sequence comes from Qipengyuania gaetbuli, assembly GCF_009827315.1. Lineage (NCBI taxonomy): Bacteria > Pseudomonadati > Pseudomonadota > Alphaproteobacteria > Sphingomonadales > Erythrobacteraceae > Qipengyuania > Qipengyuania gaetbuli. Next base: position 1,842,404 of record NZ_WTYF01000004.1, read on the forward strand.
CAAGCGCCGTCTCTTCGTGCGGAATGTCCATGCCCCACACCCGGCCGAGCGCCATGTAGACCTGGTTCACCGCGATGCGGAATTGCGATTCCAGCGGAAGCATGTCCTCGGCGAGCCGCCCCACGACCAATCGCTCGTCGGACACCCCGGCCTTCTGGGCCTTGGCCGCGAGATGGTCGAGCGTGCCAAGGATGTTGCCAAAAGTGGCGATTGCGGCGGACGAATAGGACATGGTTCTCTCCCGTGAGGCCCACACCAGCTAGGTCGGCGCCGACCCCATATCAATAGGGTTGGCCCGTTCGATCAGAAAGGCCGCACCGAAGAGAATGACGGCCAGAGCGCACAACAGCGGCGGCGCAATGACCTGATTGTGGGCGTACACCCAACCTCCTCCGAAAGCACCTATCGCCAGGGCAAGCCACAGCAGACCGTATCCGCGCATGCTTGGTGCGGTCCGGCCCGTCAGCCTTGCGGCAATCCCTTGTCCGAAGCGCACGAGCGCGCCCGTCATATATGTAACGCCGACCGTGACCTCGCCATCCTTGGAAAAGACGTTGTTGGCGAGGCCCATCGCGCAAGCCGCCGGAACAAGGAAGCCGAGGGTGTAACCACCTGAATGGGCCAAAGCGCCCAGGCCCAGCAGTGCGGACACGCCCATCAAGAGCAAGCGTTTGCGACACGCAGGCCATCGCCCGGCGACAATTGCGCCCATGATCACGCCCCCGGTGAAACTGCCGATGATCGTCAGCGGCAGGAGGACCGCACCCGCGGCTGTGGCGAAGTCCACGCCCAGCCTTGTCGTATTGCCCGACATGAACGATGCGAAATAGCCACCCGTGGCGAGGAACCCTGTGGCGTCGACCGCACCAGCAAGGAAGGCGAGGCCGATGGCCAGCTTCTGGCGGGCGGGGTCGTAGCGATGCACGGCAACAGCTTGCCCCGAATCGCTCCGAAATCAATCCCTGATCAACGACCGCAGCGCATCGATCCGATCCGCTTCGTGCGGCGGCTTGTCCCAGCGGATGCGGTGGATGCGCGGGAAGCGCATGGCGAGGCCGGACTTGTGCCGCTTGCTCTCGTGCACGCTGTCGAAGGCGACCTCGAACACCAAGCTCCGGTCGGTTTCGCGCACCGGGCCGAAGCGGTTGACTGTGTTCTGGCGCACGTGCCGGTCGAGCTTCTTCAGCTCCTCGTCGGTGAAGCCCGAATAGGCCTTGCCCACCGGCAGCAGGTCCGCGCCCTGATCCGGGTCGCCGTCCCAGCAACCGAAAGTGTAGTCGGAATAGAAGCTTGATCGCTTTCCGCTGCCGCGCTGGGCATACATCAGCACGCAGTCGACCAGCAGCGGGTCGCGCTTCCATTTGTACCAGTATCCCACGCGCCGACCGGCGATATAGGGGCTGTCCTTGCGCTTGAGCATCAGCCCTTCGATCGCATCGTCGCGGCTGCCTTCACGTATCTGCGCGAGGTGCTCGAAATCGCGCGCCTCGACCACGCTGCTGATATCGAAATGGCTGTCCGGCAGGCGCGCCATTAGCGCCTCGAGCTGCGAGCGACGCTCCGTCCATGCCCGTTCCCGCAAATTCTCGCCCTCGACGATCAGGACGTCATAGAGGCGCACGAAGGCCGGATATTCCGCGAGCATCTTCTTCGACACGGTCTTGCGTCCGAGGCGTTGCTGCAGCGCGTTGAAGCTGGCTGCCCCGCCTTCTTCACCGCCCTGCACGCTGCCGCGCACGAGCAGCTCGCCGTCGAGCACCGCGTTGAAGGGCAGCACGTCGAGCAATTCGGGGAAGGTCGCGGAAATATCGTCGCCCGAGCGCGAATAGAGCCGCGTCTCGCCGCCGGCATGCACGAGCTGCACGCGAATGCCGTCCCATTTCCACTCTGCTGCATAATCGGCGAGGTCGACCACCGTGTCCTCGAGCGGGTGGGCCAGCATGAAGGGGCGGAAGGTCGGCAGGTTCTCGGTATCGGGCGGGGGTTTGCCATGCGCAGCCCAGTCGAACAGTTCGGCGTAGGGCGGCTGGAGCCCATGCCAGTACTCCTCGACCTCGTCGACCGGCACGTCGAAAGCCTGCGCGAAGGCGGTCTTCGCCAAGCGACTCGATACGCCGATGCGCATCCCGCCGGTCGCCAACTTGAGCAGAGCATAACGGCCCGAGGCATCGAGCCGGTCGAGCAGCCTGGGAAGCTCCGTCACCACGCTCTTGCGCGTCATGGCCGAGAGCAGGTCGACCGTTTCGCTCACGCTTGGCGGAGAGGGCGGATCGGCGGGGGCTGGCCACAACAGGCTTGCCGTCTCTGCCGTATCGCCGACGAAATCGCGGCTCAGCGTCCACAGCACCGGATCGACCCGCTCCTGCATCAGATTGCGGATCGTCGAGCTTTTGACGGCCGGAAAGTCGAGCCCGTCGGACAGCGCTGCCAGCGCCCAGCCACGATCGGGGTTGGGCGTCGCGCGCAGATACCCGGCGATCAGCCGCAGCTTCTCGTTGCGGGAGCGCGTGTAGACCAGCGCATCGACGAGGGCGGCGAATTCTTCCACTAGCCTAGTCGTCCTCGTCCTCGTAGCCGACCAGTGCCAGGGCGCGGGCGCGGCGCTGGTGGAGCTGGCACCAGCGCAGCAGCGCGTCCTCGCGGCCGTGAGTGATCCAGTTTTCCTGTGCGCCGACTTCCTCGATGGTGCGGGTAAGCTCGCTCCAGTCGGCATGGTCGGAAATGACCAGCGGCAGCTCGACATTGCGCTGGCGTGCGCGCTGGCGCACGCGCATCCACCCGCTTGCCATGGCAGTGATGGGATCAGGCAGGCGGCGGCTCCACCGGTCGTTGAGGGCGCTGGGCGGGCACACGACGATGGCGCCGCGCATATCGTCCTTGGAATAGTCAGCAACGAGCCGGAGTTCGCCGAGGTCCACGTCGTGTTCCTCGTAGAGACGGCACATCTTCTCCATCGCGCCGTGGAGGTAGATCGGGTCGAGGTGTCCCGCGCGCCGCAGCTCCGCGATCACGCGCTGTGCCTTGCCCAGCGCATAGGCGCCGACCAAAACGCAGCGGTCGGGATGCGCGGCGAGCCGTTCGAGCAGCTTGGCCATCTCCTCCTCGATCGGCGGGTGGGTGAACAGCGGCAGGCCGAAAGTCGCCTCGGTGATGAAGATGTCGCACTTCGTCACCTCGAAAGGCGCACAGGTGGGATCGGCGCGGCGCTTGTAGTCGCCCGTCACCACCACGCGCTCGCCCGCGTGTTCGAGCAGGATCTGCGCGCTGCCGAGGACATGGCCTGCGGGCACATAGGTCGCATCGACCCCGCCGGGCAGGCGGATCGTCTCGCCATAGGCGACCGGCGTCGCGCCTGCAGAAGTCGCGTAGCGCAACTTCATGATCGCCAGCGTCTCGGGCGTGGCGACGGTCTGGCCGTGCCCGCCGCGCGCATGGTCGGCATGGCCGTGCGTCACCAGCGCCTTGTCGACCGCGCGCGAGGGATCGACCCAGCAGTCTGCGGGGACGATGTGGATGCCGTGCGGCTCGGGTCGGATCCAGGAAAAGGGGGCGGCCATCCCCGCACCAACGGCAGGGAGGCGCGCCGGTTTCCTTATTTGTCTTTGTACTTGTCGAACCAGGCGATGACCGCCGCGCCCTTGGCCGCCTGTTGGCTCGGGCTCATGGTCAGATCGCTGTGGCTTGCGCCGGGCATGACGACCAGCGCAGTGTCGACGCCCAGTACCTTCAGCGCGCCGTAGAACTGCTCGGCCTCGCTGCGCGGGGTGCGATAGTCCTCCTCGCCCACCAGCATCAGCGTCGGGGTCTTGATGTTGGCCGCATTGGCGAGCGGCGAACGGCGCCAGTAATCTTCGGGTCGCTCCCACGGCTGGCCCTTCATCCAGTACTTGCCGAAGAAGGCGTAGCCGTCGCTCATCAGGGCCATGTTGGTCCAGTTGATTACCGGCTTGTAGGAGGCGGCCGCAGCGAAGCGGTCGGTCTTGCCCACGATCCACGCGGTCAGGATCCCGCCGCCCGATCCGCCGGTGACGAACAGGTTGCCTGCATCGGCATAGCCTGCGGCAACGGCTGCATCGACTGCCGCCATCAGCTCGTCATGGTTGGAGATCGGGTAATTGCCCTCGATCCGGTCGGCAAAAGCCTGGCCGTAGCCGGTCGAACCGCCCGGATTGGTATAGAGCGTCGCATAACCGGCCGAGGCGTAGATCTGGTAGTCCGAGGAGAAGCTCGGGCCGTAACCGGCGTAGGGGCCGCCGTGGATTTCGAGGATCATCGGCAGTGGCTTGCCCTCTTGCCAGTCGGCGGGAAGCACGATCCAGCTGGGGATCTTCGTCCCGTCGGCCGCCGTTACCTGCAGTTCGCGCACTTGCGCGAGGCGCTTGCCCGACAGTTTCAGGTCGTTGAGCGAGGTCAGGCGCGTGGCCTTGCCGCCGCGCAGCACCGATACGTCGGAGGGCCTCAAAGTGCTGCCGCTAGTGTAAGCGAGCACGCCGCCATCGGACACGCTCCACTGCCCGCCTGCATAGGGACGCGTGTAATAGGTATCGACCAGCTCCGCGCCGAGCGGGCTGACGCTGCCGCCCAGCGATACCTTGGCGACCTTGTAGGTGCCTTGGTCCTCGTAGCCTGCGAAGAGGCCTGCGGCGTTCCACTCGAGCGAGGTCACGTCGCGGTCGAAGTCGCTGGCGATCCGGCGCTTGTTCGACCCGTCGCGGTCCATCACGTAGATGCCGTTCTGGACATAGGCCATCGCCTGGTCGTCATAGCCAAGGTAGGCGATCTGCCTTCCGTCAGGCGAGACTTGCGGATTGGCATCGGGACCGTCGCGGTCGGTCAGCGCGGTAATCGCGCCAGAGGTCACGTCGATCGCATAGACTTCGCTGTCGACGCCGCTCAGCTCCCAGTCCTCGTCGCGATTGCCGCTGATAAGGATGGTGCGCCCGTCGGGCGTCCATTCGAGCCCGCCGCCGTGATTGCGGTCGCCATGGGTCAGCTGGCGCGGCGCGCCGCCGACCGCATTGACGAGGAAGACCTGCGTGAAACCGGGCGTGAGATAGCCGGCCCCGTCATAGCGATAGGTCACGCGGTCGATGATCTGCGGTCCCGGCTTCCACTTGGCGCCTTCGGGCGGCGAAAGCGGCGAGCCGAGCTTGAGCGGTTCGGACGGGATGTCGGCCGAAAAGGCGATGCGCTTGCCGTCGGGCGACCATGCCAGCGATTGCGGCGCGCCGGGCAGGGCCGTGATGTTCGCGCTCTGCCCGCTGGCCATCCAGCGCACGTGCAGTTCGGGCCCGCCCCCGCTGTGGGTCGAGACATAGGCGAGGCGATCGCCGCCTGGCGACCAGCGCGGGCTGGAATGCGAGCCTTCTCCCGTCACCAGCGGCGTTTCCGCCCCGCTCGCCACGTCGATCATCCAGATCGAGGAAACCGCGGCATCGGTCATGATATCGTTGGTCCGGCGCACATAGGCGATGCGCTTGCCATCCGGGCTGATCTGCGGATCGGCCGCCACGCTGAGGCCGAACAGGTCCTCTGCCGTAAAGTCCGGGCTGGGCGCATCCTGCGCATGGGCCGGTGCGGCAAGCGCCATACCGAGCGCGACGAAACAGGCGTATCTCATGAAAAAACCTCCCCTGCGGCAACAGGGGAGGTTCAATCACACGGAAGCGATTCTGGCTAGAGCGGCGGGCCGCTCAGCTTTCGCCCTTGGTTTCGCTGGTATCGGCCTCGGGCTTCTTCTTTGGCGCGGCCTTCTTCTTTGCCGCGGGCTTGCGCTTGGGCTTCGCCTTGGCCTTGGGCGGTGCCGGGGTCAGCTCGAAGCTGGGCTTGCCGTCCTTCAGCGTCACCGCGACTTCGCCGCCGTCGGCCAGCTTGCCGAACAGCAGTTCCTCCGCCAGCGGCTGCTTGATCTTTTCCTGGATCAGGCGGCCCATCGGGCGCGCGCCGTAGAGCTTGTCGTAGCCCTTGTCGGCGAGCCATGCGCGGCTTTCCTTGTCGAACTGGATGTCGACGTTCTGTTCGGCCAGCTGCAGTTCGAGCTGGAGGATGAACTTGTCGACCACGCGCGCGACGGTCTGCTTGCCGAGATAGGCAAACGGCACGATCGCATCGAGACGGTTGCGGAATTCGGGGGTGAACATGCGTTTCACCGCTTCTTCGCTCGCATCTTCCTTGCTCACGTCGCCGAAGCCGATCCCCTGCCGTGCCATGTCGGACGCGCCGGCATTGGTAGTCATGATGAGCACCACGTTGCGGAAATCGACCGTCTTGCCGTGGTGGTCGGTCAGGCGGCCGTTATCCATCACCTGCAGCAGGATGTTGAACAGGTCCGGATGCGCCTTCTCGATTTCGTCGAGCAGGAGGACGCAGTGCGGGTTCTGGTCAACCGCATCGGTTAAAAGACCGCCCTGGTCGTAACCAACATAGCCCGGAGGTGCGCCGATCAGGCGGCTCACCGAGTGGCGCTCCATGTACTCCGACATGTCGAAGCGCTTGAGCTCGATGCCCATGATGCTGGCGAGCTGGCGGGCGACCTCGGTCTTGCCGACGCCGGTCGGGCCGGAGAACAAGAACGAGCCGATCGGCTTGTCCGGATCGCGCAAGCCTGCACGGCTCAGCTTCATCGCGGTCGATAGCCTCTCGACCGCGGCATCCTGGCCGAAGACCACGTGCTTGAGGTCGCGCTCGAGGTTTTCGAGTGCCTTCTTGTCGTCGCTCGACACCGACTTGGGCGGGATGCGCGCCATGGTCGCGATCACGGCCTCGATTTCCTTGGCGGTGATCTTCTTCTTGCGGCGGCTGGGCGGTACCAGCATCTGCATCGCGCCGACCTCGTCGATCACGTCGATCGCCTTGTCGGGCAGCTTGCGGTCGTTGATGTAGCGCGCCGATAGCTCGACCGCGGTCTTGATCGCATCGGGCGTGTACTTGACCTTGTGGTGGTCTTCGAACGCGCTGCGCAGGCCCTGGAGGATCTTGATCGTATCCTCGATAGTGGGCTCGTTCACATCGATCTTCTGGAACCGGCGCAGCAGCGCGCGATCCTTTTCGAAGTGGTTGCGGAATTCCTTGTAGGTGGTCGAACCGATGCAGCGGATCGCGCCGCTCGACAGCGCCGGTTTCAAGAGGTTCGAGGCGTCCATCGCCCCGCCGCTGGTCGCACCCGCACCGATCACCGTGTGGATTTCGTCGATGAAGAGGATCGCGTCGGGCATGCCCTCGAGCTCGTTCACGACCTGCTTCAGCCGCTCCTCGAAATCGCCGCGATAGCGCGTGCCGGCCAGGAGCGCGCCCATGTCGAGCGAGTAGATCACCGCATCGAGCAGCACTTCGGGCACGTCGCCTTCGACGATCTTGCGCGCAAGGCCTTCGGCAATGGCGGTTTTGCCGACGCCGGGATCGCCCACGTAGAGCGGGTTGTTCTTCGACCGGCGGCACAGGATCTGCACGGTCCGGTCGACTTCCGGCCCGCGGCCGATCAGCGGATCGATGCGCCCGTCCTCGGCCTTCTTGTTGAGGTTGACCGTGAACTGGTCGAGCGCGGTTTCCTTCTTGTCGGCAGGCTTGGCCTGTTCCGCCGCCTCATTGCCCTGCGCCTCTTCCGCGCCCTGCGGCGGGCGTGCCTCGACCTGTTTGCCGCCCTTGCCGATGCCGTGGCTGATGAAGCTCACCGCGTCGAGGCGGCTCATGTCCTGCTGCTGCAGGAAATAGACCGCGTAGCTGTCGCGTTCGGAGAACAGCGCTACCAGCACGTTCGCGCCGGTCACCGTGTCCTTGCCCGAGGACTGGACGTGGAGAATGGCGCGCTGGATGACGCGCTGGAAACCGGCGGTCGGCTGCGGGTCGGCGCCGTCGTCGGATTTCAGCGACTGGTATTCCTGTTCAAGATACTGGGTCACCACTGCCGTCAGCTCGCCCAGGTCGACACCGCAGGCGGTCATGACCTGCGCTGCGTCCTCGTCGCCGATCAGCGCCAGGAGCAGGTGTTCGAGCGTCGCATATTCATGGCGACGTTCGCCCGCATCGCTCAGCGCGGCGTGGAGGGTCTTTTCGAGATTGGCAGCGAAACTTGGCATTCGGATCCTACTTTCGAGGGACTCGCAGAAGGGCGAGACAGGGTGAGCCTAGGGTATCAAGCTTGACGAAAGCTGACCGGACGGCAGCGTGGGAAAGCGATATGGGAAGCGGGCGGCGCAATTTCAGCCCCCCGCGCACGCCCTAGCCCTTTCGCCCGAACAGGGCGTCGGCCGCATCGCGGTGTGCGGCGGCTTTCAGGCGGTGTTTTTCGACGCGGGCGATTTCGTCCTCGAGCAGGCGGATCCGCTCTTCCAGTTCGTCGATCGAATAAGGGGACAGGTCCTCCGCGGCGAGCTTGCTCGCGGCGTCGCCCTTGGGGCGCGGACGGTCGTCGTCATCCATGCGGCCATGCTCTTCCTTTGGGCGGTTGCTGTCAACACGCCCAGGCGGTAATGCACCGCCGCGTGGCGCAGGGGCCACGATTTTGCGACGGGGGCGATACTTGGCCGACAATCCGCCGGAAACGATGACCGCGATGGGTTTCGATGCACCCGGTGGGCCGGAGGTTTTCCGCCCCGAAACGCTGCCCGTGCCGGTCCCCGGTCCGATGCAGGTCCTGATCAAGGTCGATCATGCCGGCGTGAACCGCCCCGACGTGATCCAGCGGCAAGGCTTCTACCCGCCGCCGCCTGGCGCTTCTCCCATTCCCGGGCTGGAGGTGTCGGGCACCGTCGTCGCCATCGGCGAAGGGGCCGCGCCCGAAATGCTCAACCGGCGCGTCTGCGCACTGGTGTCGGGCGGGGGCTACGCCGAATACTGCCTCGCCCATGCCGGCCACTGCCTCCATGTCCCGCACGGCATGGACATGGCCGCCGCGGCCGCCATTCCCGAAACGCTGTTCACCGTTTGGCACAATGTGTTCGAGCGCGGCTGGGCGCGCGATGGCGAGACCCTGCTGGTCCATGGCGGGACCAGCGGCATCGGCACCATGGCCATCCAGCTGGCCAAGGAATTCGGCCTCAGCGTCGTCACCACCGCCGGCAGCGAGGACAAGTGCGAGGCCGCCCGCCGGATCGGCGCGGACCTCGCGATCAATTACACGACCCAGGATTTCGTCGAGAAGGTCAATGCCTTTACCGACGGCCGCGGAGCCGACGTGGTGCTGGACATGGTCTCGGGCGATTACGTGCAGCGCAATCTCGACTGCCTCGCGGTGGACGGGCGGCACGTGACCATCGCCGTGCTCGGCGGGCTCAAGGCGGAAATCAACATGGCCAAGCTGATGAGCAAGCGGCAGACCATGACCGGTTCGACGCTGCGCCCGCGTTCGGACGAGTTCAAGGCGCTGCTCGCCGACGAGATCTACAACCATGCCTGGCCGCTGTTCGAGGACGGGACCATCGCGCCGGTGATGGACGAGATTTTCCCGCTGGCAGAGGTTTCCGCTGCCCATGCACGGATGGAAGCGGGCGATCATGTCGGCAAGATCGTCCTCAAGGTCGGCAATGGCTGACTATACGCTCCACGAGGATCCGCGCAGCGGCAATTGCTACAAGATCAAGCTGACCGCCGCTCTGGTGGGCGTGCCGCTGGCCCTGCGCCAGTACGACATCATGGCAGGCGAGACGCGCACCGCCGCATTCCTCGAACAGGTCAATCCCAACGGGCGTATCCCGGTCCTGCAGGTGGACGATCGCTTCCTGCCCGAAAGCAATGCCGCCTGCTGGTACCTGGCCGAAGGCAGCGCGCTGGTGCCTGAGACACGGTTCGAGCGTGCCGACATGCTGCGCTGGATGTTCTTCGAACAGTACAGCCACGAACCCAATATCGCGACCTTGCGCTTCTGGCTGCATTTCGTGGGCGAGGACAAGCTGACCGAGCAGCAGGATGCGCAAATCATGGCCAAGCGTATCGCCGGTTGTGAGGCGCTGGCGCTGATGGATGCGCATCTTGCCACGCGCGACTGGTTCGTGGGCGACAGCGTCACACTCGCCGACATTGCGCTTTATGCCTATACCCATGTCGCGGGCGATGGCGGATTCAAGCTGGACGAATATCCGGCGATCCGCGCATGGCTGGCACGAGTAGAGGCCCTGCCCGGCTACATCGCAATGGCCTGACTCCGAACGGTAGCAAAGACGCGCAAGTGTAACCGAGCTGCGATGCCGGTGTCATAATGGAATGGCATGGAGCTTCCCGAACAGGGGAGGCCTTGCATGACCGAACTGACGCCCGATCTCACCGCTTTTGCCAATGTTTCCAGCTTCCTGCCCGTCCGGCCCAAGGTGCCCGAGCGCACCAGCCTCGACGAGCGGCGGCGCTTCCGCACGATCTGGATCAGCGACATCCATCTCGGCACCAAGGGTTGTAATGCCGAGTTGCTGATCGACTTCCTCGACCACACCGACAGCGACACGCTCTACCTGGTCGGCGACATCATCGACGGCTGGCGGTTGAAGAAGAAGTTCTACTGGCCCGCCGAACACAACGACATCGTCTGGCGCATCCTCAAGCGCGCGCATCGCGGCACGCGAATCGTCTATATCCCGGGCAATCACGACGAGATGGTCCGCCCCTTTGCAGGGATGAATTTCGGCGGGGTGGAGATTGCGCGTGCCGCGTTCCACGACACGGCCGACGGGCGCCGCCTGATGGTGCTGCACGGGGACGAATTCGACACGATCATGCTGGCGCACCGCTGGCTCGCCTTCGTGGGCGACGCACTCTACCACGCGATGATGCGGCTCAACACCTGGGTCGCCTCGGTCCGCAAGCTGTTCGGCCTGCCCTATTGGTCGATTTCCAAGGCAGCCAAGCACAAGGTCAAGAACGCGGTCGAGTTCATCTCGAAATACGAAGCCATCGTCGCCCGCGCTGCTGGCGAGCGCGGAGTGGACGGCGTCGTTTGCGGCCACATCCACACTGCCGATATCCGCGACTTCGATCACGCCGGAACTTCGGTTGCCTATTATAACGACGGCGACTGGGTCGAAGGCTGCACCGCGCTGGTCGAGCATTTCGACGGCAGCATGGAAATCCTCCACTGGCCCGAAGAGATCGCGAAACGCGAGGCGGAAAAGGTGGCCGTGATGGAGGCCGAGACCGCGCTGGAGGCTGCGTGAACGCTCACGCCACTCTCGATCCTTTGGCGGCGACCGGCACGGGCAAGGCCCTGCGCATCGCAATCGTGACCGATGCCTGGCTGCCGCAGATGAACGGAGTGGTGCGAACGCTGACCACGACCTGCGACCTGCTGCGTGCTGGCGGGCACGAGGTGCTGGTGATCTCGCCCGACCTGTTCGCCAGCATTCCGTGCCCGACTTATCCGGAAATCCGCCTGGCGCTCGCAAGGCCCGGCGTGGTTGCGCGGATGCTGCGCGAGTTTTCTCCCGGTGCCATCCATGTCGCGACCGAAGGTCCGCTGGGGCTTGCTGCACGCCGCTATTGCGCGTCTGCCGGAGTGAGCTTCACCACCGCTTACCACACGCAGTTTCCCGATTATGTGGCGCGTCGGACCAGCCTGCCGAGCGAATGGTTCTGGCGCTACATCAGCTGGTTCCACCGCCCCGCCAGCAGGGTGCTGGTCGCGACCGGCAGCATCCGCGAGGAACTGCGCGCCCATGGCCTCGACAAGCTTCATCACTGGAGCCGCGGCGTCGACCTTGCCTGCTTCACGCCCGACGCGCCCGTGCCTGCCGAATTCGCCGGCCTGCCGCGCCCGATCCAGCTCTATGTCGGCCGGGTCGCGGTGGAGAAGAATCTCGAAGCGTTCCTCGATTGCAGGCATCCGGGCAGCAAGGTCGTGGTCGGCGACGGGCCTGCGCTGGCAGGTTTGCGCGCCCGCTATCCCGATGCACTTTTCCTTGGCCGAAAGAGCGGGCGCGAGCTGGCCGGCTGCTATGCCGGCGCGGACGTCTTCGTCTTTCCCAGCCTGACCGACACCTTCGGACTTGTCATGATCGAGGCGCTGGCCTGCGGCACGCCTGTCGCCGCCTTTCCGGTTGCGGGCCCGCGCGATATCGTGACCGACGAGGTCGGCGCGCTGTCGTTCCAGCTCGACCGAGCGATCGATGCGGCGCTATATTGCGAGAGCGCGGCCTGCGTGGCGCTCGCCCGGCGGTATTCCTGGGAAGCGGCGACCGCGCAATTCCTCGACGGGCTCGCCGCACTGCCGCCCGACGCGCTGCCTGCCGCCTGAGCCGGCGGGCGCGCGTTGCGCCTTGCCGAATCCGCGCCTCTCGCCTACATGGGCGGGGCAATGGCCGCTCCGCGAGGGGCGGCCCTTCTATTTTCAAGTCTGAGAAAAGGCGCTTTCATGGCCGACCAACCCACTCCGCTGATGCCGCACGCGACCGCCACCTGGCTGGTCGACAACACCGGCCTCTCGTTCGAGCAGATCGCCGAATTCTGCGGCCTCCACATCCTCGAAGTGCAGGCCATGGCCGACGACCTGGCAGGCAGCAAGTACACCGGCCGCGACCCGCTCCACTCGGGCGAACTGACGCAGGCCGAAATCGACCGCGGCCAGGCCGATCCGGAATACCGCCTCAAGATGCAGCGCGCGCCCGTCGCCGTCAGCCGCACCAAGGGCCCGCGCTACACGCCGGTGTCCAAGCGCCAGGACAAGCCGGACGGCATCGCCTGGATCCTGCGCAACCACCCCGAAGTCTCGGACGCGCAGGTGTCCAAGCTTATCGGCACCACGCGCAACACGATCACCGCGATCCGCGAGCGTAGCCACTGGAACATCCAGAACATCAATCCCAAGGACCCGGTCACGCTCGGCCTGTGTTCGCAGCGCGAACTCGACGCCGTCGTCGCCAAGGCTGCCAAGAAGGCCGGCATCGAAGGCGCTGCAGCCGTGGCGGATTCGGGCAGCGACCGCGAAAAGCTGATCGAGGAACTGCGCGCCGAACGCGATGCCAATGAAAAGGCCGCCGCCGAAGCCGCACAGGAAGCCGAGGCCGAGGAATGGCTCCGCGCCAAGCGTGCCGCCGAGGAAGAAGGCGAAGCACCCGCCGAAGAAGCCTGACAGCATCCGGCAAAGCCAATTCGAAGGGCGGGCGAGGCAGATGGCTTCGCCCGCCCTTTTTGCTTGCGTTTAGGGGCAGATAGGCCATGTTACTGACATGGATGTAAGCAAGCTGCCCAATTACCATCCCGTCCCCTGGGACACGCGTTTCGAAGCCATCGCGCTGCCCGACATGTTCGCGCGCACGGCGACCGCCACGCCGGATGCACCGCTGCTGCATTTCCTCGGCCGCACCTATCCCTATTCCGCACTACACGAGCAGGCCCGCCGGTTCGCGCTCGGCCTGATCGCCCGCGGTATCGCGCCGGGCGACCGGGTCGGCCTGTTCCTGCCCAACGTGCCGAGCTACGTCGCGGCCTATTACGGCGCGATGCTGGCAGGCGCGGTGGTGGTGAATTTCTCCCCGCTCTACTCGGTCGACGAACTCAGCACGCAGGTCGCGGACAGCGGCACGCGCCTGCTGGTCACGGTGGACGTGCCCGAACTCTACGGCACAGCGGAAAAAGTGCTGCAGGCCTCGCAGCTCGAGACGCTGGTGGTGAGCTCGCTTTCGGGCATGCTGCCGAAGCTCAAGGGCCTCGCGCTCAAGCTGTTCGCGCGCAGCAAGATCGCCAAGGTCGCCTATGGCGACGGGGTGGTCGCGTGGGACGATCTCCTTTCGCAAGGCGCTGCCAGCAAGGCCGCGCTGCCTCCGCTCGATCCGCAGGGCCTCGCGCTGCTCCAGTATACCGGAGGGACCACGGGCACGCCCAAGGGCGCGATGCTGACCCATGCGAACTTGTCGATCAATGCGCAGCAGACTGCCGGGCTCAATCCCTTCGGAGATCCTGCGGGCGAGGTCTTCATGGGCGCGCTGCCGTTCTTTCATGTCTTCGCCAACACCGCGCTGCTCAACCACGCGGTGGTGACCGGCGCATCGATCGCCATGGTCCCGCGCTTCGACACGAAGCAGGTGCTGCAGACGATCGAGAAATACGGGGCGACCGGGTTCCCGGGCGTGCCGACCATGTTCCAGGCGCTGCTGGACCATCCGGACCTTGCGAAGACCGACCTTTCGACCCTCAAGGTCTGCATTTCCGGCGGCGCGCCGCTGCCCGGCCCGCTGCGCGAGAAGTTCGAAGCGGCCACAGGCGTGCGGCTGGTGGAAGGCTACGGCCTCACCGAAAGTTCGGGCGTGGTCTCGGCCAACCCCTACGAAGGCAAGCGCAAGCCCGGCACCATCGGGCAGGTCGTCATGGGGACCGAAGTCCTGCTGCTCGACAAGGAGAATCCCGAGGTGATCGCCCCTGCCGGCGAACCGGGCGAACTGGCGCTGCACGGTCCGCAGATCATGCAGGGCTACTGGAACCGGCCCGATGCGGCGAAAGACGTGTTCGTCGAACATTTCGGCAAGCGCTGGCTGCGCACCGGCGACGTTGCCACGGTGGACGAGGAAGGCTTCCTCGCCATCGTCGACCGGATCAAGGACATGATCGCGGTGGGCGGGTTCAAGGTATTCCCCAGCCAGGTGGAAGACGTGCTGCTCGAACACGAAGCGGTCAAGGAAGCGCTCGTGATCGGCGTTCCGGATGAATACCTCGGCGAATGCCCCAAGGCCTATGTCACGCTGAACGCCGGCGAAGGCGCCACCGGCGATGCCCTGCGCGAATGGCTCAACGCCCGCATCGGCAAGCACGAGCGTGTGTGCGACGTCGTCATCCGCGAAGACCTTCCCAAGACCATGATCGGCAAGCTCGATCGCAAGGCCCTTCGCGCCGAAGTGCTCGACTGAGGCGCACATAAGAAGAAGGCCGCCCTGCGCCATGCGCAGGACGACCTTCGTCCTCTCCTAGCTTGTCAGACGCGCCGCTCAGTTGGCGACGGAAAGCTCCGGCTGCTTGGCCTGCTGTGCGGGAGCAGCGGCCTTCACCGACTTGTCGCGGTGGGCGAAGCGGCCTTCGACTTGTGCGCCCTGTTCGATGGTCAGCGCGTCGTAATAGACGTCGCCGGTGATCTTCGCGCTCTTCAGGATGACCAGTTCGCGCGCCGTGATCGAACCGTTGACCGTGCCGGCCAGGCGGGCGGTTTCCGCCTTCACGCCGCCGGTGATCGTGCTGGTTTCGCCCTGCACGAGGCTGGAGCAGGCGATGTCGCCTTCCACGCTGCCGTCGATGTGCAGGTCGGCCGAGGCCTTGATATCGCCCTTGATGGCGAGATCGGAACCGAGAACGGAGAAGGTCGAGTTGCTCTTGCTGGCCATGGGAATGCTGCGTCCGGAATTAGTTGGCGTCGGCGAGCTCAGGGGCTCGGCGGATTTCTTCGAGAACATGGGGGGCGGTCTCCAGGAAAGTACGCGGGTTGACCGCGCGATTGTTGATCCGGACCTCGAAGTGGAGGTGCGGACCGGTCGAGCGACCCGTGCTGCCGATGGCACCGATGGTCTGGCCCGGCAAGACCTGCTGGCCGACCTTGGCATTGAACTTCGACATGTGCGCATAGCGCGTCATCAGGCCGTTGCCGTGGGTGATTTCGACCGTATTGCCGTAGCCGCCCTTGCGGCCGACGAAAGTGACGCGGCCCTTGGCGGCGGCGTAGATCGGGGTGCCGGTGGCGCCCTTGAAGTCGAGACCGCTGTGCATTGCGGCGCGGCCGTTGAACGGGTCGCGGCGATAGCCGAAGCCCGAGGAAATGAGGTCCTTGCGAGCCGGGGCGAACTGCGGGACGCCTTCGAGCGCCTGTTCGAGCGCGGCCATGCGCGCCATCGAAAGGCCGAGGCGTTCGAAGCGCGGATCGATCGAGCCGTCGGCATCGGTGGCGAGCCCTTCGAGCGGACCACCCATCGCCTGGTTGCGGCTGGAACGGATCACCTGGGCGGGATTGAGCTGGAGCTGCTTCAGCGCGTCGGCGGCACGCTGGGCGCGCCAGTCGGCATAGCGGGTTAGGCCTTCGACCACGGCAAGCTGGCGGGCTTCGATGCGGGCGAGTTCTGCGGCCTGCGGGAAGGCGGCGCTGACCTTCTCGACCGTGGCGGCCGCTTCGCCGGTGCTGTCGGACACAGCGGTGTCGACCTTCATTTCCTCGGGCAGGAGTTCGGCCACGCCCTCGATGAATTCCATCCGGCGGTCGAGGTCGGCGCTGACTTCCTCGAGATTGTCGCCATAGGCGGCGAGGCGTTCTTCCGAGGTCGCGACCTTGGCTTCGCGGTCGAGCAGCGAGAGGCGGTCCGAAGCGGCGCGGTACTGCGCCCAGCCGGCGACCGCCATCGACACCGCCCACACGAACAGCACCGCCACGGCGATTGCCGCAGCGGTCATCTGCACACGCGAGGAGATGGTGATGAAGCGGACCTGGCCTTCGGAGCGCATGAAGAACTCGCGATCCGGGAACCAGCTCTTGATACGGGCGATGCGACCGCCCTGTGCGATGTTGTTATCCAAAACGACCCGTCCCTTGGTCTTTGACCCTTGGGTGGGATCGCTAACAACAGTTCCCGGCAAAGGCGAATCCTGACCCCGCCGAATCCATGAGTCGAAGAGTAAGCGGGACGAGTCGTTTCATCTGCGCGAAATTTCCGAACTTTTGCGGGAACCATTCCCTAAGTCGTTGTTTACCATGCGCCCAGCGATTCGGCCCGATTCCGTCCCAATGACAAGGGTTTATGCGCCTGCTAGGGCCGATTCATGAGCGGCTCGGGAACAGCGCGGCGAATCGGTCTGCTGGGTGGCAGTTTCAACCCGGCCCATGGCGGGCACCGGCGCATCTCGCTGTTCGCGCTCGAAGCGCTCGGCCTCGACGAGGTCTGGTGGCTGGTATCGCCGGGTAACCCGTTGAAACCCAAGGCGGGAATGGCCCCGCTCGCCGCGCGCCTCGCCTCTGCGGCGCAGCAGGCCAGGCGGGCCCCGATCCGCGCCACCGCGATCGAGCGCGAGCTTGGCACGCGCTACACCGTCGACACGCTGGGCGCGATCCAGCGGCGCTATCCGAAATTCGAATTCGTCTGGCTGATGGGGTCGGACAACCTTGCCCAGTTCCACCTGTGGCGCGACTGGCGGGGAATAGCGCGCAGGATGCCGATTGCGGTGATCGCGCGGCCCGGCTATGATGCGGATGCTGTCGCGAGCCCCGCGATGGCCTGGCTGAGGCGCTACCGCGTTCCTCTCGCCAGCTTTGCAAATGGGGGCGAATGGAGCGCACCGGCACTGGTGACATTGCGTTTCGATCCCGACCCGCGTTCGGCAACGGCCATCCGCCGCGCCGACCCCGACTGGGCATCGCACCACGCCGGTTTTTCCCCGCGAGACCAGGTGACACACCGCCTCATTCCTCACGAGGAGGAAGCGACTGCGCCATGATGCGCGTTGTCTTTTCCATGGCCTCAGCCCCTGCATCTTGGAGTACAGTGCACGCCTATGACACAGGCGCATACCGACCCGGCGCGTACCGGGACCGACACGGCGAAGGTCGTCCGCATGGCTGATGCCGGTGACGCCCTGCTTTCGCTCGTGCTCAAGCAGCTCGACGACGACCAGGCCCAGGAGGTCGTGACCATCGACCTCGAGGGGAAGACCTCGATTGCCGATCACATGGTGATCGCATCGGGCCGTTCGACCCGCCAGGTGGCCTCGATGGCGCAGAAGCTGGCTGAAGAGATCAAGAAGAACGGCTTCGGCCCGGTGAAGCTCGAAGGGCTTCCGGCCGCGGACTGGGTCCTGATCGATGCCGGCGATGTCGTGGTGCATCTCTTCCGCCCCGAAGTCCGCAGCTTCTACAACCTGGAGCGCATGTGGGCCTTCGGTGATGCGCCGCCGGTAGCCGGTACGGCGTAAACCGTTTTGCGCTCGCGCCTCCGCGCGAGCGTCCTCGGTGCCATTCCTCCGCTTCGCTGCGGGCACCTGCGGGCGGGCAGTCGCCCTTTGACTGCCGTGACTCCACGCAGGTGAAACCACGGGTTCGCGCTTTGCTGCTCCACGTCATCGCTCGCGGAAAGATTGCCCGCTCGCCCGAGGCGGAACTGGTTGCGCGCTATGAGAAGCGGCTGACCTGGCCGGTCAAATTCACCGAGCTGCCCGATACGGGCGGGCGCATTCCCGAACCCCAAACTCCGTGCAAGACCGTGCTGCTCGACGAGCGGGGCAGGGACCTTCCGTCCGAAGAATTGGCCGCGATCCTCGAGCGCTGGCGCGACGACGGGATGCGCGAATGCCGCTTTGTGCTGGGTGCGGCGGACGGGCATTCGGAAGAGGAGCGACGCGAGGCGGACCTGCTGCTCGCTTTCGGCAAGGCGACCTGGCCGCACCTGCTTGCCCGCGCCATGCTGGCCGAACAACTCTACCGCGCGACGACGATCATCGCCGGACACCCCTATCATCGCAGCGGCTGATGCTGCAGGAGTGACGCCATGATCCGTGTCGCCCTCCCGCTTATGGCCGCATCGCTGGCGCTTGCTGTCGCGCTGCCCGGCATCGCCATGCCCGGAAGCAGCGACGCGGCGCGCTTCGCCGATGCCGCCGATGCGCGCGAGGCGCTGGAAGCAGCGCGCCAGCAGCAGCGCAATGCCCGCGCCCGCGCCGAGCGGCTCGAGCGCCAGTCCGTCCGCTCGGAAGCCACAGCCGACAAGGCGCAGGCCGATGCCGCCGCGCTGGCCGCGCGTGTGCAGCAGTCCGAAGCGGCGATCACCGCCGCCGAGGCGGAGCTCGCGCTGGTGGAAGGCCAGCGGCTCGCGCTCGACCGCCAGCTGGCCCGCAAGCGCGAACCGCTGATGCGCCTTACCGCTGCGCTCCAGACCATGTCGCGCCGCCCGCTGGCGCTGGCGGCCTTGCAGCCCGGATCGCTGGAAGATGTCGTCCACACCCGCGCCGCGCTGGCGTCGGCCATGCCGGTCGTGAGGGAGCGGACCCGCGCATTGCGGGGCGATCTCGACCGGGCCCGCGCGCTCGAGAAAAGCCGCGCCGACACGCTCGGCAGCCTCCGTTCCGCGCAGGCGAGCCTGACGTCACGCCGCAAGGAACTCGTGGCGCTGGCGGAGAAGGAGCGCGTGCTGGCCCGCCGCGCTGCAGGCGGCGCATCGCGCGAGGCGGAACGCGCGCTGGTGCTTTCCGAAGAAGCACGCGATCTCGACGCGCTGGTGGGCGAGCTCGAATTGGCCGGCGCCCTGCGCGTGCGCCTCGCAGCGCTTCCCGGCCCTGTCCTGCGCCCGGAAGAGGGCAAGGCCGCCGCGCCGCAGCCCGTCGCCGTGCCCAGTCCCGATTCGACCGAGGCGCCCTCGCGCTACCTCCTGCCGGTCGCAGGCCGCGTGGTGGCGGGTTTCGGCGAAGCGAGCGTCGCCGGTTCGCGCACCTCGGGTATCGCCATCGCCCCGCGTCCGCGCGCGCAGATCGTCTCGCCGGGTGCGGGCCGCGTCGCTTTTGCTGGGCCCTATCGCGGCTTCGGCTCGATCGTGATCGTCGAGCACGGCAATGGCTGGACCAGCCTCGTCACGGGCCTCGGCAATGTGGCGGTCGAGGTGGGCCAGAACGTCACGGCCGGTTCGCCATTGGGGCAGGCACCGCTGCGCAGGCCCGAAATCGCGCTGGAATTGCGGCGCGAGGGGGAGTCGGTCAATCCGCTCGACCACCTGCGCTAGGCCGTCGGTCGAAAACCGTGCCTTGAAGGGACACAAAACGGCTCATCTTTCATTCACGCCCCGCGCGCTATAGAATGGTCGCAGCTTGCAAGGATTTGGTTTGATGAAGATTGCCGAACTGGCCCGTTCCGCCGCCCTCGTGACCGCCGTCGCGCTCATTCCCGCGACGACCGCCGGTCTCGCGCAGGTCGATGGCAAGGCGGGCCCCGAATTCGGCAAGCTGTTCGCGGTCTACCAGCGCATCAAGGCCAGCTACGTCGAGCCGGTGTCCGACGACGTGCTGATCAATGGCGCGATCGACGGCATGCTTGCCGCGCTCGACCCGCATTCGGCTTATCTCGACGGTTCCGATCTCCAGCGGCTGGAGACGATGATCGACGGCAATTATTCCGGTCTCGGCCTGTCGGTCGTGAGCGAGGATGGTGCGGTCAAGGTCATCTCGCCCTTCCGCGGCAGCCCTGCCGACCAGATGGGCGTGAAGGCAGGCGACTACATCACCCACCTCGACGGCGAGCTGATCTACGGCCTCGAACTCGACGAGGCAGTGGCGCGCATGCGCGGCAAGGCCGGTACCGCGATCAAGCTCACCATCTTCCGCCCGGGCCGCGAAGAGCCATTCGACGTCAGCGTGACGCGCGGCGTGATCGAGCTCGAACCGGTCACCTGGGAGCTGGAAGACGGCCGGATCGGCCACATCATGGTCAACGAATTCTCGCGCGATGTCGGTGCCGACGTCTACGGCGCGTGGAAGGATTTGCAGAAGCAGGCCGCCGGCCGCCTCAACGGCCTCGTGCTCGACCTGCGCTCCAATCCCGGCGGCTCGCTCGACGAAGCGGTGGCGCTGTCCGACCTGTTCCTCTCGCACGGCCAGATCGTCTCGCAGCGCGGCCGTGCCCGCGGCGAATCGATCAGCTATGACGCGGAAACCGTGTTCCGCGGCGATATCGCGGAAGGCATCCCGATCGTGGTGCTGATCGACGCAGGCTCGGCCTCGGCCAGCGAAATCGTCGCCGGCGCGCTGCAGGACCATCGCCGCGCGGTGGTCATGGGCGAACGCAGCTTCGGCAAGGGCAGCGTCCAGTCGCTGCTTCCGCTCGGCCGCGACGCGGCGCTCAAGCTGACGACGGCGCGCTATTACACGCCCAAGGGCCATTCGGTGCAGGAAGGCGGCATCAAGCCTGACATCACCGTGCCCCAGCTGTCCGACCCCGACCTTGCCAAGCGTAACAAGTTCATCATGCGCGAAAGCGATTTGCGCGGCCACCTGATCAACGAGCTCGGCCTCAAGGACGAGGACCTGGAAAGCGACAAGCGCGCCGATCCACGCTTCCAGCAGACCGCTGCCGAGCTTGAAGAGCAGGGCATCAAGGACTTCCAGCTGCACTATGCGCTGCAGACGCTGCGCCGGACCTCGCCGAGCTCGGTTGCCGTGCGCAACAAGTAGGGCTAGCAACCGCCCGGTATGACCGACACGTCCCCGACGCAGCTGGCCCAGCGGCTGGCGCTGGCGATCCCCGCAGCCCTGCTGGCAGGCGCCTATATCTCGCAATACGGCTTCGGCTTGTTCCCGTGCGAAATGTGCTGGTGGCAGCGCTGGCCGCACTTTGCCGCGCTCGCATTGGCGCTGGTGTCCTTCTTCGCTCCGCCGAAGAAGCTCTGGATCGCGCTGGCGGCAGGCGGCATCCTGACCTCGGGCGCCATCGGCTTCTTCCATGCCGGCGTCGAATACGGCTGGTGGGAAGGGGTGACCTCCTGCGCCGCGATCCCGCTGCCGGACTCCGGCGAAAGCGCGCTCGATGCGATCATGAACACGCCGATGGTCCGCTGCGACGAGGCACCATGGACGCTGCTGGGCATTAGCCTTGCAGGTTTCAACTTCCTCTTCTCGGTACTGGGCGGGCTGTTCATCTTCCGCCTGCTGGCAAAGGACAAGGCGGCATGAGCAAGACACCCGACCACATCGCCCGGATGATCCGCGTCGACCAGGCGGGTGAATTCGGTGCCACCCGCATCTATGCCGGCCAGCTTGCCGTGATGGGCGACCGCGGCCCGCACTCGGCGGAAATCGCCGGCATGGCCGAACAGGAAGCCGGCCACCGCGCGAAGTTCGATGCGCTGATGGCGCGCCGCGGCGTGCGCCCGACCGCGCTCCAGCCGTTCTGGGATCGCGCCGGTTTCGCGCTCGGCGCCGTGACCGCGCTGATCGGTCCGGAAGCGGCGATGGCCTGCACGGCTGCTGTCGAGACCGAGATCGACAAGCACTATTCCGACCAGCTCGACCAGCTCGCCGAAACCAACGAGGATCCCGAACTCGCCGCGATGATCGAGGAATTCCGCGAGGACGAGCGCGAACATCGCGATGCCGCCCTAGCCGCAGGGGCGGAGCGTGCGCCCGCCTATCCGGTGCTCTCCGGCCTCATCCGCATGGGTTGCCGCGCGGCGATCCGGATTTCGGAACGGATCTGACGCGGTGCGGGCCTGATGCCGCCCCGCTTCATTGACTATTCACGCGAAGGCGCGCCTAATCGCGCCATCCGCATTCCACGAGGTTCCCATGTCGAAGCCCCTTTTCGCCCTTGCCGCCACCGCAGCCGCATTCGCCGTGACGCCCGTCGCCGCGCAGCAGCCGGTCGACACCGGTGACGAGCGCTACAACATGGTCGTGGTCTATGGCGACGATGCCTGCCCGCCGAGCGAAGGCGACACGATCATTGTTTGTGCGCGCAAGGCTGAAGCGGAACGCTACCGTATCCCCGAGGCGCTGCGCACTTCGTCCAGCCCGGCAAACGAAAGCTGGGCCTCGCGCGTGGAAAGCCTCGAAATGGTCGGCGCATCGGGCATCCTGTCCTGTTCGCCCGCCGGTGCCGGCGGCGTGCTGGGCTGTACCGAACAGTTCATCGACAAGGCCTACGCCGAAAAGCGCGAAGGCAGCGACGTGCGCTTCTCGCAGATCATCGCCGAACAGCGCGAGGAACGCCTCTCTACCATCGACGCCGATGCCGAGCGCACCCAGCGCGATGTCGAGATGATCGAGCGCGAATACATGGAGCGCCTCGCGCGCGAACGCGGCGAGCCGCTGCCGGGCGACGAGGCTGCCCCGGCCACCGAGCCGACCGTGGTTGCCAAAGAGCCCGAGGCCGCCGACCAGCCCGAATAAGGTCTATGGCCTGTTAACCGTTTCCCGTTACAGCGCAGCCTCATGACTGCGCGCCCCAACATCCTCACCGTTTTCGGCACCCGTCCCGAAGCGATCAAGCTGTTCCCGCTGGTCCATGCGCTGGAAGCGGACGACCGGTTCGAAAGCCGGGTCTGCGTGTCCGCGCAGCATCGCGGGATGCTCGACCAGGTGCTCTCGATTGCGGGAGTGACGCCGGACCACGATCTCGACCTGATGACGCCGGGCCAGTCGCTCGACGAACTGACCGCCCGCGCGCTCACCGGCATCGGCAAGGTGCTGGACGAGAAACGGCCCGACTGGGTGGTGGTGCAGGGCGATACGACCACGGTGATGGCAGGCGCGCTCGCCGCCTATTACCGCCAGATCCGCGTCTGCCACGTCGAGGCAGGCCTGCGCAGCGGCAATATCTACCACCCTTGGCCCGAAGAGGTGAACCGCCGGGTCGTGGGCACTTTTGCCGCGCTCCACTGCGCGCCGACCGAAACCAGCGCTGCGGCCCTGCTGAAGGAAAACGTCGATCCCGCCACGGTGCATGTTACCGGCAACACCGTGATCGACGCGCTCAAATGGGTGACGCAGCGGATCGAGGAGCAGCCTGCGCTCGCCTCCGGCCTTGCGGGCCTGGAGATGCGCTTCGCTGGCAAGCGGATCATCGGCATGACCAGCCACCGGCGCGAGAATTTCGGCGACGGCATGCAGAATATCGCCGATGCGGTTAAACGTATTGCTGCTCGCGATGACGTTGCGGTTATTTTTCCGGTCCACCTGAACCCAAACGTGCGCGCCGTGATGAACGAGCAGCTGGCCCGTCTCGACAATGTCGCGCTGATCGAACCGCTCGACTATCCGCACTTCGCGCGCCTGCTCGACATCAGCACGTTGATGCTGACCGACAGCGGCGGCGTGCAGGAAGAAGCGCCCGCGCTGGGCAAGCCGGTGCTCGTGATGCGCGAGACGACCGAACGGCCCGAAGGCGTCGAGGCCGGCACCGCGAAGCTGGTCGGCACCGATGCCGACACGATCGTGCGCGAGACCACCCGATTGCTCGACGATGCAGAGGCCTATGCTGCCATGGCCCGCGCGCACAATCCGTTCGGCGACGGGCATTCCGCGCAGCGTATCTGCGACCTGCTGGCGAGCGCCTGATTCACCATTACTGGTAAATTTACCTTCGCGCGCTAGGACTGCGGGCAAACTTCTGACGGGACTTTTTCAAGACATGCGTGGCGACATCAAACCCGACGTCTGTGTCATCGGCCTCGGCTACATCGGCCTGCCCACGGCAGCGATCATCGCGCGTGCGGGTTGCCGCGTGCACGGCGTCGATGTGACGCAGACCGTGGTCGACACAATCAACCGCGGCGAAATCCATATCGAGGAAGTCGACCTCGACGGGCTGGTGCAGGCGGTGGTCCAGCGCGGCCTGCTCAAGGCCTCGACCAAGATCGCGCCTGCCGATGTCTTCGTAATCGCCGTGCCGACGCCGTTCGCCAAGGACGGCAACCACACGCCCGACACGTCATACGTGATGGCCGCGGCGGAAAACGTCGCGTCGGTGCTCAAGAAGGGCGACGTGGTGATCCTCGAATCGACCTCGCCTGTCGGCACGACCGAGGCAATGCGCGATGCGATCGCGGCCAAGCGGCCCGATCTGGCCATGCCCGGCCTCACCGACGGCCAGCCCGACATCAGCCTTGCCTATTGTCCCGAGCGCGTGCTGCCGGGCAAGATTCTCGAGGAACTGACGCATAACGACCGTTCGATCGGCGGTATCACCCCGCGCTGCGCGCGTAAGGCGCTCGCTTTCTACAAGCGCTTCGTGAAGGGCGAATGTGTCACCACCGACGCCCGCAGCGCGGAAATGACCAAGCTTGTCGAAAACAGTTTCCGCGACGTGAACATCGCTTTTGCCAACGAATTGTCGATGATTGCCGACAAGCAGGGCCTCGACGTGTGGGAGGTGATCCGCCTCGCCAACCGGCACCCGCGCGTGAACATCCTCACACCCGGCCCCGGCGTGGGCGGCCACTGCATCGCGGTCGACCCGTGGTTCATCGTCCATGGCGCGCCCGAAGAAGCCAAGATCATCCGCCAGGCGCGCGAAACCAACGATGCCAAGATGCACCACGTCCTCGCCCGCGCAAAGGCGCTGGTGGAGGGCAATCCGGGCGCGAAAATCGCCTGCCTCGGCCTCGCCTTCAAGGCCAACATTGACGACTTCCGCGAAAGCCCGGCACGCTATGTCGCGGCCAGCATCGCCCGCGAATATGGCGAGCGAGTGCAGGTGGTCGAACCCTATGCCGGCGAGCTGCCACGCGAATTCCACGGTACCGGCGCGGAGCTGGTCGATATCGACACCGCGCTGGAAGAGAGCGATGTGATCATCGTCCTCGTCGATCACGACGTTTTCAAGGTCATCCCGCCCGAAGAGCGCGAGAACAAGGCGGTCTACGACACGCGCGGTATCTGGCCGGACGCCGCCTAGGCCCCCGGCCGCAAGATCACGCCTTGTCGAGCGCGATGTCGGGCGCGTCTTCCTGCTTCATGCCGACGACGTGATAGCCCGCATCGACATGGTGCGTCTCGCCGGTCACGCCCGATGAGAGGTCGGACAGGAAGTAGAGGCCCGATCCGCCCACGTCCTCGATCGTGACATTGCGGCGCAGGGGCGAATTGTATTCGTTCCACTTCAGGATGTAGCGGAAATCGCCGATGCCGCTCGCCGCGAGCGTCTTGATCGGCCCGGCGCTGATCGCGTTGACGCGGATGTTCTGCGGGCCGAGATCGTTGGCGAGGTACTGGACGCTGGTTTCCAGCGCGGCCTTGGCGACGCCCATCACATTGTAGTGCGGGATGACCTTTTCCGCGCCGTAATAGGTCAGCGTGAGGATGCTGCCGCCGTCGGGCATCATGTCCTTGGCGCGCTTCGCCACCGCGACCAGCGAATAGGCGGAGATGTTCATCGTCATCAGGAAGTTGTCGAGGCTGGTGTCGACATACTGCCCGCGCAGCTCGCTCTTGTCGGAGAAGCCGATCGCGTGGACGACGAAATCGATAGTTTCCCAGCGTCCCTTCAGCGTGTCGAAGGCGCGGTCCAGTGCGTCCATGTCCGAGACGTCGCATTCGAACACGAAATCGCTGCCTAGCTGTTCCGCCAGTGGGTCGACGCGCTTCTTCAGCGCCTCGCCCTGGTAGGAGAAGGCCATTTCCGCACCCTGTTCGTGCAGCTTCTTCGCAATCCCCCAGGCCAGCGACTTGTCGTTGGCGAGCCCCATGATGAGCCCCCGCTTGCCTGCCATCAGTCCGCTCATGTTGCGTCCTTCTCTTCCGTCTGTTTGCGTTCCGCGCCCCTGCGCCGGTCGTCTTCCTGGCCGACCTTGTTGATTTCCTCTTCCGGGGTTTCGGCAAGGGCCGCGTTGAGTTCCGCGCCGATAACCACACCGAGGCCGACAAGCCAGAAAAAGAACAGCGCGATCATGATCCCGGCAAGGCTGCCGTAGGTGAGGTTATAGGTGAAGAAGCTGCGCAGCACGACCGGCAGCCAGGTGGTGACGAGGATCCACCACAGCGTCGTGAACAGCACGCCCGGCCATTTGGGATAGCGCCTGTGGCGATAGCGCGAGGGCGTGAGCGAATAGAACAGCATGTAGAGCGAGCCGAACAGGCCGAGTGCGGGCAGGATGCGCGACAGCTGCAAATCCACCACGCGGTTCATCAGCTGCGGGAAATAGGCCTCGATCACCTGCTGCGCGGCGCCGATGACGACCTGCGCAAGCAGCGAGAGCATCAGCAGCATCACCGCTGCAAGGATCACCCCGCTGGAAAAGATGCGGTACTTCCAGAAAGCCTTGGTCATGCGCGTGCCGTATGCACGGCGCAGGATGTCGCGGATCGTCTCGACCAGGCTTCCGACCGTCCAAAGTCCGACGGCCGCGCCTGCCCAGAGCAGCCAGCCGCTGCGTGCTTCGATCACGTCGCGCGCGACCGGCTCGATCACATTGCCGACCACGGGTGGCAGGGCGACCAGCACGGCATTGATGGTGGCGGCGCGTTCGGCCTCCTCCCCGAACAGCGAGAACAGCGCCGAGCCGAGAATGAAGAAGGGGAAGATCGACAGCATCGCCAGATAGGCAAGGTTGCCGGCATGGATGAAGCCGTCGTTGAACGTGCCGACGACCGTGCGCTTCACCACTTCGAAGGCCCGCGTGCCCGGACCGACCCTGCGGGCGACTTCCCCGCGCAACGTCTGGGCTTCCCGCCGCCGCGCCTCGGGAGAGAGCGAGTGGATCTCGCGCTCTTCGGGCTGGGGAAGCGTCGGATGTCTCAAGCGGCCTTACACCCCGAGTTTGCTGCGTGGGTCGCTTTCGTCCTTCCACCCGTCGAGCCGCTTGGCAAGCTCGTCCATGTCGGCAGGCAGCTGGATTTCCAGCGTGACGAGCTGGTCGCCGCGCGTCCCGTCCTTCTTGGTGAAGCCCTTGCCCTTGAGGCGCAGCACGGTGCCGCCGCTGGTCCCGGGCTTGATCGTCATCATCACCGGGCCATCCACCGTGGGCACGCGCACCTTGCCGCCGCCGACCGCCTCGTCGAGCGTGATCGGCAGGTCGAAGCGCACGTCGAAGCCTTCGCGGCGGTAGAGCTTGTGGCTGTCGATGCGGATGGTGACGAGCCCATCGCCCGCGCCGCCCGGACCCTGTTCGCCCTTGCCCTTGAGGCGCATCTGGGTGCCGTCTTCCAGCCCCTTCGGCAGCTTCAGGTCGATCGTCTTGCCATCGGCCAGCGTGATGCGCTGGTCGCGCAGCGAGGCCGCGTCGGTGAACGGCACGCGCAGCGTATAGGCGATGTCGGCGCCCTTGCGCGGCGGCGGGGGGCGCCGTCCGCCGAAAGGATCGGCGCGCCCGCGTGTGCCGGCCCGGCCGCCGCCGAACAGGCCGTCGAAAATATCGCCGAGATCGACGCCGTCATTGCCGAAGCCCTGGAAATCCTCTGCCCGGAAGCCGCGCTGGCCGCCGCCTGGATGGCCGCCGAAGCCGCCGCCGAAGGGATTGGTCGGATTCCCGTCCGCGTCGATTTCACCGCGGTCGAAACGGGCGCGCTTGTCCTTGTCGGACAGCAGGTCATACGCATTGGTGACTTCCGAGAACCGCTCGGCAGCCTTGGGATTGTCCTTGTTGCGGTCTGGGTGCAGCTCCTTGGCGAGCTTGCGATAGGCGCTCTTGATGTCCTGTTCGGACGCGGAACGGGTGACGCCAAGGATGGAGTATGGATCGGCCATTGCGTGTTAGCTAGGTGCAACACTCGCGCCGCGCAAGCGGCGAGGCTTTCCTACGCGCGGCACTGGGGTTAGGGAGCAGGTCATGCATGGTCCCAACCCCTTCGCGATGCACGAAGTTCCGCCATTTTGCGGGCGAAATGCCGGGGCGGGGCTTTTTGTGGCAGGACCGTGTTCCATCTGTTCCAAGCTGTAGGATTGCCGCCTGATGAGTGAAGCGACCAGCGCCATCCCCGTAACCGACCCCTTCGCCCTGTTCGAGGAGTGGTTCGGCGAGGCCAGGGCGAGCGAGCCGAACGATCCCAACGCCATGGCGCTGGCCACGGCGAATGCGGACGGCATGCCATCGGTGCGCATGGTACTGCTGAAGGGCCACGGCAGCCAGTGGGGTGAAGGCGGCGGCTTCGTGTTCTACACCAACGCCGAAAGCCGCAAGGGCGAGGAAATCCGCGCCAACATGCGCGCCTCGCTGCTGTTCCACTGGAAGAGCCTGCGCCGCCAGATCCGCATCGAAGGCCCGCTGACCGAAGTGACCAGCGAGCAGGCCGACGCCTACTTCCATTCGCGCCCGCGCGTCTCGCAGATCGGTTCGGCCGCCAGCGACCAGTCGCGCCCGCTGGCCGACCGGCGGGTCTATCTCGACCGCGTCGCCGCGCTGGAGGAACGCTATCCGGAAGGCGACATCCCGCGCCCTCCGCACTGGACCGGCTTCCTACTGACCCCGCTCGCCATCGAGTTCTGGCGCGATCGCGAGTTTCGCCTCCACGATCGCCGCCGCTTCACGCGCGCATCGGCAAGCGAGGCGTGGTCGAACACGCTGCTCTACCCGTGAGCGAGGATCGCGCCCGCCTTGCCCGTTCGGCCGCACTGGCATCGATCAGCGTTGCCGTGGTGCTGGTCGCGCTCAAGACCTGGGCGAGCTGGAAGACCGGCTCGACCGCCATGCTCGGCAGCCTTGCCGATTCGGCGCTCGACCTCATCGCCAGCTTCGCCACGCTGACCGGCGTGTGGATCGCCTCGCAGCCGGCCGACGAGGACCACCGCTTCGGTCACGGCAAGGCAGAGGCGCTTGCCGCCATCTTCCAGGTCATGCTGATCGCGCTCTCGGCCTTCGGCATCGCGATCCGCGCCATCATGCAGTTCGCCGGCGGGCAGGGGACCGAGGCCGCGGC
The DNA here is from genome assembly GCF_009827315.1 of Qipengyuania gaetbuli. Taxonomy (NCBI): domain Bacteria; kingdom Pseudomonadati; phylum Pseudomonadota; class Alphaproteobacteria; order Sphingomonadales; family Erythrobacteraceae; genus Qipengyuania; species Qipengyuania gaetbuli. The sequence goes on from NZ_WTYF01000004.1 coordinate 1,871,672, forward strand.
AGAGGGTATCGGCGTATCGCTGGTCGCCATTGCGCTGACCTTCGCGTTGCTCGGCTGGCAGCGCTACGTCATGCGCCGCACGCGCAGCCTCGCGATCCAGACAGACCATTTGCACTACAAGTCCGACCTGTTCCTGAACCTCGCTGTGATCGCGGCGCTGGCGCTCGACCAGATGGCCGGGTTGACGGGTGCGGACCCCGCTTTCGGCCTCGCCATTGCCGCGTGGCTTGGCTGGGGCGCCTTCACAGCCGCGCGCGCCGCGGTGGACGATCTGATGGACCGCGAATGGCCGGAAGAGAAACGCCTCGCCTTCATTGAAGCGGCGGCTCGGCATCCGGAGCTGTCCAAGCTCCACGACCTGCGCACCCGCACCAGCGGGCACCGCGACTTCGTCCAGTTCCACGTCGACCTGCCGGGCGACATGACGGTGGAGGAAGCGCACGACATCATCGAGCGGGTGGAGGCAGACCTGTGCCGCCAGTTCCCCGACATGGAACTGCTCATCCACATCGATCCCGAAGGCCATGTTGACGAGCCGGGCAACCCGCTGGCCGAGGAAAACGAGTTTAAGCGGCTGGAGAACGGCAAGTGACCACCATCCCATACTGGCATGTCGACGCCTTTGCCGATGCGCCCTTTCGCGGCAACCAGGCCGCGGTGATGCCGCTGGACCAGTGGCTGCCCGACGAGGTGCTTCAGGCCATCGGCGAAGAGAACGCCTTTGCCGAAACCGCCTTCATCATCCCCGATGCGAGCGGGGCAGCGGATTACGAGCTGCGCTGGTTCACTCCAACAGAAGAGGTTCGCCTGTGCGGTCATGCGACGCTCGCCAGCGGTCATGTCGTGCTGTCGCAAAGCGGCGGCGAGCGGGTGACCTTCCGCACGCGCCACGCCGGTATCCTCGAAGTGCGCCGCGCAGGGGACGGTTACGAGCTGGCCTTGCCGCTGATCCGCACCGAGCCCGGCGAATGGGCGGAGGCGGTTGCCTTTCTGGGTGCCGAGCCTGCCGAGGTCTGGCTCAGCCCGGACCGCTACGGCGTCTACCGTTTCGACACGGAAGAGGCGGTGCGCGCGCTCGACCCCGACATGCGCGGGCTTCGCGCGCTGGGGAACGACCAGTTCATCTGCACGGCGCGCGGGCGCGATACCGATGTCGTCAGCCGCGTCTTCGTGCCGGGCGGCGGAGTGGACGAGGACAGCTTTACCGGCTCGGCCCATGCGGCGCTGACCTATTACTGGAGCGAGCAATTGGGCCGCGACAGCTTCACCGCCTTCCAGGCCTCGCAGCGCGGGGGCCATGCGACCTGCCGACGCGAGGGCGAACAGGCGTGGCTTGGCGGGGCCTGCGTGACGGTGGTGAAGGGCGAGTTCTACCTGCCTTCGGCGGGGTAGAGTTCGACCACGTCCGCCAGCTGCTGCAGCATGGCCTTGCGCTCTTCGGCATTGGAATGGCCGAGGCGCACCACGGTCAGCCCCTGTTCGGGCGACACGAAGACGTACTGGCCCATGTGCCCGATCATCGAAAAGGCGCTGTGCGGCGCGCGGTCGGGGAAGAGCGGGTGCTCCGGTTCGCCATTGGGGCGGTTGAGCCAAGTCTGGAGGCCGTAATGCGGGCTCTTCGGGCTGGGCTTCACCATCTCGGCGACCCAGCTGCGCGGCAGCAGCTGCTCGCCCCGGTGCGAGCCCTTGAGGCGCATCAGCTCGCCCAGCTTCGCCCAGTCGCGTGCCGTCGCGTGCATCAGGCTGCCGCCGATCAGCGTGCCCGACCGGTCGAATTCGAGGGTCATGGAATCCATGCCCAGCTGGTCGAACAGGCGGGCGTGGAGATAGTCGCTCACCGCGCGGCGGCGCGCTTCGGGATCGCTGCTCTCGGTCAGCGTGCGCGCGGCGATGTCGGCGAGGATGACCGTGGTGTTCGAGGAGTATTCGAACTTCGCCCCGGGCTCGGCTTCGGGCGGCTGGGCAGTGGCATAGTCCGCCATGTCGTCGCGCCCGTCGAGGAAGAGCATACGCACCTCGCCGCTCTCGTAGGGCGGGTCGCCAGCCTCGGTATGCTCCAGTCCGCTGCGCATCTGGAGCAGGTGGCGCAGGGTGATGTCGGCGCGCGGGTCGCCGCTGCGCTGCCAGCGCGGGACCGGAGCAGGCGCATCGAGGCGCAGCAGGCCGTCGCCGACCAGCTGGCCGATCATCATGGCAGTGACCGTCTTGGCCATCGACCAACTGACGAACCGGGTGTCGGCATCGTAGTCCTCCCCATAACGTTCGGCCGCGATCTTGCCGTCCTTCATGACGATCAGCGCGCGCGTTTCGCCAAGGCCTTCCATGGTGAAGAGATCGTCCACCTCGCGCGCCAGCGCCTTCGCCGGAGCGCCGGCGTTCTCGGTCACCGCGGCCACCGCTTCCTCGCTCAGCGGCGGTTCCTCGGCAGGACCAGGCGAACCGCATGCGGCAAGGCTTGTGGCGGCAAGGGTAAGGACGATAAGGGAGCGCGACCGCAAATTCATGGGTCTGCACTCGCACGGGGAAACCGCTGTCGCAATGGCGAATAAACGCACTCTCACGTCCAGCCGCTGGCTGTGGCTCTTTGTCCTCGTCCTCGCGCTCGGCGGGGCCGCGTGGTTCGCCTGGGGCGAGGGCCTGCGCCGCACTTCGGAGGCAGGCACGGCCTATGGCGCGCATGTCGCCTGCTCGTGCCGCTATGTCTCGGGGCGCAGCCTGTCGGACTGCTCCAAGGACAAGCTGGAAGGCATGGAACTGGTCATGTTGAGCGAGGATCCCGCCGAAAAGAGCGTGACCGCCAGCATTCCGCTGATCGCCTCGGAAACCGCGACATACCGCGAAGGCTATGGCTGCGTGCTGAAGGAATGGGAGGGCTGATCAGCCCTCGAAGCCGGTCGTCCCGTCGATCCAGCCGCCGCCGACCACGCGTTCGCCGGCATAGATGACCGCCGCCTGCCCGGGCGCGACCCCGTATTCGGGCTGGGCGAAGCGGATGGTTGTCGCCGCCCCGCCGCCAAGCGCGCCTTCGAGCGTGACCGGTACGGGCTTGGCCAGGCTGCGCACCTTGGCCGTCAGCCCGGCGTCGGGCAGCGGGCCGATCCGGTTGGTCTCGATCAGGCGGGCAGCGGACACGGCCAGCATCGGGCGGGGGCCGACCAGCACCTGCGCCTTGTCTGCATCGATCCCGACCACGTAGAGCGGTTCCGGCTGGCCGCCGATCTCGAGCCCGCGGCGCTGGCCGACGGTGTAGTGGATCACCCCTTGGTGGCGGCCGAGCACTTCGCCGCTCTGCGCATGGACGATATCTCCCGCGCGCCCGCCTTCGGGCCGCAGCTTCTTCACGATCTTGGCATAGTCGCCATCGGGCACGAAGCAGATGTCTTGGCTGTCGGGCTTGGCCGCATTGCGCAGGCCTGCCGCTTCGGCCAGGTCGCGCACTTCGGCCTTGGGCAGCCCGCCGAGCGGGAAGCGCAGGTAGTCGAGCTGGTCCTCGGTCGTCGCATAGAGGAAGTAGGACTGGTCGCGCGCCGGATCGAGCGCACGGTGCAGCTCCACTCCCGCCGGACCCTCGACGCGGCGCACATAGTGGCCGGTGGCGAGGCAGTCCGCCCCCAGTTCGCGCGCCATAGCGAAGAGGTCGGTGAACTTGGGCCCCATGTTGCAGCGGATGCAGGGCACGGGGGTGCGGCCTGCGAGGTATTCGTCGGCGAAGGCTTCGACCACGTCCTCGCGGAAGGCGCTTTCGTGGTCGTAGACATAGTGCGCGATGCCCAGCCGGTCGGCGACGGCACGCGCATCGGCAATATCGTCGCCCGCGCAGCAGGCGCCCTTGCGCCCGGTGGCCGTACCGAAATCGTAAAGCTGCAGCGTGATGCCGATCACTTCGGCACCGCTTTTCGCGGCCAGCGCGGCGACCACGGAGGAATCCACCCCGCCCGACATCGCGACGACGATGCGGCATTCGCTTGCCGGGCGCGGCAGGTCGAACAGGCCGGCGGCAGACGCCGGTTCGAGGAGGCGGGATTCGGGCATGGCGCGCCCCATACACGGCTTGGGGGCTTGCCTCCACCATTTACCGATTTGCGCCGCAGGCGATGCTTCACGGGTTCTTTACCATGAGGGCTTATCCACAGAGGCATGTTTGAGGGGCACATCAATCGTCAGGCTTTCGTCGACGGACGTGAAAGCGAGGTTTTGCAGCGGTTTCGCTGGACCGAGCTGGTTGCGCGGCTGGAAGCGACTCGCGAATTGCGCGCGGAACTCGCACGGTCTTCGGCCGGCGGGTTCGAGGCTTTCGGGGAAGCACGCCGCGAAACCTGCGACAAAGGTAAATGCGTCGGTAACCATACTGATTTAGCGCATGGCAAAGGCGAGCCGCTAAACAGGGCAGATGCCGCAGATGGTGCGGCGCATGGCGACGAAGAGAATTAGATGATCGAGAACCAGGACATCCGCCCTGCACAGGTAATCGGCCCGCTCGGCGAGCCGCTGACCCTCAAGGATTTGCCGTCGCCCTCGACGAAGCGCTGGGTCGTGCGTCGCAAGGCAGAGGTCGTGGCAGCCGTCAATGGCGGGCTGCTGACGATCGACGAGGTCCTGGAACGCTATGGCCTCACGCTGGAAGAGTTCGCCTCGTGGCAGCGCGCGGTCGACCGTTCGGGGATGCAGGGCCTTCGCGTCACGCGCATCCAGCACTACCGCGACCTGTACGAACGCCAGTTCAAGTACTGAGGCATTACCCGCGCCTGCGGGAACCAATCGAGAATCCAGCCGCTTGCTATCTAACCCCGGGGCAGTAGTATCCTGGGTGTTCTCCGTCACTTTGCCTCTGTTTCAGGGGAGGACGACGGCAAAAGCAGGAGGATTATCAATGGGTTGGATTATTGCACTTATCGTTGGCGGCATCGCTGGCTGGCTCGCGAGCCTGGTCATGAACCGTGACGCATCCATGGGCATCTTCTGGAACATCGTGGTCGGCTGTATCGGCTCGGTGGTCGGCAATCTCATCGCCGGCCCGCTGCTCGGCATTTCCGGCAGCGTCCAGGAATTCTCGCTGACCGGTCTCGTCATCGCAATCGTCGGCGCCGTGGTGCTGCTGGGCATCGCGAACCTCGTGCAGCGCGGCCGCGTCCGCTAAACGAGAAAACGATACGAAATGCGTAAGGGGCGGCGGGGCAACCTGCCGCCCCTTTTGTCTGGCGCGTTCGTCAGGCGAGATAGCCCCTTTGTAGAGAGCGCCATTGCCCTCTCTTACAGGCAGTTCTAGGGCCGACATGCGCAGTCTTGCGGATTGTGCTTTACTCGACTAATACAGTGGTCGAGAACAGGGCTGCGACCATTCGGGGCAAAACGATGAATTACGAGGCAGGCATCAAATCCGAGATCGACGACACGTCGACCGTAGAATTCGACGAAGGAGGTAGCGTGTCGCGCCTTGCACGAAACAAGAAGCCCCTGATTATCGGCGCGATTATCCTTCTCGCGGCCGCAATCGGCGCATACTTCATGCTTTCTTCCGCACCGGCCGATCCGAACGCCGGCCAAGCGCAGGCTCCTGCCGTGAGCGTCGTCGCGCCCGGTCGGACCACGATTGCAGGTGAAATCACCGCTACCGGCACGCTTGCTGCCCGCCGCGAAATGCCCGTTGGCGTCGTGGGCGAAGGAGGCCGCGTCGTCTCCGTTCCGGTCGAGCAGGGCAGTTGGGTCCAGGCGGGCCAGGTGCTCGCCGTGATCGACCGCTCGGTCCAGACGCAGCAGGCGCAGAGTGCTGCGGCCCAGATCCAGGTCGCGCAGGCCGATGCCAATCTCGCGCAGGCCAATCTCGACCGCGCGCTCCAGCTGGTCGAGCGCGGCTTCGTGTCCAAGGCCGATGTCGATCGCCTGACGGCGACCCGTGATGCAGCCGTCGCCCGCGTGCGCGTGGCGCAGGCATCACTGCGCGAACTGCAGGCCCGTAACGCGCGCCTCAACATCGTCGCGCCTGCTGCCGGCCTCGTGCTCGAACGCAATGTCGAACCGGGCCAGACGGTCAGCGGCGGATCGCAGCCGCTGTTCCGCATCGCCAAGGGCGGCGAGATGGAAATGCTCGCCCGCCTCGGCGAAATCGAACTGTCGCGCATCACGGCTGGCGAAAGCGCCGAAGTGACGCCGGTGGGTTCGGAAAGGAGCTTCACCGGCCAGATCTGGCAGGTCGCCCCGACCATCAATGCGCAGGACCGCCAGGGTACGGCGCGCATCGCACTGCCTTATGCGCCTGAGCTGCGCCCCGGCGGCTTCGCCACCGCGCTGATCAAGAGCGGCACGATCGTCGCCCCGATCCTGCCCGAAAGCGCGATCATGTCGGATGACAGCGAAAGCTACGTCTACATCGTCGGTGACGACAACAAGGTTGCCCGCCGCCCGATCAAGCTGGGCAATGTCACGCCCAATGGCATCGTCATCCGCGAAGGCCTGACCGGCCAGGAACGGGTCGTGCTGCGTGCCGGCGGCTTCCTCAACGAAGGCGAGACGGTGAAGCCGGTCGTCGAGAAGAACTGACGGGGGCCGGCAGGTGAATTTCCGCAACATCTCCGCATGGTCGATTCGTAACCCGATCATTCCGATTATCCTGTTCATCGGGCTGATGCTGGCCGGCATCATGAGCTTTTCGGACATGGAGGTGCAGCAGCAGCCGGACATCGAATTCCCCGGCGTGACCGTGGGCATTTCGCAGCCCGGCGCCGCTCCGACGGAAATCGAGAACCAGATCACCCAGCGCGTGGAATCCGCCGTGCGCGGCGTGGAAGGGGTGAAGAACCTCAACTCCACCGCCAGCGAGGGCTTCTCCTCGACCTTCATCGAATTCGAGATCGGCCACGACATCGGCCAGGCCGTGAACGAGGTCGAAACCGCCATCGGCCAGATCCGCGGCGAATTGCCGGACGGCATTCTCGAACCGCGTGTCCAGCGCGTGCAGACCTCGTCCGAACCGATCGGATATTTCGCCATCAGCGCGCCCGACATGACGCTCGAGCAGCTCAGCTGGTTCGTCGACGATACGGTCGCCAAGCGCCTGCTCGGCATCGAGGGCATGGCCGAAGTGAGCCGTGGCGGCGGGGTGGAGCGCGAGATTCTCGTGATCCTCGATCCTGCCCGCATGCAGTCGCTCGGCGTAACCGCCAGCCAGGTCAACGGCGCGCTGCGGCAGAACAATCTCAACGCGGCCGGCGGCCAGGCGGAAATCGCCGGATCGCGCCAGTCGGTCCGCGTGCTCGGCAATGCCGATACCGCATATGCGCTCTCGCAGGTCCAGGTCGCCATCGGCGGCGGTCGCACTGTGAAGCTCTCCGACGTCGCAGAAGTGCGCGACAGTTTCGGCGAGGTCCGCTCGCTCGGCAAGATCGACGGTCGCCAGGTCGTGACCTTCAGCCTCACCCGCGCCCGCGGCGCATCGGACGTCAGCGTCTATGACAATGCGGTCGAGGAGCTGGAGAAGATCAAGGAAGAGAACCCGGGCATTGAATTCACCCGCCTGTTCACTTCGGTCGACTATACCAAGGCGCAGTACGACAGCTCCATAGCGGCGATGATCGAAGGCGCGATCCTGGCTGTCGTCGTGGTGTTCTTCTTCCTGCGCGACTGGCGCGCGACCTTCATTTCCGCGCTGGCCATCCCGCTGTCGGCCATCCCGACCTTCTGGGTCATGGACCTGCTCGGCTTCACCCTGAACCAGCTCTCGCTGCTGGCGCTCGGCCTCGTGGCGGGCGTGCTGGTCGACGATGCGATCGTGGAGATCGAGAACATCGTCAGACACATGCGAATGGGCAAGACGGCCTACCAGGCCTCGATCGATGCAGCCGACGAAATCGGCCTGCCGGTGGTCGCTACCACCGCCTCGATCGTCGCTGTCTTCCTGCCGGTCGGCCTGATGCCGGGCGTGTCGGGCCAGTTCTTCAAGAACTTCGGTCTCACTGTCGTCGCATCGGTGACCATGTCGTTGCTCGTCGCGCGTATGATCACGCCGATGGTCGCGGCCTACTTCCTCAAGGCCAAGGGGCACGCCTCGCACGGCGAAGGCCCGATGATGGACCGGTACGAGCGGCTGCTGCGCTGGACGCTCGACCGCAGCGGCGCCGACCGCGCGCGCGCCGGCATCCAGCCGGCCCGCTTCCACTGGTACTATGCATTCGGCGGCCTCGTGATGTTCGGTATTATCGCCATCGCCTGGCTCGGCGGCCTCTTCGGCACGGTCATGGTCCTCAATTCCGTGCTCGGCGGGATGACCGACATCGCATTCTGGAAGGGCCATCTCTCGATGCTGCCCGAGTGGATCTCGCAGGCGATCGGCTTCTTCATCGCCTTCCCGACGATGCTGCTGTTCCTGGCGCTGGGCTTTTTCGTCGGCTTCATTGCCGCAAAGGTCAGTGCGTTGGCGATGGGCTTTGGCTCACGGCTGTTCGGCAGCGAGTATCGCCAGTGGTTCAACATGAGGCTGGACCGCTTCGCGGCGCGCATGCGCGACCACCGCGTGTGGATGCTCGGCGTCGGCTTTGCCGCGCTGATCCTCACCGGCCTCGTCGGTGCGGCGCTGCCCGCCCAGTTCTTCCCCGATTCAGACGGCGACTTCAGCCGCGTGCGTATCGAGATGGTGCCCGGAACCACGCTCGAACAGACCGAGCGCGTGGCTGACCGTGTCGCTGCGATCGTGGGCGAGGATCCCGACGTGGAGGCCGCGCTCCAGCGCGTGAACGAAGGCAATGCCCGCCTCTTCATTACGCTGAAGGACGACCGCAAGAAGACGCAGCAGGAATTCGAACGGAACCTGACGCCTGTCTTCCAAGACATCCCGGATGCCCGCGTGACCTTCCAGTCCAACCAGGGCGGCGGCGGCACGGGCCGACCGATCTCGGTGATGCTCTCGGGTAGCGATCCCAAGACGCTGGATGCGACCGCGGCGACGCTGGTCGAGCAGATGAAGGGCGTGAAGGGCCTTGTCGCCCCGCGCATCGAGGCGGACATGCGTCGCCCCGAAATCCTCATCAAGCCGCGCCTCGACCTTGCCGCGCAGCTCGGCGTTACCACGGCCGCGCTCAGCCAGACGATCCGTATCGCGACGCTGGGCGATATCGACCAGAACGCCGCCAAGTTCTCGCTGTCCGACCGCCAGGTGCCGATCCGCGTGCGCCTGCCAGAGGAATCGCGCCAGGACATCGCGACGATCCAGAACCTGCCCGTACCGACATCGACCGGCGGTTCGGTGCCGCTTAGCCGCGTTGCCGAAATCAGCTTCGGTTCGGGCCCGACTTCGATCCAGCGCTACAACCAGAACCGCCGCATCTTCGTCGGCGCCGACCTCGAGCCGGACATGGCGAAGGGCGATGCGATGCAGGCCATCAATGCCCTGCCGATCATGCGAGACCTGCCTTCGGGCGTGTCCAACGCACCCTTCGGCGAGGATGAATGGCAACAGGAAATGATGGTCAATTTCCAGATCGCCCTGCTGTCCGGCATGTTGCTGGTCTTCGCGGTTCTGGTGCTGCTCTATCATCGTTTCGTGTCGCCGCTGGTCAACATGACATCGCTACTGCTCGCGCCGCTTGGCGGCCTGCTGCTGATCTGGGCGATCGGGCAACCGCTCTCCATGCCGGTCTTCATCGGCATTCTGATGCTGTTCGGCATCGTCGCGAAGAACTCGATCCTGCTGATCGACTTCGCGGTCGAGGAAATGGAACGCGGCGTCGAGAAATTCGAGGCCATCGTGGATGCGGGGCGCAAGCGCGCACAGCCAATCGTCATGACCACGGTCGCCATGACCGCGGGCATGGTGCCAACCGCGCTCAGCCTTGCCGGCGACGGTGCGTGGCGCGCGCCGATGGGCTGGGTCGTGATCGGCGGCCTGATCCTATCGACGCTGCTGACCCTGCTGATCGTTCCTGCCGGCTTCAGCCTTGCCGACGGTTTCGAAAAGCGCCTCGGTCCGTGGCTGCGCCAGCGGTTCCTGACCTACAAGCCGGGCGACGAGCACAAGCCCTTGCAGCCCCTTGGCGGGGAAGCCGGGATCGATCCGGCCGAGTGATCGTCGCCTGATCATGGCGGGACTTTCCACCAGGACGACCGGCGCGGGAGTGGCTCCACTTCCGCCCGACCGTGCGCGCTCCATGCGCCGCGCCGCAACCGGCATGCTGGTGCTGATGGCCGCGATCTTCATCGCTTCGAGCCGCTATCTCGATGTTCACCCGGCATGGGGTTACGTCCACGCCTTCGCCGAGGCGGCCATGGTCGGCGGCCTTGCCGACTGGTTTGCCGTGACGGCGCTGTTCCGCCGGCCACTCGGGCTCCCGATCCCGCACACGGCGATCATTCCAGAAAACAAGGACCGCATCGCCGACACGATGGCGGACTTCCTGCGCAGCAATTTCCTCACCCCCCAGGTCGTCGCGCGGCGCATGGGGTCGATGAACCTTGCAGGGGCGGTCGGCAGCTATCTCGCCGATCCCAAGGCCGCACAGGACACGCGCATCAGGGCAGGTGCGGGCGAACTCGCGGTGGAGGTTCTCGAATCGCTCGATCCCGACCGGCTCGGCACGCAGGTGCGCAGCGGTATCGCCGCGCAGCTGGAAAAACTCGAGATCGCGCCGCTGCTCGGCGGCATGCTGGACGCGATGATTGCCGACGGGCGGCACAAGCCGCTGATCGACAAGATCATCCGCTGGGCGGGGCTGGTGCTAGAGGACAACGAAGCGCTGGTGCGCGACATGGTCCACCGCCGCGCCAATGCCGTGCTGCGCTTTACCGGGCTCGACGAGCGGCTCGCCAATTCGGTCATCGACGGCCTCTACAAACTGCTGGCCGAAGTGCTGGTCGACCCGCAGCACCCGCTGCGCGACAAGATCGAGGAAGGCCTGCAGGAACTCGCCAAGGGCCTGCGCGAAGATCCCGAAATGCAGGAGCGGGTCGAGCGCATGAAGCGCGAGTTGCTGCACAACCCGGCCATTGCCGACTGGTGGCAAGGTGTGTGGGAGCGGCTGCGTTCGCGCTTGATCCGCTCGATCCGCGATTCGGGCGGGACCGGCCCGGGCTACCTCGGCGAAACGCTGGCGGAACTTGGCGCAGCGCTGCGCGATGACGAGCGGCTACAGATGCAGGTCAACCGCTTCGCCCGCCGCACTGCGGTCGGTATCGCCACGCGCTATGGCGACCAGATCGTGCAGCTGGTGTCGGAAACGGTGCGCCGCTGGGATGCGACCACGCTGACCGACCGCGTGGAAGGTGCAGTCGGCCGTGACCTCCAGTTCATCCGCATCAATGGCACGATGGTTGGCGGCCTCGTAGGCGTGACGCTTCACGCGATTAGCGAGGTGATCGCCTGATCGACACCGGCCGCCGGCCAGCCTTCTCCTTATCCAGTCACGAACAGGACAGTGTTGGCCCAATAGCTGGCGACAGGTTCACCCGCCGCATTGCGCGCGGGTGTGAACCGGCCCCTGCGGGTGAATTCCTTGCAGACGGTTTCGGGGAAGGCCGGGTCCGAATAGGAGGACTGGATGGTACAGTCGGTGATCTGGCCGCTCTCGTCGATGTCCAGCCTGAAGCGCACCGCGCCCGACAAGTCCTTGCGCAAGGCTACGGTCGGGTAATCATTGGTATTGAACCACTGCGTGATCCGCCCGACCGGTTCAGGCCCCTGGGCGATCGTGGCGATAATTTCGGGGTCGTAGCCCCAGCTCTTCACCAGGCTCGCAAGACAGTCGTCCATCGCCTTTTTTCCCGCGGCCAGACGTCCGGTTTCCAGCGTTACCTTTTTCGAGCCACCGAGCTTCATGGTGAAACTGTCGGCCAAAGCTGCAGCGTTTTCTTCTGCTGTACGGTAGGCGGTCGTATCCGCCTCCGCGTCCTCGAGCGCTTTCTGCGTGTCAGGCGGCAGGATGCTGCCCGACCACTGCCAGATCCTCTCGCCGTTCTCCAGATCACCGAACAGCGGCTGTTCGACCTCGACCTCGTTTCCTTCGCCGAAGCTGTAATGCAGCGACCTGACACGCTTGTCGTGGAGAAGCCTGCCTGAAGCGATGATCTCCATGCTCGTTCCGGGAGCATATTTGGTCATCACGAGGAAAACCTGATTTTCGCCTTCGCCGAACTTGCGCCCCAGACGGCAGGACTCCTTGCTGTAGTCGAGATTCCAGTTGCTTGCAGGCTGCAAAACCACGGGTTCCGCGGCGGAGAGCGGAGCGGCTGCAAGTTGCAGTCCGGCAAGGACAAATAATGGCGTAACGAATTTCATGGATGCGACCCCTCCTGCAAACGCTGGTGGAAGCATCATAAGAAAAGGGCGGCAATTCGCAATGGAATTGCCGCCCTTTTTTTCGTTCGTGTTCTTTTCAGAGCTTCTGGGTCAGCTCAGGCACAATCTTGAACAGGTCGCCGACGAGGCCGATGTCCGCGACCTGGAAGATCGGGGCATCCTCGTCCTTGTTGATCGCGATGATGGTCTTGGAATCCTTCATCCCGGCGAGGTGCTGGATGGCGCCCGAAATGCCGATGGCGATGTAGACTTCCGGTGCCACGATCTTGCCGGTCTGGCCGACTTGGTAATCATTGGGGACGTAGCCCGCATCGACTGCGGCGCGCGAAGCGCCGATGCCTGCGCCAAGCTTGTCGGCGAGCGGGGTGATGACTTCCTCGAAGGTCGCCGCGTCCTTGAGCGCGCGGCCACCCGAAACGATGACCTTGGCGCTGGTGAGTTCGGGGCGATCGCTTTCAGCGATTTCGGCCGAAACGAAGCTCGACAGGCCGGCATCGCCGGGGCCCGCAACGTCTTCGATCGTGGCCGAGCCGCCTTCGGCAGCGGCCTTTTCGAAGGCGGTGCCGCGCACGGTGACGACCAGCTTGGGATCCGAGGATTCGACCGTCGCGATGGCGTTGCCGGCGTAGATCGGGCGGGTGAAGGTCTTGGGGCCTTCGACCGACAGGATGTCCGACACCTGCATCACGTCGAGCAGTGCGGCGACGCGCGGGGCGACGTTCTTGCCGGTGGTGGTGGCCGGAGCGACGAAGGCGTCGTGGTGGCCCATGAGGTCGGCCACGAGCGGCGCGACGTTTTCGGCCAGCGCGTGTTCGTAGGCGGCGTTGTCGGCAAGGTGGACCTTGCCGACGCCAGCGACCTTGGCGGCCTGTTCGGCGACCGCGCGGCAGCCCGAGCCTGCAACCAGCAGGTGCACTTCACCCAGCTTGCCTGCAGCGGTGACGGCGGCAAGCGTTGCGTCCTTCATCTCGGCATTGTCGTGTTCGACCCAGACGAGAGTTTTCATAAGTCTATTCCTTTCCTGTCCGGGGTTCAGGCGATGCCGAGGGCTTTGATCTTGGCGACCAGCGCATCGACGTCCTCGACCTTTTCGCCTGCCTGGCGAACCGGCGGTTCGGAGACGTTGGTGGTCTTGAGGCGCGGCGCGGTGTCGACGCCGTAATCACCCGGGGTCTTGGTATCGAGCGGCTTCTTCTTGGCCTTCATGATGTTCGGCAGCGAAGCATAGCGCGGCTCGTTCAGGCGCAGGTCGGTGGTGACGATCGCGGGAAGCGTCAGCTTCACGGTCTCGAGACCGCCGTCGACTTCGCGCTTTACGGTGACGCTATCGCCTTCGACTGCGACGGTGTTGGCAAAGGTGCCCTGCGGACGGCCCATGAGGGCGGCGAGCATCTGGCCGGTCTGGTTCGAATCGTCGTCGATCGCCTGCTTGCCGAGCATCACGATGCCGGGCTGCTCTTCCTCGGCGATGGCCTTGAGGATCTTGGCGACAGCGAGCGGTTCGACTTCGTCATCGGCTTCGACGAGGATGGCGCGGTCCGCACCCATGGCGAGCGCGGTGCGCAGCGTTTCCTGTGCCTTGGCCGGGCCGACGGACACGGCGATGATTTCTTCCGCCTTGCCCGCTTCCTTTATGCGGATGGCCTCTTCGACGGCGATTTCGTCGAAGGGGTTCATGCTCATCTTCACGTTGGCGAGGTCGACGCCCGACCCGTCCGCCTTCACGCGCGGCTTCACATTGTAGTCGATCACCCGCTTGACGGGCACGAGGATTTTCATGGGTATTCCTTCCTCTGGATGTGTCTGGCGCCCACCTACCTTGCGTTTACGTAAACGTCAAGCTGCGACGGGGTCAGTCCTTCCTTAGACAAGACGGGCGGAGAGCGAGTGTTCCCCGCGCCTCAAACTTGAAGGGCGGACCCTGTCGCCAGAGCCCGCCCTTGGTAATCTTCCAGTGCCTTCAGGCAGCCCCTCAGGCGGCCTTCTTCACTTCCGCGACGATCTTCTTCGCCGCGTCGCCGAGGTCGTCGGCGCTCACGATCGGCAGGCCCGAATTCTCGAGGATGTCCTTACCCTGCTGGACATTGGTGCCCTCGAGGCGGACCACCAGCGGAACCGACAGGTTCACGTCCTTCGCCGCCTGGACGATGCCATTGGCGATGACGTCGCACTTCATGATGCCGCCGAAGATGTTGACGAGGATGCCCTCGACCGCCGGGTCCTTGAGGATGATCTTGAACGCCGCGGTGACCTTCTCGGTGGTGGCGCCGCCGCCCACGTCGAGGAAGTTCGCCGGGAAGGCGCCGTTGAGCTTGATGATGTCCATCGTCGCCATGGCGAGGCCCGCGCCGTTGACCATGCAGCCGATGTTGCCGTCGAGCTTGATGTAGGCGAGGTCGTATTCGCTCGCTTCGACTTCGGCCGGGTCTTCCTCGGTCTCGTCGCGCATCGCTTCCACGTCCTTGTGACGATAGAGCGCATTGCCGTCGAAGCTCATCTTGGTGTCGAGCACCAGCAGGTCGCCCTTGTCGGTTTCGACCAGCGGGTTGATCTCGAGCATTTCCATGTCGAGGTCCATGAAGGCGGTGTAAAGCTGCTTGGCCAGCTTCTGGCACTGCTTGTTCGTTTCGCCCGTCAGCTTGAGAGCGAAGGCGACCGCGCGGCCGTGGTGGGGCATGAAGCCCTGCGCCGGGTCGATCGTGATGGTGGTGATCTTCTCAGGCGTGTTGTGGGCCACGTCCTCGATGTCCATGCCGCCCTCGGTCGAGGCGATCATCGCGACCTGGCCGCTGGCGCGGTCGACGAGCATCGAGAGGTAGTATTCCTTGGCGATGTCGACGCCGTCGGTGACGTAGAGGCGGTTGACCTGCTTGCCTTCGACGCCGGTCTGGATGGTCACCAGCGTGTTGCCGAGCATTTCCTTCGCGTTGGCTTCGACTTCCTCGATGCTCTTCGACAGGCGGACGCCGCCCTTCGCATCGGGGCCGAGTTCCTTGAACTTGCCCTTGCCGCGGCCACCGGCGTGGATCTGGGCTTTCACCACGTAGAGCGGGCCGGGCAGCTGTTTCGCACCTGCGACCGCTTCTTCGACGGTGAGGGCGGCGTGACCGGCGGGAATCGCGATGCCGTACTTCGCCAGCAGTTCCTTGGCCTGGTATTCGTGAATGTTCATGTCGGGCTTTCGTCCTTCGCGTAATGGCGCGGCTGGAGGGATAGAGAGTCGCGTGGGCGCATAAGCATGTCTGGCGGCGCTTGAAAAGTGCGACTTTCGGGTGCAGGGGCGCACGCCATCCATGATCGACGACAAGCGACTCGAATCGATCGTCTCCGAAGCGGGGCGGATCGCACTCGACCTCTGGCCGGGGGCGGGTGCCGACGTGCGCATCTGGGAGAAGACTCCCGGCAGCCCCGTGTGCGAGGCGGACCTCGCCGTCGACACCTTCCTGAAGCGCGAACTGGGCGCATTGCTGCCCTCGGCAGGCTGGCTGTCCGAAGAGACGGCGGACGATCCTGCCCGGCTCGAACGCGATCTCATCTGGCTGGTCGACCCGATCGACGGGACCCGCGATTTCATTCGCGGCAGGCCAGGCTGGGCCGTGTCGGTCGCGCTGATCTCGAACGGTCGACCGCTGATCGGTTCGCTCTGCGCGCCTGCCCGGGGCGAGGTATGGCAGGCCGTCGCCGGCAAGGGTGCGACGCGCAATGGCGCGAAGCTGGAAGCATCGAACCGGCTCGAGTTTGCAGGCGCGCGCGTGCCTGCCGCCGACCTGATGAAGCAGGACCGGATCCTGACCAAGGTCGACCAGCCCAATTCCATCGCCCTGCGCATCGCCATGGTCGCTGCCGACGAGGCGGATCTCGTCGCGACGCTGCGCTGGGGTTTCGAATGGGACATCGCCGCAGCTGCGCTCGTCGCGCGAGAGGCGGGGGCAGCCGTGTCCGACGCTTTCGGCCGCAAGCTCGATTACAACAAGCGCGACCCGCGCGCCTTCGGCCTCATCGCCAGCGCTCCGGGCATTCACGGCGCCACGGTCGAGCACCTGTCGGACCGCGCCGCGACGTTCTCCCGCGCATAGGACACGCATAGAAAAAGGGACCGGGTTCGACCCGGCCCCTTCCTCTGCGACACTATCCGAAGGGCTCGGCTCTTCAGTTGCCCTGCTGGGCGGCTTCGACGTCTTGCTGGTCGAAGGGGATGATCTTGATTTCGACGCGGCGGTTCAGCGGCTCGTTGACGTTGTCGCCGGTCTGCACCGCGAGGCGCGTTTCGCCGAAACCCATCCAGCGGATGCGCGAAGAGCTGACACCGCGCGAGGTCAGATAGTTGGCAACGGCCTGCGCACGCTGTTCCGAAAGGCGCTGGTTGAAGTCCGAAGCGCCGACCGTGTCGGTATAGCCGTAAACGTCGATCAGGCTGTTGGGATACTGGACCAGGTTCGCCGCCACATTGTCGAGCGTGCGGCGGAAGGTCTCGTTGATGTTGGAGCTGCCGGTAGCGAAAGTGACGCCGTTGGGCAGGTTGACGAGAATCGCCTCGCCGCCATCGGTTTCGGTCACATCGACGCCCGAGCCTGCGGTCTGTTCCTTCAGTTCCTTGATCTGCTGGTCCATGCGGTAGCCGACGTAACCGCCAGCTGCGCCGCCTGCGACCGCGCCGACGATACGGCCGGTCTTGCCGCCGATGACGCCGCCCAGCAGGCCGCCGGCAACCGCGCCGCCGAGACCGCCGAGGACGGTACGCGAAACCTTCTGCTCACCCGTATTCGGGTCGGTGACGCAGGCCGAGGTGCCCATCAGGGCCACTGCCGAGAAACCTGCGAGGAAAATGCGTGATTTTTTCATATGTCGTTCCCCTTGTCAGAGTGCGGCACCGGCCTCTTGTTCTTTCCTGCCGGAACCGCGCATGGCGGGACGCGCCCACCAGCGCCTCTGAAGCTTCTAACAAGCGAACCGCCTACGTGTTCCGCGAAGCGCTGGCATGAGGCCATAATTGTGCTAGCGCAGCAGCGTGACACCTTTCCCCTGGACCGACCTTCTCATTATCGCCGGGCTGATTTTGCTCAACGGCGTCTTTGCCATGAGCGAGCTCGCCATCGTTTCGGCGCGCACTGCGCGGCTGCGTTCGGCCGCCCAGCAGGGCAGCGCCGGCGCGAAGGCCGCGCTGGCGCTCGCTGCCGACCCGGGCAAGTTCCTCTCGACCGTGCAGATCGGCATTACGCTGGTCGGCATCATCGCCGGTGCCTATTCCGGCGCGAGCCTTGGCGGACCCGTGGGCGAGCGGCTTGCGGCGCTCGGTGTCCCGACCGACTGGGCCAGCGAGGCGGGCTTCGCGCTGGTCATCGCGCTGACCACCTATTTCAGCCTCGTCATCGGCGAACTGGTCCCCAAGCAGGTTGCCCTGCGCGCCGCCGTCCCGATTGCGACTGCCATGTCGCTGCCCATGGCCCTGCTGGCGCGCGTGGCAGCACCACTGGTCTGGCTGCTCGACACCTCGTCGAGCGTGATCATCCGCGCGCTGGGCGTGCGCCCTGCAGGGCAGAGCTCGGTCACGGCAGAAGAACTGCACATGCTGTTCGCCGAAGCGACCAAGACCGGCATCATCGAGCACGAACAGCACCAGATGCTGGCGGGCGTGGTCCGTCTCGCCCAGCGCCCAGTGCGCGAGGTGATGACGCCGCGGACCGATGTCGACTGGCTGGATATCTCGGCCGACGAGGAGGCGATCTCCGCTCTGCTGGCAGAAAGCCCGCATTCGGTCTGGCCGGTTGCCGACGGATCGCCGGACAAGGTCGTGGGGCTCGTGCGCGTGCGCGAAATCCTTGCCGCGCAGGTCGCGGGCGAGCCGGTCGTGCTTGCCGACCTGCTGCTCCGGGCGGAGGTCGTGCCCGACCAGCTCGACGCGGTCGATGCGCTGCGCGTCCTGCAGCAGGCCGATGTCGCCATGGCCATGGTGCATGACGAATACGGCCATCTCGACGGGATCGTCACGCCGGTGGACCTGCTGACCGCGCTGGTCGGCGATTTCGCCAGCGACCAGGATCCGGGCGATGCGCCGGGCATCGTCGAGCGGGCGGACGGCTCGCTTCTGGTGGCAGGATCGCTCAGCGCCGATGCCCTCGCCGACCGGCTCGGGCTCGATTATGGCGACGACCGCGAATTCGCGACCGTGGCGGGCTTCGTCCTCGCCGTGCTCAAGAAGCTGCCAGTTGAAGGCGAATGGTTCGAGGAACAGGGCTGGCGGTTCGAAGTCGTCGATCTCGACGAACGCCGGATCGACAAATTGCTCGTCACCTCGCTGGGACCGGCGAAACCGGTCGACCAGGACGACGGCTAGGTCTGCCGCACCCGCCGCCAAGCGGGTGCGCACATCACTGCATCAGCCGGGAATGACGGCCTGTGCCGAAGCGCCGTCGCCTTCGGGGGCGGCGACGATGTCGCGGACCACGGTGCCCTTGGCGACCGTGTTGGTGCCTGCGCTACCGACCGCGCTGCGGATGCCCGGTTCGGGGGTGCCGGCACGATCGAGGACCGAGGTTTCCACGCTGCTGCGCGGTGCCGGACCGCCGAACAGCGCGTCGAGTGCCTGTTCTGCGGCAGTGCCTTCGGCCGGGCGCGGTGCGCCGGGTGCCGGGGGCACGAGGTTGAAGTCCGGCGGCACGACCAGCGGGGCTGCGCGCTGCACGGCGAATTCGTCGGGACGGTCGCGGTTGAGGAAACCGCCGCTGCCACAGGCGGCGAGCGTGCTCGCGGCTGCGCTCACGAGGGCGATGCGGGTGATAGTCTTCATGTATTGCTCTCCGCGGCGTCTGCCGGCTTGCCGTCCATCATGTCGTCGACGTCCTTGTCGCGCATGAAGAACGCGCGGGCAAGGATGATAACGACACCGATGGTGATAGCGGCATCGGCGATATTGAAAATGAGGAAGGGGCGGAATTCCCCGATATGGAAATCGGCGAAGTCGAGGACGTAGCCGAGCTCGTAGCGATCCTTGATGTTGCCGAGCGCGCCGCCGAGGATCAGCGACAGGCCGAGAATGTCCCCGAACAGCTTCTCGCGGAACATCCAGACGGTGACCAGCAGCGCGATCAGCCCGGTCACTCCGACTAGCGCCCAGCGCGTTTCGGGGCTGGTCGCCTCGAACAAGCCCAGCGAGACGCCGTAATTGTGGACGCGGTAGAAATCGAAGAAGGGCAGGAGGTCGAGCTTGTCGCCCGGCACCTTGAGGCCCAGCGGCCCGTCGACCCACCATTTGGTGATCTGATCCGCGGCATAGATCGCAAAGGCGATGGCGACGCCGGTCAGGCGATTGCGCAGGACGGGGGTCATTGGCCCGCACTCCCGGCAGCATCCATCTGTTCGATCACGTCCTCGCAGCGATCGCACAGCGCGCCGTCCTCGGGGACCGAGGGCAGCAGGCGCCAGCAGCGGCCGCATTTGTGTTCACCGGTTCGCGTGACAGTCACGCTGTCGCTATCGCCGCGTGCGACTGACGCGGTGATGAACAGTTCGGCGAGGTCTTCGTCGCTGAAGCCTTCCGGAACTGCGGCAGCGGGCACGACTACGTCGGCCTCGAGGCTCGAACGGATGGTCTTGTCGCGGCGCAGCGGCTCGATCGCCTCGGTGACCTTTTCGCGAAGCGCGCGCAGCTTGTCCCAGCGCGCGCCGTCGGCGGTGACGCCGGGGACCGCCGGCCAGTCGAGCAGGTGTACGCTGCCGCCATCGGGGTAGCGCGTGGTCCAGGCCTCTTCCGCCGTGAACACCAGCACGGGCGCGGCGTAGCGGACGAGTGCATGGAACAGCAGGTCGAGCACGGTGCGATAGGCATTGCGCTTCACGCTGTCCGGCCCGTCGCAATAGAGGCAGTCCTTGCGGATGTCGAAATAGAACGCGGACAGGTCCTCGTTGCAGAAATCGACCAGCAGGCGCGTGTAGGTGTTGTAGTCGTAGCTCTCGAGCGCGGCTTTCAGCTTGCCGTCGAGATCGGCCAGCAGCGCGAGCACGTAGCGCTCCAGCTCGGGGATCTCGCCCACATCGCCCATGTCGCCGACGAAGCCGTCGAGCGCGCCGAGGAGATAGCGGAAGGTGTTGCGCAGGCGGCGGTACTGGTCGCCGACGCCTTTCAGGATCTCATCGCCGATGCGGTGGTCTTCGGTGAAGTCGACGGACAGCGCCCACAGGCGGATGATGTCCGCGCCGTACTGTTCCATGACTTTCAGCGGGTCGATGGTGTTGCCGAGGCTCTTCGACATCTTCTTGCCGGCCGAATCCATGGTGAAGCCATGGGTCAGCACCGCGTCATAGGGCGCACGGCCGCGGGTGGCGGAGCTTTCAAGCAGGCTCGACTGGAACCAGCCGCGATGCTGGTCGCTGCCTTCCAGATAGAGGTCGGCGGGCCAGCGCTGATCGGGCCAGCGGTCGCCTTCCAGCGTGAAGGCGTGGGTGCAGCCCGAATCGAACCAGACGTCGAGAATGTCGGTGACCATCTCGAATTCGTTCGCGTCGTAATCCGGCCCGAGGAATTCGGCCTTGCGGGCCTCGTCCCAGGCATCGACGCCCTTCTCGCGCACTGCCTCTACCACGCGGGCATTGACTGCAGGGTCCTGCAGGTACGTGCCGTCGCTGCGCACGAAGAGCGTGATCGGTACGCCCCATGCGCGCTGGCGCGAAAGCACCCAGTCGGGGCGGCCTTCGACCATGGAGCCGATGCGGCGGCGGCCCTTTTCGGGATAGAACTTCACCCGCTCGATTTCGCGCATGGCGATTTCGCGCAAGGTGGAGTGGTCCTTGCTGGTGAATATCGCCACGGCAGCACCGAAACCTTCGGGTGCGGCCACGTCGAAGTCGCCCGTGTCGAGCGGCTTGTCCATCGGCACGAACCATTGCGGCGTGCAGCGATAGATGACCTTGGCCTTTGAGCGCCATGAATGCGGATAAGAGTGCGCGTAGTCGTCGCTGGCCGAGAGCAGCGCGCCTGCTTCGCGCAAATCCGAGCAGATCGGGCCGTCGGGCGCGTTGAAGGCCTTGTTGATCACCGCACGGCGGCGGTCGTCGGATGCGCCGAGCCATTCCCAGTCATCGCGATAGCGCCCGTCGCCCATGACCGCGAAGACCGGCTCGATGCCGTGTTCGCGGCAGAGCAGGAAGTCGTCCTCGCCATGGTCGGGCGACATATGGACGAGGCCCGTACCGCTGTCGGTGGTGACGAAATCGCCCGCGAGCAGCGGACGCGGCGTGGCGTAGAAGCCCCCGAGATGGTGCATCGGGTGACGCGCGACGGTTCCGGCGAGGTCGGAGCCTTTGATCGACGCCTCTCGGTCTGAGTAAGGATCAACATACTCTTGGAGAGAGGGCGGGCCAACTTCACCGAAGTCGAGCGCCTTCGCTGCTTTGTTGAGGCGCTCAGCGAAGGCTGTGGCCAACTCTTTTGCAACGAGAAACTTGGAAACACGATTGGTATGAAACGGGAGTCCGGCTGCCGCCAAAACCTCGTTGACCAGCTTGTCGCCTTGCGCTCCAATTCCCACCGTGTCAGCAGTCACGGACAGCAGGACATACTCAACCTCTGGCCCATAGGCCAAAGCCTGGTTCACGGGGATCGTCCACGGCGTGGTGGTCCAGATCACCGCATGCGCGCCGACCAGTTCCGCAATCGGCGATTCCACGATTTCGAATGCCACGTCGATCTGGGTCGAGGTGATGTCTTCGTACTCGACCTCGGCTTCGGCCAGCGCGGTTTCCTCGACCGGCGACCACATCACTGGCTTCGATCCGCGATAGAGGTTTCCGGCTTCGGCGAACTTCATCAGCTCGGCAACAATGGTCGCTTCGCTTTCGAACTGCATGGTGAGATAGGGATTGTCGAAATCCGCCATCAGCCCCAGGCGCTTCAGCTGTTCGCGCTGAACGTCGACCCAGTGCTGCGCATAAGCGCGGCATTCGGCGCGGAATTCGCTGGCCGGGATTTCGTTCTTGTCGCGCTTCTTCTTGCGGAACTGTTCCTCGACCTTCCATTCGATCGGCAGACCGTGGCAATCCCAGCCGGGCACGAAAGGCGCATCCTTGCCGAGCAGCGTCTGCGAACGCACCACCATGTCTTTCAGGATGCGGTTCAGCGCATGGCCGATATGCATGTCGCCATTGGCATAGGGCGGGCCATCGTGGAGGATGAACTTCTCGCGTCCCGCGCGCGCCTCGCGCAGCTGGGCGTAGAGGTTCTCTTCCTGCCAGCGCGCAAGGATCTGCGGCTCCTTCTGCGGGAGGCCGGCTTTCATGGGGAAATCGGTCTTGGGAAGGAAGACCGTGTCTTTGTAATCGCGCTGCTCGGACATAGGTGCTGGCCGTTAGGGGATTTGCGCCGCGCGATAAAGCGTCAATCGCGGTTCCTTGCCCGGCGCTGCTCGAGTGCGGCCTCGCTCGCTTCCCATTCCTCCACCGTGCGATCGTCGAAGCTCGGATAGAGCGCCGAGGCAATGGTAAAGGCATCCTCCACCCAGACATAGCCGTTGAAGCTGTCGGGTATCTCGGTCAGCTGCTCGGGCAGGGTGAGGCCGCGGGGGCGATTTTCGCCGATGGGACCGATCACGATGACCCGCCCGCCATGGGCTTCCATCCGCGCGATCAGGCGGTTGGGCCAGCCTGAAAACGCCCATTGGTAGTTGAGCGGCACGAACAAGGTCTCGCCCCGGCAACTCTGCGGTAGGTAGCCGGTCCAGCCATAGGCGACATAGTCCTTCGAGCACTGCTTGGCGCCCGCCTGGCTCCACGCCCAGGCTTCGGGATAGAGTTCGCGAATTCGGTCGATCGGCCCGTCATGGCCGTAGAAGCCGTCGCCCGATTTCACCGGATCGCGGCCTGCCTTGCGCAGTTCGCGGGCGACGAGATCGGCTTCGGCTGGGTCCTTCGATTTGAAATTGACCATCAGGCGCCCGCGCGGCGGCAGGACGGCGAGGACCTCGGTGAAGGTGGGCATCGCGCCCTTGAACTTGCCGCGAAACGGGAAAGTCTTGCCGCCGTCGGCGGTGTAGCCATGGCCGATGTCGAGTGCCTTCAGTTCAGGCAGCGTCGCATCGCGCACTTCGCCTGTACCTTCGGTCCGGCAATCGAGCGTCCAGTCGTGGAAGACGACCAGCTCGTTGTCCTTCGTCGGCGCAATATCGACCTCGACCAGCCACGCGCCCAGCTTGTGCGCGCGAAGCACGCTGTCCACCGTGTTCTCGAGATAGGGATGGTAGGGCTCGTAAATCCGGTCGGCGGTGCAGGTGTCGCGACCGACGCCGGCCTTGTCGTACATCTGGTAGAGGCCGCGATGGGCGATGAGCTTGGGCGCGCCGACAGGGTCCGGGGCCAGCCAGCTGGCATTGACGAGGCTGAAGACCAGCAGGGCAAGCGCGAAGGCGAGGCCGCCTCGCTTGAGGTGTGTCCTCATTTGAGCAGGGCCTTCGCCCTCTCGCAGTCCTTTTCCATCTGCGCGACCAGTTCATCCAGGCTGTCGAACTTCGCTTCGCCGCGCAGGAAGTGGTGGAACGCCACCTCGATTTCCTGCCCGTAAAGGTCGCCGGAGAAGTCGAAGAAATAGGGCTCGAGCAATTCCTTCGGCGGTTCGAACTGCGGGCGTACACCGATGTTGGCCGCGCCCTTCAGCACCTCGCCGGTCGACAGGATGCGGCCCGTGACGGCGTAGATGCCGTATTTCGGGCGCAGGTAATGCTCGATCGACAGGTTCGCGGTGGGATAGCCGATGGTCCGCCCGCGCTTGTCGCCGTGTTCGACCACGCCGCGGATCGCGAAGGGCCGGGTGAGCAGGCGGGCGGCCTCCTGCGGGTCGCCGTCACGCAGCGCGTCGCGCACGCGGCTGGAAGATACGGGCGCGCCCTTGTCCAGGACAGCCGGGACGGCGCGGGCCTCGATGCCGACTTCGCGGCCGAGGGTTTCGAGCACTTCGCGGTTGCCACCACGACCCTTGCCGAAGGTGAAATCCTCGCCCGTCACCACGCCTGCCACGCCGAGGTGCTCGGCCAGCAGGACCTTCACGAAATCCTCCGCCGTGGTACCTGCAAGCTCGCCGTCGAAGTGGAACACCAGCATCGCGGTGGCGCCGGCCGCGAGGTAAAGTTCCTGCCGCTGCTCCAGCGTGGTCAGGCGAAAGGGCGGGGCATCGGGCCGGAAATGGCGCACCGGATGCGGATCGAAAGTGGCGATGATCGAGGGCCGACCCTCGGCACGCGCCCAGTCGATCGCCTCCTTCGCCACGGCCTGGTGGCCGAGGTGGAAACCGTCGAAATTGCCGAGCGCGATGATCGCCCCGCGCAAGGACTGCGGCAGAGATTCGCGGTGGTCGAGGAACCTCACGAGGCCAGCTCCATCGGCTCGATCCCCGCCGTCAGGACGCGCAGGGCATTGCCGCCCATTGCAGCGCGAATCTCTTCTTCGGTGAAGCCTTCGTCCATCAGCGCCTGCGTTACCTGCACCAGCTGGCTGGTGTCGAACCGTGTCGTCACCGAGCCGTCGAAATCGCTGCCGAGGGCGACATGGCCGATACCGACGAGGTCGCGGATGTGGCGCATGGCCTTCGCCACCGAGCGCGGCGAGGTGTCGCACACGGCGCCCGGCCAGTAACCCACACCGATGATGCCGCCCGTCGCCGCGACGCCGCGAATCTGTTCGTCCGAAAGGTTGCGGTTGACCTCGCAGGTCGCCTGCACCCCGCCATGGCTGGAGACGACGGGGCGGCGGGCCATGGACAGGATGTCGCCGACGCAGGCCGGGCTGCAATGCGCGATGTCTACTACCATGCCGAGCTCTTCCATCCGGCGGACCACTGCGCGGCCCTTGTCGGTGAGTCCGCCCTTCTCGGTCCCGTGCATCGATCCGGCGAGGTCATTGTCGAAGAAATGGGCGAGGCCGGCCATGCGGAAGCCCGCCGCGTGGAGCGTGTCGAGATTGCCCGGATCGCCTTCGAGATTGTGCAGGCCCTCGATGGATAGCATCGCGCCCACGCTCGGGCGGCCCATGTCGCGCGACCGGATGAGGCGCTCGATGTCTTCGCGGCCATTGATCTGGAACAGCGTGTCGCGTTCTTCCTCGACCGCGCGGTCGAGCTTCGTTGCATGCCATAGCGAGCGTTCGAGCAGGCTGCCCCAGGTGCGGACCGGCTGCAGCTGGCCGATCACCAGCGGGGTGATGTTGTCAGTCTCGCCAGTGTTCGAATCGTAATTCTGGCCGCGCGGCGACTTGGTCACGCTGGAGAAGACCTGCAGGGCAATATTGCCGTCCTTCAGCCGCGGGAGGTCGACATGGCCGCGGTCTGCGCGGTCCAGCACGTTACGCTTCCACAGGAGCGTGTCCGAATGCAAATCGACGATCTGCAGCCGCGCGTGCAAGTCGCGCGCCTCCTGCGAAACCTCGATCAGCGGCTCGCCGTCGATGCGGTTGAGGTCGCGCTCGATCCAGCCCGGGCCGATGACGAAAAACGCCACCACGCCCGTGAGCGGCAGCATCCCGATAGCGATCCCGGCCTTGCGCTTCATCCGGCCGTATCTCCCACGCGGCTATAGGTGAGGAAGGAATAGGCCGGTGTATCGCCCTCCGCAGCGAAATCTTCGCGTCCCGACAGGTCCCATTCGGGGCCGAGCGGGGGCATGAAGACGTCGCCCTCGAAATCGCGGTGGATCTCGGTCAGCTCGACACGGGCCGAGTGCGGGAGGAAGACATCGAAGATCGCCGCACCGCCGATAACAGCCGCGTCCTCGCCTGCGGCGGCGATCGCTTCCTCAACCGAGCGGACCACTTCTGCGCCAGTCGAATCCCAGCGCTCGCGCCGGGTGAGGACGATATGGCGGCGACCTGGCAAGAGGCCCGGCAGGCTCTCGAAAGTCTTGCGGCCCATGATCATCGGCCTGCCCATGGTCAGCGCCTTGAAGCGCTTCAAATCGGCGGGCAGGTGCCATGGCAGCTGGCCGTCCTTGCCGATCGCGCCATTGGCGGCGCGGGCATAGATGCAGAACAGGCTCATGCGCGGGTCAGGCGGGTCAGATGGCCCATCTTGCGCCCTTCGCGCACCTCGGCCTTGCCATAGTCGTGGACGTGGCAATCGGGCTCGGCGAGGAAGGCATGTGCGCCCGCGATCTCGCTTCCGATGATGTTGCGCATCTCGATCACCCCGGCGACCGTGCGCGTGTCGCCCAGCGGCAGACCGGCGACGGCGCGGATGTGGTTCTCGAACTGGCTCGTCGCCGCGCCCTCGATGGTCCAGTGGCCGGAATTGTGCACGCGCGGTGCCATCTCGTTGAAGATCGGCCCTTCGCGCGTGGCGAAGAACTCGAGCGTCAACACGCCGACGTAACCGAGCGCGTCTGCGACCTCTCCGGCAAGGCGGCGGGCCTCGGCCACCTGCGGCTCGACGATATCGCCGGCAGGCAGCAGCGAGGCGGCAAGTATGCCATCCTCGTGGACGTTGCGCGCGCTATCCCAGAAGCGGATTTCGCCGTCCTGTCCGCGCACGAGGATGACGGAGAATTCCGCGTCGAACTCGACGAAGCCTTCGTAGATCGTGGACACGTCGGGCAGCTTGAGCCCTGCGGCATCGCGTCCCGACATGATGCGCCACTGGCCCTTGCCGTCATAGCCGTCGCGGCGGGTCTTGAGGATGCCGGGCGCGCCGAGCCGGTCGGCGGCAGCTTCGAGGTCGGATGGCGAATCGACCTTGGCATAGGCCGCCGGTCGCCCGCCCAGGCCTTCGACGAAGCGCTTCTCGTTCAACCGGTCCTGCGCGGTTTCGAGCGCGCGCGGATCGGGGAAGATACGGCCAGCGGGAATGGCACGTGCGGTTTCGACCGGCACGTTCTCGAATTCCCAGGTCACCACGTCGCAGCGGGCGGCGAAAGCGGCGAGCGCGGCCTTGTCGTCCCAGCGGTTGGTGAAGAAATCCTCGCATAGCTCGCCTGCGACATTGTCGCCTTCGGGAGCGTAGCCGATGCACTTGTAGCCGAGCTGGGTGGCGGCTGCCGCCATCATCCGGCCAAGCTGTCCCCCGCCCAGGATGCCGATGGTGGAGCCGCGCTTCAGCATCAGTCGTGCGGTCGCTCGGTCACGGCGGCGCTGCGTGCTGCGCGCCAGTCCTTGAGGCGGGACTTCAACCCCTCGTCGTGGCTGGCGAGGATCGCGGCGGCGAGCAGGCCCGCATTGGTCGCACCCGCCTCGCCGATGGCCAGCGTGCCGACCGGGATGCCGGCGGGCATCTGCACGATGGAGAGGAGGCTGTCCTCGCCCGACAGCGCGCGCGACTGGACCGGTACGCCGAGCACGGGGACATGGGTCAGCGCGGCGATCATGCCGGGCAGGTGCGCAGCGCCACCGGCGCCGGCAATGATGACCTCGAAGCCGTCCGCCTCCGCGCCCTTGGCGAAATCGTACATCCGGTCGGGCGTGCGGTGGGCGGAAACGATCCGCACATCGGTTTCGACCCCCAGTTCTTCCAGCACCTGCGCGGCGCAGGTCATGGTCGACCAGTCCGACTGGCTCCCCATGACGATTGCGACCTTTGCCCCCATATCAGCTGTCCTTCAGGTAATAGCGGTCCCCGACGACCGTGGTGCCGTCGAAGTCGTAGACGATCGGCTGGCCGGTCGGGATCTCCAGTTCGGTGATCTCGTCATCGGAAATGTTCGACAGGTGCTTCACCAGCGCGCGCAGCGAATTGCCGTGTGCGGAGATGATCACGTTTTCGCCCTTGGCCAGCTGCGGCAGGATCGCTTTTTCCCAATAGGGCAGGACGCGCTCGATCGTCAGCTTGAGGCTTTCGGTGCGCGGCACGTCGATCCCTGCGTAACGCGGGTCGTCAGACAGGTCGAATTCGCTGCCCGGCTCGAGTTCGGGCGGGGGCACGTCGAAGCTGCGGCGCCAGATGTGCACCTGTTCGTCGCCGTGCCGCTCGCGGGTCTGCTGCTTGTCGAGGCCGGTGAGGCCGCCATAGTGGCGCTCGTTCAGGTGCCAGTCGCGCGTCACCGGGATCCACAGCCGGTCGCAGGCTTCGAGCGCCAGGTTCATGGTCTTGATCGCGCGCTTCTGCACGGAAGTGAAGGCGACCGTCGGCAGCACGCCCTTGGCTTTCATCAGCTCGCCCGCCCCACGCGCCTCGGCCTCGCCCTTCTCGGTGAGGTCGACGTCCCACCAGCCGGTGAAGCGGTTGGCGAGGTTCCACTCGCTCTGGCCGTGGCGAACGAGGATCAGCTTGGACATGAAAGCTCCCGATTTCCCTAGGAGCACTGCGCGTTAGCGGTCCGCGTCCGGCTTGGAAACCCCGTCTGCGTCCGATTCGCGCATTTCGCGTCCCTGCGCCTTGCGGCGACGCAAGTTCTCGCGAAGTTTCGCGGCGAGGCGTTCCTCGCGGGTCATCTTTTCGTCTGCAGCGCTCATCGCGCAACCTTTTGCGAAAATCGCCTGCCTCCGCAAGCGAAGGTTGACTTTCCCGCCGGTCCTGCCGATAGCGCGCGCCTCCAGCCCGCAAGGCGTCTTGCGGCGGACCAGTGCTGCTGTAGCTCAGTGGTAGAGCGCACCCTTGGTAAGGGTGAGGCCGGGAGTTCAATCCTCCCCAGCAGCACCATTTTCCTTTCTTGTTGTACCCCCAAACGCCGGGCGCGCCGCGTCCGCGTCGCTTGGCTTCGCCGCAAAAGCGGCGGCGCGCGGTCGCGCTTTGACTGCCGTGGCCAGGAAGCGGGTTGCACAAGACCATTTGGCGCGGCACTCCTCCAGCCAAGGGAGAGTTGCATGGATTTCCGCCTGACCGAACAGCAACGCGAACTGCAGGATGCGGCGCGCACGTTTGCGCGCAAGGAATTGCCCGATTTGGCGCGGGAGATGGAGGAGAAGGATTTCTCCGTCCCGGCTGACATGGTGCGCCGCTATGGCGAGATGGGCTTCCTCGGCGTCAACCTGCCGGAGGAATACGGCGGCCTCGGCCTCGGCCATCTCGAGGCGTTGCTGGTGCTCGAACAGTTCGCGATGATTTCGAACGCTGTCGCCTTTCCCGTGTTCGAGGCGCTGGTCGGTCCGGTGCGCACAGTGGAACGCTTCGCCTCGGATGCGCTGAAGGCCCAGATCGTGCCGCAGGTCGTCTCGGGCGAGGCGACGGTCGCCGTCTCCATGTCGGAACCCGATGCCGGTACCGCGCTGACCGACCTGACTACCCGCGCGCAGGATGCAGGCGACCATTACGTGCTCGACGGCAACAAGCGCTGGACCAGCGGCGCGGGCCATGCCCGCTATTATGTCGTCTACACGCGCCTGTCGGACGAGCCCGGCGCACGCGGCATCGGTGCGCTGCTGGTGGACAAGGAAATGGAGGGCGTCGGCTTCGGCAAGCGGGAGAACCTGATGGGCTTCCGCGGGATCGAGACGCGCGACATCACTTTCGACGGCGTGCGGGTGCCCAAGGAAAACCGGATCGTGCCGGCCGGCGGGTTCGGCAAGCTGATGAGCGCTTTCGGCCTCGAACGCTGCGGCAATGCCACCCAGTCGCTCGGCCTTGCCGCCGGTGCGCTGGAACAGGCGACCGAATACGTCCAGGAACGCAAGGCCTTCGGAAAGCCGATCGTCGATTTCCAGGCAGTGCAGATGCGGCTTGCCGAAATGGCCATGCAGGTCGAGGCAGCGCGGCTGCTCATCTACCGAGCCGCTGCCAATGCCGAGCACAATGAGGGCGGCCTGCCGAGCGTCTATGAAAGTTCGACTGCCAAGTGCTTTGCGAACGAAATCGTGCGCAGCGTGACGGCCAACGCCATGCAGGTGATGGGCGGCTACGGCTATCACAAGGATTACGGCATGGAGCAGCGCGTGCGCGACGGTTTTGCCTGGGGCATCGCCGGCGGGACTACCGATGTTCAGAAGACCAATATCGCTGCGGCGATTGTCGGGCGAAGGTTCGATCAAAGGCGTTGATAGGCAACGCTGTATTGCATAGATAGAACGGTATGGACGATACCGCAGACCTCACCCAGCTCGACCCGCGCTACAAGACGATGATGCGTCTGGTCGCGGCGATATTTGCCGTTTTCCTGTTCGTCGGGGCGAGCATTGCCGAAATGGCGATACCCGGCTGGACGGGCATCGTCTGGGTCCCGGCGCTGCTGGTTATCCTCTACGTCGTTATCTGGCTGCCGATGCGGCGTTTTGCGGCGCGCGGTTATTCGCTGGCGGAGGAGCGGCTGAGGGTGGTGCGCGGTGTACTGTTCCGCTCGGACACGGTCGTGCCCTTCGGCCGCGTCCAGCATATCGATGTCGACCAGGGACCGCTCGAACGCGCCTTCCACCTCGCCACGCTGACCGTGCACACGGCCGGCAGCCATAATGCGTCCGTTTCGCTGCCCGGCCTCGCGCATGAGGATGCCGTCGCCATGCGCGAGGAAATCCGTGCGGCCATCCGGCGCGACACCCAGTAATGCAACCGCCCGCGACCCCGCAGCGTACCGATCCGCGCAGCTTCGCAGTGCGCGCGGTGACGATGCTGTTCCAGCTCGTCGTTCCGATGGGTATCGCGGCCGTGACGATCTTCGACGATGGCGAGTTCGCCGGACGGATCGCCTATGCCGTCCCTTTCATCGTCGCGATCATCCTGTTCAACGTGGCGGTCGCCTACCTGCAATGGACGCGGCTGACATACACGGTGGGCGAAGCGGATATCCGCGTCGAGAGCGGCCTTTTGTCGCGTGCTGCCCGTTCGGTCCCCTACGAACGCATCCAGGACGTGAGCCTCGAACAGAAGCTCCTGCCGCGCCTGTTCGGTCTCGTCGAAGTGAAGTTCGAAACGGGTGCGGGCGGCAAGGAAGACCTGGCGCTGACCTATCTGTCCGAAGCCGAAGGGGAGCGCCTGCGCGAACTGGTGCGCGAACGCCGCGAGGGCGATGCGCCTGCCATCGCTGAGGCCGTTCCCACCGAAGCTTTGCCGGAAACCGCACCCCTTTTCGCAATGGACGGCAAGCGCGTCCTCACCTTCGGCCTGTTTGAGTTCTCGCTCGCCGTAGTGGCAGTGATAGGCGGTCTTGCGCAGCAGTTCGAATTCCTCCTGCCGTTCGACCTGTGGGACATCGACGGCTGGCTGGAGAGGCTGACCGGTCCGGGCCAGTGGCTCGCGGGGTTGGGCCCGCTGGCGCAGGTGGTCGGCATAGCAATGGCGCTAGCGAGCCTCTCGCTGATCGGCTTTGCGACCGGCATCGTCCGCACCGCGCTGCGAGAGTGGGACTTCCGGCTCGACCGCACGGCCAAGGGCCTGCGTCGTCGCCGTGGCCTGCTCACCCGCACCGACCTCGTCATGCCCGTGCACCGCGTCCAGGCATTGCGGGTGGAGACGGGTTTCCTGCGCCGCCTGTTCGGCTGGCACAGCCTCAAGGTTGTCAGCCTCGCGAGCGATAGCGGGGCGGCCAATCACGAGGCGGTGCCCTTCGGCCAGATGGATGAAATCGCGCCCGTGGTCGCCGAAACCGGCTTTGCCCTGCCGCCGCAGGACACGATCTGGATGCGCGCGATGGACCGCTATCGCTTCGACAATATCGTGCTGGCGGCCATCGTGCTGCTACCGGCCACCATCGCTGCCATTTTCATCGCCGATTCGCTCCAGTGGCTAATGCCTGCCGGAGTGCTCGGCGCAGCCGTGGTGCACAACTGGTGGCGCTGGCGTTATGACCGGCACGCGATCGATGCCCGCCAGCTCTACAGCCTGCACGGCTGGTTCTCTCCCAGCCTCGCGATCGGCTCGCGGGTGAAGCTGCAGTCGGTCGAAATCCTGCAGGGTCCGATCGCACGCCACCGCGGCTATGCCAGCCTGCTGCTGGGGCTGGCGGGCGGCAATCTGCGCGTGCACGGAATGCCGGTCGACCGCGCGCGCGAATGGCGCGCCGGGATACTCGACAGCATCGGCAGGACCGATTTTTCAGAACTCGTCGAAGCGCAGGTGGATGCCCGCGCGACCTAGGCGCGCAAGTCGGACAGCTCCGCATGGCGGCGGAAATAGGTGTCGACATAGGAGCAGTCGGGCGCGATGCGGAAACCCTGCTCGCGTGCATCGGCGATCATCGCATTCACCAGCTTTTCGGCAATACCCTTGCCCCGCGCCGCGGTCGGCACGAAAGTATGCGTCGCATGGCGCACCTTGCCATCCCCCCGCCAGGT
Source organism: Qipengyuania gaetbuli (assembly GCF_009827315.1). Lineage (NCBI taxonomy): Bacteria > Pseudomonadati > Pseudomonadota > Alphaproteobacteria > Sphingomonadales > Erythrobacteraceae > Qipengyuania > Qipengyuania gaetbuli. The sequence goes on from NZ_WTYF01000004.1 coordinate 1,904,112, forward strand.
CAGTTCGGCATCGCGCGGTGCGCCTTCGACCGTGGCGAAATAACGGCCTGCGGTTTCGCTGCCGTCGTGTTCGACGGTGATCGTATCGCTCACAAAATATCCTTTCTGTGCAAGCAACGCCGTGCGCGCTAGTGGCGTTCCTGACATGAGCCAGGCCCTCTTTCTTTCCGACAATGCCGCCCGCGTCCATCCCAGCGTCTGGGAGGCCATGCAGGCGGCCGATGCGCCCGATTCTCCGTACGACGGCGATGCCGTCAGCGCGGCGCTGGACGAGAAGTTTTCCGCCCTGTTCGGCCGCGAGTGTGCCGCGCTGTGGGTGGCGACGGGAACGGCGGCAAACTGCCTTGCGCTTGCCACCATGGTCCAGCCGCATGGCGGCGTGGTCTGCCACGAGGAGGCGCATATCGAGGTGGACGAAGGCGGCGCGCCCGGCTTCTATCTGCACGGTGCCAAGCTGCTGCTCGGGCAGGGCGAGGGCGCCAAGCTGACGCCCGATGCAATCCGCGCCGTGATCGACCCGATCCGCGACGACGTCCACCAGGTCCAGCCGCACGCGATCTCGATTACGCAGGCGAGCGAATATGGCCGCAGCTACCGGCCGGACGAACTCGCGCAGATTTCCGCGCTGGCACGCGAACGCGGGCTCGGGCTCCACATGGACGGTGCGCGCTTCGGCAATGCGGCTGCGTTCCTCGGACTTCCCGCCGCAGAGGTGGCAGGCGATGTCGATGCGCTGAGCTTCGGATTCGTGAAGAACGGCGGCATGAGTGCAGAAGCGATCGTCTTCTTCGACGCCTCGCTGGCCGATGTCGCGCGCTATCGCCGCAAGCGCGCCGGACATTTGCAAAGCAAGGGCCGCTATCTCGCCGCCCAGATCCACGCCATGCTGGAGGGCGATTTGTGGCTCGCCAATGCCCGCGCGGCCAATGATGCGGCGCAGGAAATTGCCAGTGCCTGCAGCGACCGGCTGATGCACCCGGTCGAAGCGAACGAGCTGTTCGTGAACTGCACTGCTGCCGAGCGCGAGGTGCTGCGCGGTCAGGGATTTGCTTTCTACGACTGGGGCGATGACGCGGCCCGCTTCGTCACTGCCTGGAATACGCGCGAGGAAGACGCCCGCGCGCTGGCGACAGCGATCGCCGCTCTATGAGCGCAGCGTCCGGCGACGAAAGCCTGCTTTTCCCGCGCAATCTCGCGGCCTTCCTGCTGGTGAGCGTGATCTGGGGCGGCACATGGCTGGTGATCCGCGACCAGATATCCTCGGTCCCGCCAAGCTGGTCGATCGCTTACCGCTTCATCGTCGCGGCTGCGGGGATGTTCATCCTCGCCAGGATGCGGGGCGAGCCGCTGGCACTCCCGCGCGAAGGCTGGGTCTGGGTACTGGCGCTGGGCCTGTTCCAGTTCTCGCTCAATTTCAGCTTCGTCTACAATGCGGAACACTACATCACCTCCGGCCTCGTGGCAGTGATGTTCGCGCTGCTGGTCGTGCCCAATGCCGTGCTCGGCCGCTTCGTATTGGGCCAGCCGATCCGGCGCGAGTTCGTGATCGGGTCTGGCATCGCGGCGGTCGGTGTCGCCATGCTGTTCGCGCATGAATATCGCGCATCCCCGGCAACGCTCGGGGAAGTGCTGCTCGGCGCGGCGCTGACACTGGGCGGGATCCTGTCCGCCAGTGTCGCCAATATCGTGCAGGCGACCGAGGGGGCGAAACGCATCCCGCTGCGCACGCTGCTCGCCTGGGCAATGCTGTGCGGCGTGGCGATCAATTCGATTTTCGCGCTGGTGACGCAGGGCCCGCCGCAATTCGATCCGCGGCCCGAATATGCCCTCGGCATCCTCTACCTCGGCCTGATGGGATCGGTCGTTACCTTCCCGCTTTATTACGGCCTTGTGCGCAAGGTCGGGGCAGGGCAGGCAGCCTACAGTTCGGTCGTGGTGCCGGTGGTGGCAATGATCCTTTCGACCCTGTTCGAAGGGTTCCAGTGGGATTGGCTGCCTGCAGCCGGAGCCGCCATCACGCTCGCCGGCATGGTCGTCGCGATGCGCACCCGCGCCGCGCCGCCGCGCCGCGCTACTCCCGAGCCCTGATCGCCGCCAGCCCTTCGCGGTATGTCGGATAGAGAGGCTCCCAGCCGAGCACTCGCTTCGCCTTGCCGTTCGCCACGCGCCGGTTCTCCGCATAGAAGCCGCGCGCCATGGGCGAGAGGTCGGCCTCTTCCATCGATTGCAGCGGTGGCGGCTCCTGCCCGAGCAGGCGGCAAGCCTCCTCGATCACGGCATTCTGGCTGGTGGGCAGGTCGTCGGAAAGGTTGTAGGCGCCCTCCGGCGCATCACTGTCGATTGCCGCGACCACGCCGGCCACGATATCGTCGACGTGCACCCGGCTGAACACCTGCTCCGGCAAGTCGATCCGATGGGCCTTGCCCGAACGCACACGGTCAAGCGCACTGCGTCCCGGGCCGTAGATGCCGGGCAGGCGGAACACGCGGGCGCCCATCGCAAGCCAGCGTGAATCGCATTCCGCCCGCGCGGCGCGGCGCCCGGTTCCGACAGGCGCACTCTCGTCAACCCAGGCACCCTGCGCATCGCCATAGACGCCGGTCGAGGACAGGTAGCCGAGCCATTTGTCCCCCAGCACATCGCCGAAGCCATCGAGCACCGGATCGCTTTCCTCTGCCGGCGGGACGGAACTCAGCAGGTGGCTGGCATCATCGAGTGCGGCGAGAACGCCTTCGCGATCGGCGAAATCGAGATCGCCCGCACTGCCGGTGGCCCGCACCTCCCAGCCGCGCCCGTGCAGCGCGTCGGCTATGCGCGAGGCGGTGTAGCCAAGGCCGAAGATAAGAAGGCGGCTCATTCGGCGTCGAGATAGCCTTCCTCGGGAATGACGACCTGCGGATCGGTGACATTGTCGGCCTTCCACTGCATCGCCATGCGAACGCGGGTTGCGCCGCTCGGGTGGTCGAAGAACAGCATTTCCTCGACCAGACCCGGCTCGATCTTGCGATATTCCGACAGGCGCATGGCTACCTTGGCGAAACCGTCCGGCTCCTGCGCCGCATCGAGCCCGAAGGCATCGGCCTCGCTCTCCGCCCAGCGGACGAGCGAATTGGTCGCCGGGGTCATCACCAGCATCCACGCGGAAAACAGGATCGTCAGGACCGGCAGCGAAGCCGGGTCGGTGATGTCGCGCACATCCCATTTCTGGCCGTGCCGCGCGATCAGCCGGGGTGCGACGCGGCTGATCGTGAACAGGCCGGTGCCGAAAATCGCGAGGTAGATGCCGACGATCCACCAGACGTGGTCGAGCTTGTAGTGACCCATCTCGTGACCCATCACGGCAAGGATTTCCTCCTCGCTGGTGCGTTCGAGCAGGTTGTCGTTGAGCGAGATGCGGATCGTCGGGCCGAGCCCGGATACGTTGGCCGAAATGCGCTTGTGCTGCTTCGACTGGTCGAACACGTAGATGTGCTCGGCCGGGATGTCGTACTTCGCTGCCACCGCCTCGATCCTGTCGCGCAGCGGGCCTTGTTCCATTTCCTCGTAGGTGTTGAAAAGCGGCGAGACGAACACCGGTGCCAGCACCATGCCGACCAGCATGAACACCCCGATGACGCCGGTCGCCCAGAGCCACCAGCTCTTCGGCGCGCGCCGGATCAGCGCATAGATCGCTATGATCAGGAGCGGCGCGATGATGAGTTCGATGGCGAGCCCCACCAGCTGTTCGCCTGCCCATGTGCTGAAATTCTGCGACATCAGGCTGTACTGCTGCTCGCGGAAGAACTCCGTGTAGATCGTCCAGGGGAGCAGCAATATCGGCGCGACGATCGAGTAGAGCAGGGCGGTAATGCCGGTGACTGCCCAGCGGCGTTTGCTCACCCGCTCGCCGATGTTGCGGAAGGCTGCGGCCAGGCGGAAGCGCAGCAGCAGCCAATCGGCCAGGATGCTGGCCAGTGCGCCCCACAGGATCAGCCAGTAGCCCCCTTCGAAATAGGCGTCCGACTGTGCGCGGGCCGGGCCCTGCAAGGTATCGAGATAGGCGCGCGTCGCGGTTTCGACATCGAAACCGCCCGCTGCCGTGGCAAGCAGGTCCAGCATGGCAAATTCCCTCCTGCGCGCTGGCTGCGGGAGAGCGGCGAATCTGTCAATCGCACCGCGCTTGCGGTCCGACGAGTGAACGCAAGCCCTCGACGGGCGTTGGTTTGGGTGACACAGAGCACCCGACCCCAGCATTTATCAGGAAAACCATGGATATCGCCCGCACCCCCTCGAACCCCGACGGCAATATCGAGATGGCCGATGCCGCGATGCAGCCGCACGATCCGCCCGAGATCCGGCGCGAGGATTACCGCCCATTCCCCTGGCTCGTCCCCGACACCCGGCTCGATTTCGAACTCGGCCTCGACAGCACGCGCGTCCGCTCGCGCCTGACCGTCGTTCGCAATGCAAAGGCGGACAAGTCGCCCACAATACGCCTGAACGGCGACGGTATTACCGCCACCCGCGTCAAGGTCGACGGCGAGCCGACCAGCGCCTTCACCATGGACGGCGACGATATAGTGCTGACCCTGCCGGGCGATGCGCACGAGATCGCCATCGAGACCGAGATCGATCCGGCATCGAATTCGCAGCTGATGGGCCTCTATGCCTCGAACGGCATGCTTTGCACCCAGTGCGAATCCGAAGGCTTCCGCCGCATCACCTTCTTCCCCGACCGGCCCGACGTGCTTTCGACCTATACCGTCCGCATGAGCGGGCCCAAGGCCCAGTTCCCGATCCTGCTGTGCAACGGCAACCGCGTGGCGACGGGCGAGGAGGGCGCCGACCACTGGGCTGAATGGCACGACCCGTGGCCCAAGCCGTCCTATCTTTTCGCGCTGGTGGCAGGCGACCTTGTCGCCAATACCGACAGCTTCACCACCATGAACGGCCGCAAGGTCGAACTGAACGTCTGGGTCCGCGAAGGCGATCTCGAACGCACGCAGCACGCCATGGACAGCCTCAAGCGCTCGATGAAATGGGACGAGGAAGCCTTCGGGCGCGAATACGACCTCGACCTGTTCAACATCGTCGCGGTGAGCGATTTCAACATGGGGGCGATGGAGAACAAGGGGCTCAACGTCTTCAACACCAAATACGTGCTGGCCGACCCCGACACCGCGACGGACGGCGATTTCGACGCCGTCGAAGGCGTGATCGGGCACGAGTATTTCCACAACTGGTCGGGCAACCGCATCACCTGCCGCGACTGGTTCCAGCTCTCGCTCAAGGAAGGCTTCACGGTCCTGCGCGACCAGCTGTTCAGCCAGGACATGGGCTCTGCCCCGGTCAAGCGGATCGAGGACGTGCGCATCCTGCGCAGCGCGCAGTTCCCCGAGGACAGCGGCCCGCTGGCGCATCCGATCCGGCCCGACAGCTACCGCGAGATCAGCAATTTCTACACTGCGACGGTCTACAACAAGGGCGCCGAAGTCATCCGCATGATGCGCACCATGGCGGGCGAGGAACGGTTCCGTCAGGGGACCGACCTCTATTTCGACCGTCACGACGGCGAGGCCGCAACCTGCGAGGATTTCGTCAAGTCGATCGAGGACGGCGTGGGGCTCGACCTCACGCAGTTCCGCCTGTGGTATTCGCAGGCCGGCACGCCGAAAGTGACCGTCGACCTGTCGCACGAAGGCGACGAGGCGGTACTGAAACTCGGCCAGACCGTGCCGGAAACGCCCGGCCAGCCGCTCAAGCAGCCCATGCCCATCCCGCTCAAAGTTGCCCTGTTCGACCGGGCGAGCGGAAAGCATTCGGGCGAACAACTGGTCGTGCTTGACAAGGCGAGCGCCGAATACCGCTTCCAGGGCTTTGCCGAAAAGCCGGTGCTCTCGATCAACCGCGGTTTTTCCGCGCCCGTCACGGTGGAACGCAGCATCCCGCGCGAGGAGCTAGTGTTCCTCGCCGCGCGCGACGACGATCCCTTCGCCCGCTACGAGGCGATGCAGGACCTGATGGTCGGCCATCTCGTCGCCGCGGTCGGCGGGACGCTTTCGGACGATGAACGCAGGGGCGGGCGCGAGGATATCGCCGAGGCGATGCGCGCGATCCTGACCGATGCCAAGCTCGACGATTTGATGCGCGGCGAACTGATGATCATGCCGAGCCAGACCTACATCGCTGAGCAGATGGACGTCTCCGACCCGGGCCGCATCCATACCGAGCGCGAGGCGCTTAAGGCGGAACTGGGCAGCAGGCTCTCGGCAGAAATGCACGCGCTCTACGACCGCGCGGAGAAGATCCCCTTCTCGCTCGAGGCGGAGGCCAAGGGCGCGCGCAAGGTCAAGACGCTGGTGCTGACCTATGCCGCCGCCAGCGATCCTGCCAAGGCTGCCGAGCTGGCCGCCTCCCAGTACGAGCGCGCCGACAACATGACCGACCGCCAGGGTGCGCTGATGGTGCTGACCGGCCTCGAAGGGGTGGAGCGGACGAACAAGCTGCTCGACTTCTACAACCGCTATCGCGGCAATGCGCTGGTGGTCGACAAGTGGTTCGCGCTGCAGGCGTCCTCGCTGCACCCCGGCGTGGTGGAGCATGTGAAGGCCTTGGCGGAACACCCCGACTTCACCTTGCGCAATCCCAACCGCGTGCGCTCGCTCTACATGGCCTTTGCGGCCAATCCGCACGGCTTCCATGCCCCCGACGGGGAAGGCTATCGCATGATCGGCGACCTGATCCTCGCGCTCGACCCGATCAACGCCCAGACCGCGGCGCGCTTCGTGCCGCCGCTCGGCCGCTGGCGCAGGATCGAACCGGGCCGTGCGGCGATGATGCGCGAGCAGCTGGAACGGATCGCGGAGGCGCCCAAGCTGTCGCGCGATACGTTCGAGCAGGTGACCCGCTCCCTTGGCTGAGATTGTCCGCTCCCCGCTGCTCGAAGGGCTGCCCCACGGCTTCTCGACGCGCGGCGGGCTGACCTCCGACGACGTCCTGCCCGGCGCGCCCCTCTGCAAGCTGGTGCAAATCCACTCCGCCGATGCGATCAAGCTGCGCGAGCCGCCCAGCGAGCCGCGCGAGGGCGATGCGCTGGTGACGGACAGGCCGGGCCTCCTGCTGGGCATCGTCACGGCCGATTGCGCGCCGGTTCTCCTCGCCGACCGCGAGGCCGGAGTGGTCGGCGCGGCGCATGCCGGCTGGCGCGGCGCGCACCGCGGCGTGCTGGAAAACACGATCGAGGCGATGGAATCGCTCGGCGCTTTGGCATCCCGGATTGAGGCCGCCATCGGGCCGACCATCGCGCAGGCCAGCTACGAGGTGGACGGCGGCTTCCGCGACCAGTTCGAGGCGGACGACGGGCGATTCTTCGAAAGCGGGCAGGGAGATCGCCTGCAATTCGACCTGCCTGCTTACGTCGCGCACCGGCTCGGCAGGGCAGGCGTCGGGCGAATCGACGACTTGGCGCTCGATACCTATGCCGAGCCTGCGCGGTTTTATTCCTATCGCCGCGCCACGCACCGGCAGGAGCCCACCGAGGGGCGCCAGCTCAGCGTTATCGGGCTTCGTGGATAGTTGCATGTTTGCGAACGCCCGTCGCCAAAATGGCGGTTGGCAAGGATGCGCAATAAGGCTAGAGGCCCGGACCAAACCGGGACACCGGGGGCTTTCGCGCAGGCTTTTTCGGCACGCCGAAGCTGCACCGGAATCTCCGGCAAACGGATCGCAATTCTTTTGGTCGAACGCCCGTCCCGGGCGTGTGACATGTAAGGCAGGCAAGGCAACGCGCTGATGGCAGACACGACTGCAACCGCTTCCAACGAAACCGTGACCACGACCGAGGACGGCATCCGCCGTCGCGACTTCCTCGACGTGGCAGCAATCGGCGCAGCCGGCGTCGGCGGCCTCGCGGTCGTCTACCCGCTGGTGAGCCAGATGGCGCCCTCCAAGGACGTCCTTGCTGCCAGCACGACCGAAGTCGACGTTTCGGCGATCCAGCCGGGGCAGGCCATCAAGGCCGTGTTCCGCAAGCAGCCGCTGTTCGTGCGCCGCCTCACCCCGGCGGAAGTCGCCGAAGCCAACTCGGCCCCGCTGTCGGCGATGCGCGACCCGCAGACGCTGGAAGAGCGGACCAAGGAAGGCCACAACGACATGCTCGTCACCATGGGCGTTTGCACCCACCTCGGCTGTGTGCCGCTGGGCGCCGCCGAAGGCGAGGTGAAGGGCGAATTCGGCGGCTATTTCTGCCCCTGCCATGGTTCGCACTACGATACGGCCGGCCGCATCCGCAAAGGCCCGGCACCGACCAACCTCGAAGTGCCGGAATACGAGTTTACCTCGGACACGGTCATCCAGGTCGGCTGAGCTAAGAGACGAGAGACAAGATCATGAGCTTTCCCTGGGCACGCGAATACCAGCCGAGCAACGGCTTTACCCGCTTCCTCGACGAGAAGCTGCCGCTTCCGCGCCTCGTCTATAACGCTGTCGGTGCCGGCTACCCGGTTCCGCGCAACCTGTCCTATTTCTGGAACTTCGGCGTGCTCGCCGGCGTGTTCCTCATGGTGCAGATCGTCACCGGCATCGTGCTCGCCATGCACTACGCGGCGAATGCGCAGGTCGCCTTTGCGACGACCGAGCACATCATGCGCAACGTCAATTGGGGCTGGCTGATGCGCTATGCGCACGCCAACGGCGCCAGCTTCTTCTTCATTGTCGTCTACATCCACATCTTCCGCGGCCTCTTCTACTCTTCGTACAAGGCCCCGCGCGAGATGATCTGGCTGCTCGGCGTCGTGATCTTCCTGCTCATGATGGCCACCGCCTTCATGGGTTACGTCCTTCCCTGGGGCCAGATGAGCTTCTGGGGCGCGAAGGTCATCACCGGCCTGTTCGGCGCGATCCCGCTGGTCGGCGAGCCGATCCAGATCTGGCTGCTCGGCGGTTTTGCCCCCGACAACGCCGCACTGAACCGCTTCTTCTCGCTGCACTTCCTGCTGCCCTTCGTGATCCTGGGCGTGGTGATCCTGCACATCTGGGCGCTGCACATCCCGGGTTCGTCGAACCCGACCGGCGTCGAAGTGAAGAGCGAAAGCGACACCGTTCCCTTCCACCCCTATTACACGGCGAAGGACGGCTTCGGCCTCGGCATCGCCCTGCTGGCCTATTTCGCGCTGGTCTTCTTCCTGCCCAACGCGCTCGGCCACCCGGACAACTACATCGAGGCGAACCCGCTCTCGACCCCGGCACACATCGTTCCGGAATGGTACTTCTGGCCGTTCTACGCGATCCTGCGTGCTTTCACGGTGGACTTCATCCTGCCGGCAAAGCTGTGGGGCGTGATCGCCATGTTCAGCGCCATCCTGCTGTGGTTCTTCCTGCCTTGGCTCGACAAGTCGCCGGTGCGCAGCGGCCACTACCGCCCGATGTTCCGCAAGTTCTTCTGGTTCGGCCTGATCCCGGCGATGATCGTCCTGTTCATCTGCGGCGGCGCTCCGGCTGAAGAGCCCTACGTGATGCTCAGCCAGATCGCCACGGCCTACTACTTCCTCCACTTCCTGGTGATTCTGCCGATCGTCAGCAGCGTGGAGAAGCCCGAACCGCTGCCCTATTCGATCACCGAAGCGGTCCTGGGTTCGGACAAGAAGGCCGTGCTCGGCGAAAACACGACGCCGGCCGTCTAAGCGATACGAGAAAGATACAAGGTCATGACCAAACTCCTCAGCGTCCGCCTCGTCGCCATTCTCGTCGGCCTCGGCTTCGCCTTCGTTGCTCTCTTCGCCTTCGTGATCGGCGCCTATAACGCCGCCACCGAAGAAGCGCAGGGACACCTGCCGTATTCCAAGCCGGTGGACGTCGACTATTCGTTCGACGGCCCCTTCGGCACTTGGGACAAGGCGCAGCTGCAGCGCGGCCTCAAGGTCTACAGCGAAGTCTGTGCCGCTTGTCACAGCCTCAAGTTCGTTGCCTTCCGCAACCTCGAGGAACTCGGCTATTCCGAAGGCCAGGTGAAGGCATTCGCCGCTTCCAAGCAGGTCCCGGGCATCGACCCGCAGACCGGTGAAGCCAACATGCGTCCGGGCCTGCCGACCGATTACTTCCCGTCGCCCTACCCGAACGCGGTTGCCGCTGCGGCTGCTAACGGCAACGCGATCCCGCCGGATCTCTCGCTGATCACCAAGGCACGCGGCGACGGCACGAACTATGTCGCCTCGCTGCTTCAGGGTTACCAGGAGCCGAGCGCGGAACTGCTGGCAGAACACCCCGAAGCGGCTCCGTCGCCGGGCCTCCACCACAACATCTATTTCCCGAACCTCAACCTCGCCATGGCCCCGCCGATCACCACCGACGGCCAGGTCACCTATGACGACGGTACCGAGGCGACGGTGAAGCAGATGTCGGAAGACGTCGCCGCCTTCCTCACCTGGACGGCAGAACCGACGCTGGTGAAGCGCAAGCAGACCGGCTGGCCGGTGCTGGTCTTCCTGCTGTTCGCGACGATCCTCGCTTACATGTCGAAGAAGCAGATCTGGGCTGCGGTGAAGCCGCGGAAAGACTGATCCCCGCTTCAATCACGATAACAGGGCGCCCCTCCATCCCAGCGATGAGAGGGGCGCTCTGCATTTCAGGAGTAGCGTTTCGATGACCCCGGCCGAGCTCAAGGCTCTCGTGCGGACCGTTCCGGACTTTCCCAAGTCGGGCATCCAGTTCCGCGACATCACCACTCTGGTCGGGCATGGCGAAGGCTTCCGGGCCAGCGTGGATTGGCTGGTCGAACGGGTTGCCGATTCTGGCGCGCAGGCGATCGCCGGCATGGAAGCGCGCGGGTTCATCTTCGGCGCGGCGAGTGCGTCCGCGCTTGGCCTCCCCTTCATCCCGATCCGCAAGCCCGGCAAGCTGCCGATTGCGACCATCGGCGTCGACTACGCGCTGGAATACGGCGCCGACCGGCTGGAGATGGACCCGACCTCGGTCGCGGCAGGCCAGCAGGTCGCGATCGTCGACGACCTGCTCGCGACCGGCGGCACTGCCTGTGCGGCGGCAGAGCTTCTACGCAAGGCCGGTGCCAGCGTGCCCGTGGCGGCGTTCGTCATCGACCTGCCGGACCTCGGCGGGGCGAAGCGTCTCGAAGCCACCGGCGTGCAGGTGCGCTCGTTGATGGAATTCGAAGGCGATTAGCCGGAAGTCCTGCGAAAATTTGGATATATCGGGCGTTTCGGGCATTGAGGCTGCGTGACGTGCCGCGGGGGCGTCGGCAGTCAGTGCGAGGGGCATGGAACAGACACTTGTCATAGCCTTGGTGGGCATCCTCGGGATCGGCGCGCAATGGCTTGCGTGGCGGACCGGGTGGCCTGCCATCGTCCTGATGCTTGCAGCCGGCTTCCTTGCAGGACCGGTATTGGGCGTGTTCGACCCTGAACACGCGTTCGGCGAACTGCTTGAACCCATGGTGGCCGTCGGCGTTGCGCTGATCCTGTTCGAGGGCGGGCTGAGCCTCGATTTCCGCGAGCTTCGCCACACGGGCAGCGCGGTCATGCGCCTTGCGACCGTCGGCGTGGTGCTGGGCTGGCTGTTCGGCTCGCTGGCCGGCATCTACATCGCCGGCCTTGCGCCCGAAGTGGCGATCCTGTTCGGAGGCATCCTTGTCGTGACCGGCCCGACCGTCGTGATCCCGCTGCTGCGGCAGAGCTCGGTCAAGTCGCGCCCCGCCTCGATCCTCAAGTGGGAAGCGATCGTCAACGATCCGACCGGCGCCCTGTGTGCGGTCATTGCCTTCGAATATTTCCGCAAAGTCGCCGAACAGCCGAACGCTACCCTGTTCGAAGTCGTCCCCCCGCTCATCATCGCTGCCATCATCGCCGGTATCATCGGCTATGTCGCCGCGCTCGCCATCGCCTGGTCCTTCCCGCGCGGCGCGGTGCCGGAATACCTCAAAGTCCCGGTGCTGCTGACCGCAGTGATCGGCGTCTTCGTGATCTCGAACCTGATCGAGCACGAGGCAGGCCTCGTCGCGGTGACCGTGATGGGCGTTGCGCTGGCCAACATGCATGTCTCCAGCCTGCGCTCCATCCATCCGTTCAAGGAAAACATCGCGATCCTGCTGGTGTCGGGCATCTTCATCCTTCTCTCGGCTTCGCTCAGTTTCGAGGACATCAGGCTGATCAACTGGCCGATCGTGGCCTTCCTGCTCGCCCTACTGTTCGTGGTGCGACCGGCAACCATCCTCATCAGCCTTCTCGGCACGAATATCCCGTGGAACGAGCGCCTGTTCCTGTCCTGGATCGCCCCGCGCGGCATCGTCCTGGTCGCCATCTCGGGCCTGTTCGCGCTGCGCCTCGCCGAGCCACCGCTCGCCTTCAAGGACGCGAACCTGCTCATCGGCCTCAGCTTTGCCGTGGTCGTCGTGACCATCGTGGCGCACGGCTTCACCGTGAACCTCGTCGCCAGGCTGCTCAATGTGAAAGGCGCCACCCGGCCCGGCATCCTGATCGTCGGCAGCACGCCCTGGACCATCGCGCTGGCAGAACAGGTGCGTGACATGAAGGCGCCCGTCATCATCGTCGATGCCAGCTGGCAGCGCCTCGCACTCGCACGGCAGAAGGGCATCCCCTTCTACCACGGCGAAATCCTCAACGAAGCGACCGAGCACAATCTCGAGCTCGCGCCCTACCAGAACCTCGTCGCGGCGACCGAGAACGAGGCCTACAACGCGCTCGTCTGCAATGAATTCGCCTTCGAGATCGGGCGCGACAAGGTGTTCCAGCTGGGCGAGGCGGCGCAGAGCGACGACCGCCACTCGCTGCCCGAGAGCCTGCGCGGGCGCGCCCTGTTCGAATCCGGCTTCGGCGTGGAGGACGTGTCCGAGCGCCAGCGCCAGGGCTGGGTCTTCCGCAAGACCAAGCTGTCGGACGAATTCGACTTCGAGGATGCGCGCGAGCGCCTGCCTGACGCCGCTAACATGCTGCTGCTGATCCGCCGCGACGGCACGATCCGCTTCTTCACGCACGCCGCGCGGCCCGAACCGCGCGCGGGCGACACGATCCTGAGCTTCCTCCCGCCGCAACCCCGCACTGCGGAAGACAATGCGGCCCGCCGGAAGCCGGGCAAAAAACAGGGAACCCAGACAGCATGACCCGCCAACCGAGGACCTGGATCCCCACCATCGCGCTGGCCGTGGCTGTCGCAGGGCTTTCCGCCTGTGGCAGCGGTGACGCGCCCGATCCGGAAGCGACGCCCACCGACGGGCCTCGCTCGATTTTCGACAAGGAGGGCGCCGGCCCCAAGGGTTCGGATACCCCCGAAGCCATGCTGCCGCCGCTCGTCACCACGCTGGGCTTTCCCGACGGGACGGCGGAGCTGACCGAAGCGGCGCTGGCGGAACTGGCGACGGTGCTCGATTCCCCGCAAATGGGCCAGGGCGGGCGCATCGTGTTGCGCGGTCATTCCGATTCGGGCGGCACGGATGCAGCCAACCTCGCCGCTTCGCTCGAGCGGGCCGAGGCGGTAGAGGCTTTCCTCGTCGAGAACGGCGTCGCCGAAAGCCGGATCAAGGTTATCGCCTTCGGCGAACAGAACCCGATGGAGCCCAATGCGCTGCCCGATGGCCAGCCCAACGAAGTAGGCCGTGCAGCCAATCGCAGGGTGGAAATCACCATCGAGACCACCAGATTGGAAGAAGAAGACGCGCGCGAACCCACGCTGATCGAGACGATCACCAAGGAGCAAGAAGAAGCGCGCGCGCAATCGGAAGTCGCCAGCGAATGACCTGTTGACGGCAGGCATGTCCCGGTGGCATTTGCGCGGCCGCCCGGACGGACACGAGCGGGTATAGCATAGTGGTAATGCTCTAGCCTTCCAAGCTAGCTAGAGGGGTTCGATTCCCCTTACCCGCTCCAGTCCGCAGGCCTTCAAGCCACAGCCATGTTGTCGATCAGCCGCGTGCCGCCGATCCGTGCAGCGACGAAGAGACGCGCATTGCCGTTGTCTGCATCGAGCAGGACGAGGCTGTCCGCATCGCGCACTTCCGCGTAATCAATACTGTCGAACCCGGCTTCGAGGAGCTTGGCGGAAAGCGCAACGAGCTCATTCTCGACCGCCTGACCACTAACGACAGCCGCGATGGCTTCGCGCATGGCCTGCGGAATTGCCGCTGCCTGGCTGCGCTGCTCTGCGGAAAGGTAGGCATTGCGGCTGCTCATCGCGAGACCGTCCGCCTCGCGCACGATCGGCACGCCGCGAATGTTGTCGACATGGGGCAGGGTGAGATCGAGATCGCGGGCCATCCGGCGAATGACGGCGAGCTGCTGCCAGTCTTTCTCGCCGAAGAAGGCGACATCGGGCATGACCTGGTTGAACAGCTTGCACACGACCGTTGCGACGCCGTCGAAATGGCCGGGCCGGTTTCCGCCGCACAGGCCCTCGCTCACCCCGGCGACCGAGATGTTGGTGGCATAGCCTGCTGGATACATGGCTTCGGGTACCGGCGCCCACAGCAGGACCACGCCTTCCGCTTCCAGCAGTTCGGAATCGCGGGCAAGCTGCCGCGGATAGGCGTCGAGGTCTTCGCCCGCTCCGAACTGGCGGGGATTGACGAAGATCGAGGCCACCACATGGTCCGCCGCCTCGCGCGCGCGGCGCACCAGCGTCAGATGCCCATCGTGCAGCGCGCCCATCGTGGGAACGAGTGCGATCGTTCGCCCGCCTTGGCGCAGGGCTTTGACTTCATTCCTCAACACTTCCAGTTCACGGGCCGTTTGCACCAGTGTATCCCCTTGGATAAGGACCGATGCCAAGCCCTAGCGCCGTGCGCGGGGATGCATCAACCATTTGCGAGAACAGCCCCACCGTGCCTACCGACACGCCCCACTGGATTACCTTCGCCAACGAAAAGGGCGGCACGGGAAAATCGACCACGGCCGTCCATGTCGCGGTTGCGCTGGCCTATCGCGGGGCGGACGTCGTCGCCTTCGATCTCGACCACCGCCAGCGGACCATGTGCCGCTATTTCGAGAACCGCGCGGAGACTGCGGCGCGGCGCGGCATCGAATTGCCGACAGTGCGGTGCCACACGGTCGAAGGCATGGACGAGCAGGAATTCGGCGCCTTCGTGGAAGAGCAGGGGGCTGGCGCCGACTTCGTGGTCGTGGATACGCCCGGGCGCGACGATCCGCTGGCCCGTTTCGCCGCGACGCAGGCGGATACGCTGGTCACGCCGATGAACGACAGCTTCGTCGATTTCGACCTCATCGGCCAGGTCGAGGGCGAGACGTTTAAGGTGAAGAAGCTGTCCTTCTACGCCGAACTGATCTGGGAGGCGCGTATCAAGCGCGGCCGCGCCCAGCTCGAACGCCAGCGCCCGCCGATGGACTGGGTGGTCGTGCGCAACCGCACCGGCCACACCGAGGCGCGCAACATGGCGCGCATCGAACAGGCGCTGGCGGAAATGTCCAAGCGCGTCGGCTTCCGCACGGCCAAGGGTCTGTCGGAACGCGTGATCTACCGTGAGCTGTTCCCTTCCGGCCTGACCCTGCTCGACAAGGGGCACCTGGGCGATCTGGGGACCAGCCATCTGGTCGCGCGACAGGAATTGCGCGGACTGGTCGCCTCTCTGAGGCTGCCCGGTAGCGCAACAGGACCGCATGAAGAGGCTGCCGAATGACACGTTTCATCCTGATCGCCGCGGCACTTTCGATCTTTTGCCGCTGGGCGCTGGGCAAGTGGCCGTGGGACTATCTGAGGCCCGCCAAGACCCGCGAACAGGCGATCTTCAAGGCCCGCCGGCTGCTTAATGTCTCGGCGAGGGCAAGCCACCGCGAAATCCGCGACGCACACCGGCAGATGGCCGCGCTGCTCCACCCTGACAGGGGCGGGGACAAGGCGCAGATGCAGGAATTGAACGCGGCACGCGACCTGCTGTTGAACGAACTACCTTACGAAAATCCGGAGCCTCCCCAATGACACACGCCTTCCACGCCACCATCCTGCGCGAATACGACATTCGCGGGATCATCGGCGAAACCCTTGGGGCGGAAGATGCACGCGCGATCGGGCGCACCTTCGGTTCGATGCTGCGCGAAGCCGGCGGAAGCCGCGTCGCGGTCGGCTATGACGGTCGGGTTAGCTCGCCCATGCTGGAACATGCCCTTGTGGAAGGGCTGACCGCATCGGGCTGCAATGTCGTGCGCATCGGCCTCGGCGCGACGCCCATGCTATATTATGCCGAGGCAAGCGATCACGACATCGACGGCGGCATCCAGATAACCGGCAGCCACAATCCCCCCAATTACAACGGCTTCAAGATGGTGTTCCAGGGCCGCCCGTTTTTCGGCGCGGACATCCAGGAACTGGGGCGCCGCGCGGCTGCGGGCGAGTGGACGGATGGTGCAGGCGAAGTCGAGAAACGCGACATCATCGACGAATACGTCCACCGCATGCTGACCGCGCTCGACGCCATCGACAGCGAAGCGTTGTCGGACATGCGGATCGGCTGGGACGCGGGTAACGGGGCCGCCGGTCCGGCGCTCGAAAAGCTGGTCGCGCAGCTGCCTGGCGAACATCACCTTCTCTACACCGATGTCGACGGCACGTTTCCCAATCATCATCCCGATCCTACTGTCGAGGAGAACCTTGCGGATTTGCGAAAGCTCGTCTCCGCAAAGTCCCTCGATTTCGGTATCGCTTTCGATGGCGATGGCGACCGCATCGGCGCGATCGACGGCGAGGGCCGGGTGATTTGGGGCGACCAGCTGCTGATGATCTATTCCGAGGACCTGCTGCAGACGCTTGGCGGCGCGACGATCATCGCCGATGTGAAGGCCAGCCGCGCCCTGTTCGATCATGTCACCGCGCATGGCGGCGAGCCGCTCATGTGGAAGACCGGCCACTCGCTGATCAAGTCCAAAATGAAAGAAACTGGCTCGCCGCTCGCCGGTGAGATGAGCGGCCACGTCTTTTTCGCTGACGAATATTACGGTTTCGACGACGCGCTCTATGCCGGCGTGCGCTTGATCGCCGCCTCGGCGCGGCTGGGTAAGTCGGTCACCGAACTGCGCGGCGCCATGCCCCAGCTGGTGAACACGCCGGAGATGCGCTTCCAGGTCGACGAGAGCCGCAAGTTTGCTGCCATCAAGGAGGTCGAGGACCGCCTCGCCGGCACCGATGCCGACGTGAACGGCACCGACGGCGTGCGTGTCAGCACGCCCGACGGCTGGTGGCTGCTGCGCGCCTCGAACACGCAGGACGTGCTCGTCGCACGCGCCGAGAGCGACAGCGAGGAAGGCCTTGCCCGCCTGATGGCGCAGATCGACGAACAGCTGGCCCTCAGTGGGCTCGAGCGCGGCGAAAGCGTCGGGCACTAAGGGATTTACGGAGAGGGAATGCCAATGACCAGGTGGCTGCTGGCGCTGGGTGCGCCGCTTGCCTTTGCTGCCCAGCCGCTGGCTGCGCAGGACAATTCCGCCGAGGAAGCGGACATGATGGCGGCCATGGCTGAAGTCTTCGCCGCGCCGCCGCTGACCGCCGAACAGCAGGCCCGCCTGCCGCTCGCCACCACCGTGGTCGACAAGCTCATGCCGCAGGGGACCATGGGCGAAGTCATGGGCTCCATGTTCGAAGGCATGCTCGGCCCGATGATGAAGCTGGCCGAGAAGGCTCCGCCGAACCTGGCCGAACACATCGGCTACGACGCCTCCGAGCTCGATCTCACCGACGAGCAGGTGATCGAGATCGCGGCCATCGTCGATCCCGCCTGGCGCGAGCGGCGCGAGCGCGAGGGCGCGCTGATGCAGGAAGTCATGGTCGACCTGATGACGGCGATGGAACCCGCCATCCGCAAGGGCATGAGCGAGGCCTATGCCGCCACCTTCTCGGTCGCGGAATTGAACGACATTTCGGCCTTCTTCTCGACCCCGAGCGGTGCGACCTTCGCGCGCAAGTCCTACCAGCTGGCCAACGACCCGCGCATCATGGGCGCGGCCATGGGTAGCCTGCCGGTGATGCTCGAACAGTTCGCCGCAATGGAGGCCAAGATGGCTGCCGTCACCGCCGAACTCGGCGCCAAGCGCACCTATGCAACGCTCACCGCAGCGCAGAAGGAGCGGATCATGGGCCTTGCCGGGCTGAGCGCGGAAGAGCTCGAACTGGGGATGCAGGTCGCCGCCGAAGCGGCTGCGGAACAGAACCCCTTCTGAGGCGCGCGGGAACGCACTTCCATCCGGCTCGCTCTGACAGCGTGAGCGACGTGTCCATCCCGCCGGAAATCGCAGACTGGTTCGCCGGTCGCGGCTGGTGCGTGCGCCGCCACCAGGCCGAAATGCTCGCGGCGAGCGATGCCGGCGACCATGCCCTGTTGGTGGCGGATACGGGAGCGGGCAAGACGTTGGCGGGGTTCCTGCCGACGCTGGCCGATTTCACCCCATCACGACTGGCCGGCGGCAAGCCGCACAAAGGGCTGCACACGCTCTACGTCTCGCCGCTGAAGGCGCTTGCCTATGACGTCCAACGAAACCTCCTGACCCCGATCGAGGAAATGGGGCTCCCGATAACGGTCGAAACGCGGAGCGGCGACACGCCGTCGGACCGCAAGCGCCGGCAGCGCCAGAAGCCGCCCAACGTGTTGCTGACGACGCCCGAAAGCCTCTCGCTGCTGCTGTCCTTCCCAGACAGCTTCGCGCTGTTTGCGGGCCTCAAGCGGATCGTTATCGACGAGGTCCACGCCTTCGCCACCGGCAAGCGGGGCGACTTGCTGGCGCTGGCCCTCGCGCGGCTGCAGGCGATCGCACCCGATATGCAGCGCGTGGCCCTGTCGGCCACCGTCGCCAGTCCGGAAGCCTTTCGCGAATGGCTTGCCCCCTGGGGCGATCTCGATTCGGTGCGGCCGGTGGAAGGCGAGGAAGGCGCGCCGTCGGAAGTCGAAATCCTGCTCCCCGATGAAGAGCGCGTGCCATGGGGCGGCCATGCGGCGACCTGGGCGATCCCGCAGCTTTACGAACAGATCCGCAGGAACCGCACCACGCTGGTCTTCACCAACACGCGTTTCCTTACCGAATACATCTTCCAGAACCTGTGGGACGTGAACGAGGACAAGCTGCCCATCGGTATCCACCACGGTTCGCTTTCCCGCGAGGCGCGGCGCAAGGTCGAAGGGGCGATGGCGCGCGGCGAGCTGCGTGCGCTCGTGGCGACCGCCAGCCTCGATCTTGGCGTGGACTGGGGCGATATCGACCTCGTCGTCCAGATGGGCGCTCCCAAGGGTTCATCGCGCCTGCTCCAGCGCATCGGGCGTGCCAACCACCGGCTCGACCAGCCCAGCCGCGCGCTGCTGGTGCCCGGCAACCGCTTCGAGTTCCTCGAGGCGACCGCGGCCAAGGAAGCGGTGGACGAGGGCCAGCGCGACGGCGAGGATTTCCGCCCCGGCGGCCTCGACGTGCTGGCGCAGCATGTCATGGCCTGCGCCTGTGCCGCCCCGTTCGAGGAGCAGGCGCTGCTGGCCGAAATCCGCTCCAGCCTCGCCTATGCCTGGGTCGACGAGGAGGTGTGGCAGCGCGTGCTGACCTTCGTCGCCACGGGCGGCTATGCGCTGCGCGCCTACGACAAGTTCAAGCGCATCGTGCGCGACCGTGAGGGCGTGTGGCGCCTCAGCCATCCCGAACAGGCGCAGCGGCACCGCATGAACGCCGGGATCATCATCGACAGCGAAATGCTCGACGTGCGCATCAATGCCGGGCGCGGCAGGGGCGGGCGTAGCCTCGGCAAGGTGGAGGAACGCTTCGCCGCCTCGCTCAGCCCGGGCGATACTTTCGCCTTTGCCGGCATGAGCCTCGAAGTGGTCAAGCTGCAGGACATGGAGGTGGTGGTGAAGGCCGCCAAGGCATCTGCCATGATCCCGAGCTATGGCGGGGCGCGCATGCCGCTAACGACCCACCTCGCGGACCGGGTGCGCGAGATGCTGGTGGACCGCGCAGGCTGGGCGCGCTTTCCCGACGACGTGCGCGAATGGCTGGAAGTGCAGGACTGGCGCAGCCGGATGCCGGGGCCGGGCCAGCTGCTGGTCGAAAGCTTCCCGCACGCCAAGCACCATTACAGCGTCTATTATACGTTCGAGGGTTGGAACGCGAACCAGAGCCTCGGCATGCTGATTACACGGCGCATGGAGGACCGGGGGCTGATGCCGGGCGGGTTTGTCGCCAACGATTATTCGCTAGCGGTCTGGGGGCTCAAGCCCGTCACCGATCCTGCGCCGCTGCTGTCGCCCGATATCCTGCAGGACGAATTCATCGAATGGGTGCAAAATTCGCACCTCCTGCGCCGCGCCTTTCGCGAAGTCGCGGTGATCGGCGGGTTGGTCGAACGCCAGCATCCGGGCAAGCGCAAGACCGGCAAGCAGGTCACCTTCTCGACCGACCTTATCTACGACGTGCTGCGCAAGTACGAGCCCGACCATGTCTTGCTCGAGGCGGCCTGGGCCGACGCGCGCACGCGGATGACCGACGTGGGCCGCCTCGGCAATCTGCTCGACCGATCGGCAGAGCAGCTGGTCCATGTCGAGCTCGACCGGGTCAGTCCGCTGGCCGTACCCGTCATGGTCATGATCGGGCGCGAGGCGACACCGCAGGGCTCGGTCGACGACGAATTGCTGCTCGAGGCGGAGAGCCTTGCGGGCGCAGCGATGCGGGTCGACGATTTGCCCTAGTTGGGGACGTTGCTGCCGAATTCGCGATACTTCTCGTTCCCGACGAAAGCGAAGCGCGTCACGCCGGCGTCCTTGATGAGCGCGATGGTGCGGGCCGAGGCCTCGTAGCTGGAGAAGGCGTGCGGCTCGAAGCGCAGGAGCGGTTCCTCGGGCATGTCCGCACCGGCGGCGAGCTGGTTGAGAAGCTGCTGCCGGTCCAACTCGGCACCGTTCCAGTAGAGGCGGTCCTGCGCGTCGATGGTGACGACGTTGACGTCCCTGATCTCCTCGGTCGCGCCGCCCGACGGCAGCGGAATTTGCAGCGCATGGGTCGCGATGGGGATCACCATGATGAACATGATCAGCAGGACCAGCATGACATCGATCAGCGGCGTGATGTTCATGTCGCCCATAGGCCGGCCGGCCGGAGCAAGGGTACGCGAGGGATAAGGCATGCTTCTCCTCCTTTGCATGAGACAAGATAACATACCATAGAATTGGAGTAGGACAAGTTAGCGCCGAATTTCCCGCAGGCAAAAGAAAAGGGGCGGATCGCTCCGCCCCTTTCCCATGTTCCGATTGTCCGGCGTTACTGGGCCGAAGCCGACTTGCCGAAGGTGCGGTAACGTTCGTTACCGACGAAGCCGAACTTGGTCACGCCGCTCGACTTGATGATCTGAAGCACGCGGGCCGAAGCTTCGTAGCTGGCCAAGGCTTCCGGCTCGAACTGCAGTTCGGGTTCCGGATTGATGGTCAGCGACTGCGCGAGCAGGTTCACCAGATCGCCTTCCTGGATCACTTCACCGTTCCAGAGCAGTTCGTCACCCTGCGTGATGACGAGCTTGTTCTTGTCCGGCTCCACCGTGACCGGGGGCGGGTTGGGGTTCGGTTGCGGAAGGTCGATGTCGACCGAGTGGGTCGCCACCGGGATGGTGATGATGAACATGATGAGGAGAACGAGCAGGACGTCGATAAGCGGCGTCATGTTCATTTCCATCATCGGCGCGCCATCATCCTTGCCGCCTGACATTGCCATGAGGGTATCTCCCTAGAAATTCGGGCTCGAAGCCGGTCAGCCGTTCGGGTCGACCGGGTTCGAGATGAAGCCGACGGTCGGGTAACCGGCCGCCTGCACGTTGTAGATCGCCCCTGCGACGCACGACCAGGGAGCATTCACGTCGCCGCGAATGTGGACCTGCGGGATCGCTTCGGGATCTTCCATGATCGCTTCGGGTCCACCGTAGCGCTGAACGATCTGGTCGAGGCGTTCGAATGCCTGGTCGTAGAGCTCTTCAGACGTCACCGGCGTGGTGTTGTTGAAGTACACGCGGCATTCGCCGTTGCGTGCAGCCCCTTCGAACCCGGCCTCGCCCGCGCTGCGGCCTGCAGCGTCGGTCGTGCTGACCGTCAGGAGCAGGTTCTCGACCTTATCCTTCGATTCGATCGACTCGAAGATCGGGATCTCGAGCTTCTCGATCGTCTGGATCGCGACCGGGACCGCGATAAGGAAGATGATCAGAAGCACCAGCATCACGTCCACGAGCGGGGTGGTGTTGATGTCCGACATCGGCGTTTCCGCGCTGCCGCCTACTGAAACCGCCATCTTGTGTCCTGTCCGTAGCTAAAACTTATCGACTGCTTGCGGGAATGGCGGGGACCGTCAGGCCCCCGCCGATCCAGCTTACTTCTTGACCGTGGTGCCGGCCGGAGCAGCGGCAGCCTTGCCAGCCTGCTGGGTCGAAGTCGCGGTCATCACTGCCGGGCGGATCTTGCCGTCCGAGCTGATGTTGGCGAGCAGGTCGGTGGTGAAACCGGTCATCAGTTCGGCGATGCGACGGTTACGGCTCTGCAGCCAGTTGTAGGCGAACACGGCCGGAACGGCGACGAGCAGACCGATGGCGGTCATGATCAGTGCTTCACCGACCGGGCCGGCGACCTTGTCGATCGATGCCGAACCGGCAGCGCCGATGTTGATCAGAGCGCGGTAGATACCGATAACCGTACCGAGCAGACCGACGAACGGTGCGGTTGCACCGACGGTCGCGAGGAACGGCAGGCCGCCTGCGAGCTTGGCGTTGATGCTGGCTTCCGAACGAGCGAGCGAGCCGTGCAGCCAGTCGTGGGCTTCGAGGCTGTCGCCCATCTGGTGGTGGCTGTCGCGAGCCTTGACGGCATCGTCGACCAGCTGGCGCCATGCGCTGTTCTTGTCCAGCTTCTTCGCGCCTTCGTCGAGGGTGGTTGCACGCCAGAAGTTCTGACGGACGCCCTTGAACTGGTTCATCACCTTCTGCTGTTCGAACAGCTTGGTGAAGAGGATGTAGAACGAACCCACCGACATGATGATCATGACGGAGAGAATGAACCAGGCAACGAAACCGCCCTGTTCCATGGCTTCCCAGAAGCCGAAAGAGGTCTGCGGAGCAGCATCGCCCGCCGCGGCAAGAAGTTCGATAATCATAGCGAGTAATCCTCTTAGGTAATTGCTTTCAGGCCCAAGACCGGGCGGATTCTTAGTTCAAACGGTAGCTGATCGTACGCACGTCGCTGTCGGGAATCGGGTTCCCGTTCTGGTCCAGCGCCGGATCGTAGCGGGCGTAACGGCTCATGCCGTCGCAGGCTGCAGCGTCGAGGTCGGCATTGCCGCTCGAAGCAGAGACCGAACAGGCCGAGACACGGCCGTCGGGTCCTACAGTGACGCGCACGGTCACGTTGCCCTCGATGCCATCGCGTTCCGCACGACGCGGATAGTTGCGCTGGATTCGGGCAGCCCAGCCGCTGAGGCCCTTCGGCGTCGCTTCACGCGACTTGTTGACGGGCGGCGGAGCGGGCGGAGCCGGCGGAGCGGGCGGCGGAATCCGGACCGCGGGCGGTGCCGGCGGCGGAATCGTCGTCTGCGTACGGATCGGGGGCGGCGTCGTCGCGATATTGATCGGCGGCGGCGGGGCCACCGGCGGCGGCGGGGCCGTTTCGGGAATATCTTCCGGCGGCGGCGGCTCGTCCTCGGGCTCCGGCGGCGGTGGTTCTTCCACGTCGATCGTGGTCACGCGTTCGACAACCGACTTGGCCACATCGAGTGCCAGGCCGGTGATCAGTGCGTAACCGAGTCCTATGTGGATGAGGGCAACGATGATGATCGCAACGATGCGATTGCCACTCATCTCTTGGTCAGCATAAGCCATTCGGTTGCATCACTCCATCGTGTCTGCCCGATTCGCACCGGGCCGTTCTGGCGCCGTGGGGGGTGGCTTACTCAACCGTAATCCCGACGCCGAATTCCATTTTTCACACGTGCATTACCCTAGGGGTAACGACGGTGCAGGCCTTTGGCTGTTCCCGAAAAAATCCGCAAGTGGACCCATTCAGGCAATATTGTATCATTCGCCCGGCTCTGGCCATCCCCTTAGCTGCGATGCCAGATAGGGGCAAACGCTTTATCGGTTAACGGCGGATTCACGGCACCGCTGGAAGGTATGACCGTTATCGCCGAATCCATGGCATATTGAGCCATGCCTGAGAAAAGCGCCCGAGAAATCACGAGGTTCGTCCCGATCATGCTTCCCCGACATATACTTGCCTGCGCCGCCGTCCTCGCGATCGCGACTCCGGCCGCCGCGCAGCAGGCTGCCCCGGCGCCGCTCACCTATGCCGACCTCGTCGACCTGGCCGACGGCACGCCGCTGGTGATCAAGGCGCAGATTCGCAAGCAGGCGACGGTGGAGCCCGAGCGGGCCCGCGGTCTCGCGCCAGGCCATGCCCGCCTTTACATCGAGGCACGCACCTCGGCGCTCATTTCGGGCACCGTGCCGGTCGGCGAGGAACTGCGCTATCTCGTCGACGTGCCGCTCGATGCCAAGGGCAAGCCGCCCAAGCTGAAAAAGCAGGAAGTGCTGCTGTTCGCGCGCCCCGTCGCCGGTCGCCCGGGTGAAATCCAGCTGGTCGATAGCGGGGCGCAACTGCCCTATTCGCCGGAGCTCGAAACGCGCCTGCGGCCGATCCTGACCGACCTCCTCGCCGCTGATGCACCTCCTGCAGTCACCGGTATCAGCGACGCGCTGGCCGTCGAAGGGACGCTGGTGGGCGAATCGGAAACCCAGCTCTTCCTCGACACGGCGAACGACGGGCCGGTGTCCGTCACCATCGTGCGCCGCCCCGGACAGGCTCCGCGCTGGGGCGTGTCCTGGACCGAGATCGTCGACCAGTCCGCCCGCGCGCCGCGCGCCGGCACCATCGCCTGGTATCGCCTCGCCTGCAGCCTTCCCGCCGAACTGCCCGGCAGCGCGAACCTGTCGCGCGATGCGGGTGCAAGGGCGTTGGCGGCACGCGACTATGCCTTCGTGATCGACCAGCTCGGCCCGTGCGAGCGCACGCGGAACTGAAAGCGCGCTTAGGCCTGCCAAAGACAAACTGGTTCACCTCGCCGCCCTGCCTGCGCTAGGCGGGGCGGCATGAAGCCCTTTTCCCATACCTTCCGCGTGCGTTACGCCGAGGTCGACCCGCAGAGCGTCGTCTTCAATTCGCGCTATCTCGAATATGCCGACCTGCTGGTCAGCGAGTTCTTCCGCGAAGCGCGCGAGGAGCGGGGGATGCCCGCCGATGTCGAGTTCCACGTCCGCCGGGCAGAGGTCGATTACCTCGCGCCCATCCGCTTGGAAGAACTGATCGAGGGCCGCCTGACGATCGAACGCATCGGCAATTCCAGCATGGAAACGCTGGTGACCTTGCACGGCGCGGAAACGGGCGACCTGCGCGCGGAAATGCGTCTGCTCACCGTCCATGTCGACCTGCCCGAAGGACGCCCGACGCCGGTTCCCGATGCCGTGCGCACTGCCTTCGGCTTCCCGGCGCGGGAGGCTGTCCATGGCTGATCCGCTGCGCATCGCGCTTGCCGGCCTCGGCACAGTAGGCACCGGCGTAATCCGCCTGATCGAGACCAACCGCGACATGATCGCGGCGCGTGCCGGCAGGCCGATCGAGATTACCGCGGTGACCGCGCGCGATCGCGGCCGGGACCGCGGCGTCGACCTGTCGCCCTATGGCTGGGTCGACAACATGCATGCCATGGCCGAACGCGCCGATGTCGATGTCGTGGTCGAGCTGGTCGGAGGGTCGGACGGTCCGGCCCTGACGCTCGCCCGCGCCGCGCTCGATGCGGGCAAGGGCTTCGTCACCGCGAACAAGGCGATGGTCGCCCACCACGGCCTCGAACTGGCCGAACTCGCCGCGATCAAGTCCGCCCCCTTCGCTTTCGAGGCGGCGGTCGCGGGCGGCATCCCGGTGGTCAAGGGGCTGCGCGAAGGCACGGCGGCCAATGCGCTCAACCGGATTTACGGCATCCTCAACGGCACCTGCAATTACGTGCTCTCGGAGATGGAGCGCACCGGCGCCGATTTCGACGACATGCTCCGCGCCGCGCAGGAGAAGGGCTATGCCGAGGCTGACCCTGCCTTCGATATCGAGGGCGTGGACGCAGCTCACAAGCTCGCCATCCTGGCCGCCATCGGGTTCGGCACGCGGATCGATTTCGACGCCGTGCGCACCGAAGGCATCACCAAGGTGCGTGCCTCGGACATCGCGCAGGCCGATGCGCTGGGCTACGTGGTCCGGCTGGTCGGCACTGCCGCCTTCGACGAAAGCGGCGACGAGCCGCGCCTGCTCCAGCGCGTGCGGCCCTGCCTCGTCCCGTTCCGCCATCCGCTGGCCGCCGTGACGGGCCCGACCAATGCAGTCGTGGCGGAAGGCGATTTTTCGGGACGGCTGCTGTTCCAGGGCGCAGGCGCGGGCGACAAGCCGACCGCCAGCGCCGTGGTAGCCGACCTCATCGAGATCGCGCGCGGGCAGAGCGGGGCGCCGTTCTCCGTGCCGGTCACGGCGCTGCGCGAATGCGCGCCCGCCGATCCGGGTCAGCGCGTGGGCCGCGACTACATCCGCTTCACCGTGGCCGACCGCCCGGGCGTGCTGGCAGAAATCACCGCTGCGATGCGCGATGCGGGCGTCTCCATCGAAAGCCTGATCCAGCGCGGCCGCGACCACGAGGGCGGCGAGGTGCAGGTGGCGATGGTCACCCACGAGGGGCCGGAGCGCTGCGTCGACGAGGCGCTGGCGCTGCTCGACGGCTCGCCTAGCCTGACGGCTCCGCCTCTGGTGATGCCGATCCTGAAGGACTGACCCCTGCCGCCTGCCCCTGCGGGGCGGGGGGAAGGCCGAGCGCGTCGGCATTGTCCTGCCGGCCCGGCTCGGTCACGACCTGCGGCTCGCTCAGCTGGCTGACAGGCGTCTCGCGCCCCAGCGGCGCAAGGCCGCGCGCGATGCGGTCGGCATCGGAGCCGGGCGGCGCTTCGGGCAGCGCCTCGATATCGATCAGCACCGGCATCGGCGGCGGACAGGGCGGAATGAAGCAGCCGCGCGCGACGACCGGGCCATGGTTCGGGATACCGAACATCTCCACCGGCTTCTGGCCCTGCGTGCGCTGCGCATGGCGACGCTCGGCCGCTTCTTTGTCGTAGAGGCGGTTCTCGTCGCCGGTCTGGCGGCGGCAAACGATGATCTCGCCGGAAATTTCGGCGGCATCCTGCTCGGCGCTGCAATCCTCGAATTTCGGGCCGTCCTCCTCCAGCTGGACGCGCAAATCGATGCGCTCGGGCGGCGTGGCGGACTGGGCTTGGAGGGCGTCCTTCGCCGAAGCGGCGAACGGGCTTGCGGCAATGAGGACGGGTACGACCGCAAGGA
The DNA here is from genome assembly GCF_009827315.1 of Qipengyuania gaetbuli. NCBI lineage: Bacteria > Pseudomonadati > Pseudomonadota > Alphaproteobacteria > Sphingomonadales > Erythrobacteraceae > Qipengyuania > Qipengyuania gaetbuli. The sequence goes on from NZ_WTYF01000004.1 coordinate 1,931,482, forward strand.
CGCGTCTCGACAATGTCATGCTCCTGCGTCTATCGGCGCGGCGCATACGAATTCGCGCACCGCCCACCCGGTCGCTCCCCAAACTGGCTTCAAGGACTGAACCCGCCATGAACTCGCCTGCCGAAAATCCCCTCGACCGCGTTCTCGTGCTCGAAATGGTCCGCGTGACCGAAGCTGCCGCCATCGCCGCCTCCAAGCTGATCGGGCGCGGCGACGAGAAGGCCGCCGACGCCGCAGCCGTGGAAGCCATGCGCCGCGCTTTCGACACGCTCTACATGGACGGCACCGTGGTCATCGGCGAGGGCGAGCGCGACGAGGCGCCGATGCTCTTCATCGGCGAGAAGGTCGGCGGAGCGCCGGGCAAGGGCCCGAAGATCGACATCGCGCTGGACCCGCTGGAAGGCACGACCATCACCGCCAAGGCGGGGCCGAACTCGCTCGCCGTGCTCGCGGCGGCGGCAGAGGGCTGCCTGCTCAACGCGCCCGACGTCTACATGGACAAGCTGGCGGTCGGCCCGGGCTATCCCGAAGGCATCATCGATCTTGCCAAGAGCCCGACCGAGAACGTGACGGCGGTCGCGGCCGCCAAGGGCGTGGAGCCGGGCGACATCATCGTCTGTGTGCTCGACCGCCCGCGCCATGCCGACCTCATCGCCGAACTGCGCAGCCTTGGCTGCGGCGTGGTGCTGATCGGCGACGGCGACGTGGCCGGCGTCATCGCCGTGACCGACGAGGACACCACCATCGACATGTACATGGGGCAGGGCGGCGCGCCGGAAGGCGTGCTGGCGGCAGCCGCGCTGCGCTGCGTCGGCGGCCAGTTCAACGGCCGCCTCGTCTTCCGCAACGACGACGAGAAGGCCCGCGCCCGCAAGTGGGGCATCGAAGACCTCAACCGCATCTACACGCGCGACGACCTGGTGAAGGGCGACTGCATCTTCGCCGCGACCGGCGTGACCTCGGGCTCGCTGCTCGAAGGCGTGAAGTACCGCCGCGGTGGCATCATGACGACCGAAAGCGTGGTCATGCGCGCCTCCAGCGGCACCGTGCGCTGGATCAAGGGCGAACACCGCACGAAATAGGTTCCGGGCGGGGAAAGGCCCGCCATGCCATGTTGCAATCCCATGACGTGTCGCTAGGCGGATTGCACAGCCGCTCACGGGGATTCGCACGCATGAAGATCTTGGCCGCCAATTCGAACCTGCCGCTCGCACGCGCGATCGCGGGCTATCTCGAACTGCCGCTCGTCGACGCGCAGGTACGCCGCTTCGCCGACGAGGAGATCTTCGTCGAGATCCACGAGAACGTGCGCGGCGAGGATGTGTTCGTCGTCCAGTCGACCAGCTATCCGGCGAACGACAATCTCATGGAACTGCTGATCTGCATCGATGCGCTGAAGCGCGCCTCGGCGCGGCGCATCACGGCGGTGGTCCCCTATTTCGGTTATGCAAGGCAGGACCGTAAGCCCGGCCCGCGCACGCCGATCTCGGCCAAGCTGGTGGCGAACCTGATTACCGAAGCGGGCGCCGACCGCGTGCTGTCGGTCGATTTGCACGCTGGCCAGATCCAGGGCTTCTTCGATATTCCGACCGACAACCTCTATGCGGCGCCCGTCATGGCGGCCGACATCCAGGCGCGCTACGGCGACCAGGAACTGATGGTTGTCTCGCCCGACGTGGGCGGCGTGGTGCGCGCCCGCGCGCTGGCCAAGCGGCTCGACAACGCCCCGCTGGCGATCGTCGACAAGCGCCGCGACCGTCCGGGCGAGAGCGAGGTGATGAACATCATCGGCGACGTGTCGGGCCGCCATTGCATCCTGATCGACGACATCATCGATTCGGGCGGAACGCTGTGCAATGCGGCGCAGGCGCTGCTGGACGAAGGGGCGGCATCGGTCGCCGCCTACATCACCCACGGCGTGCTCTCGGGCGGCGCGGTGGCCCGTGTCGACAGCTCCGCGCTCAAGGAACTGGTCATCACCGATTCCATCCGCGCAACCGATGCGGCCAGCGATTCCGAGCGTATCCGCATCCTGACCATCGCCCCGCTGATCGGCGAGGCGGTTCGCCGCATTGCCGACGAAAGTTCGGTCAGCTCGCTCTTCGACTAGGTTTCGGCCGGCCCTGCCATCGGCAGTTCGGACGAGGGGTCGCGCCAGCTCGGCGCCCCGCCCTCGTGCGCGACCGCCAGCGCCTCGGCCTTGCGCGCCTGCCGCGCTTCCAGCGTCAGCGTGATGACCGGCTGGGGCGAGCGGGTGAAGACCATCGGCGTCATGCCGAAAAACTCGCTGAACTCGCGGATCATGTGCGACTGGTCATAATAGCGCATCACCGCTTCGTCGCCCTCCGCACCCTCGCAGATGCCCCGCAATGTCGCGGCGAGGTCGAGTGCGCGAGCCCGGCGCAGCACGTGCTTGGGCGGCAGGCCGTAATCGCGCAGCACCTGCCGAGTCAGCGTGCGCGGATTGACGCCCAGCTGGTCGGCGAGGTCGCCGACCTGCAGGTTCGGGTCGGCCAGCGTCGCAAGGTCGAACAGGCGGATCGTCTCGCTCGGCGCTTCCGGCTGCATTTCCCGGACGAGGTCGAGCAGGCATTGTTCGACCAAATCGATCCAGTCGCGCGGTGTGCCGTCGAGGTCGAACTCGTCGAGCCATTCCTCGCGGATGGCGGGATAGACTTCCGCCAGGGTCCTGATCTCGTCGACCAGCGGCGCGATCTCCGGACCGCCGAGCGCGCCCACTGCCCCGGGATGGAATTGGATCGCCACGGTCGAAAAGCCGCCGCGGAAGGTGGCCGGCATGCGCTTGGAATTGGGCCCGTAGAAATAGGACCCGCGGCCATGGAGGTAGGAGCCTGACGCCGTCTCGCCGTGCAAGTCGCCCCGCAGGATGAAGCGGATGATCGGCACGTCGGAGAACACCCCGCAGGACACGAGATTGTCGGCCGGAGCCTCGACCTTGGTGGCGTAGAGGCGGCAGACCCAGGGCTGCAGTTCCTCGCAAGCCGCGCGGTTGAACGACAGCGGATTGCCGTCGCGGGTGGCGCCCGCAAGCGAGTGCAGGTGGTTGTCCGGGGTCAGGGGCTCGTCGGTTTCGTCACGCATGGGATAGACAGGGGGTCAATCGGTATCGGGTTCGGTGTCGGGGTCCCGCCACGGGGCAGGTTCTCCGGCGGACAGTTTCGCCAGCGCTTCCAGGCGGCGCGACTGGCGGATTTCCATGGTGATGCGCAAGAGCGGGCAATCGCCGACCTGCAGTCCGCGCGGGGTCTGGTCGAAGAAATACCGCATCTCCCGCGACAGGTGGGACTGGTCGAAATAGCGCAGGCGAAGCTCGGGCTCTTCGTCCTCGTCCGCCACGCCCAGCAGCGCTGCCGCCATGTCCAGCGCGCGCGCCCGGCGCAGGGCGAACTTGGGCGTCACGCCCCAGTGGCGGTTGATGGTCCGCTCCAGCGTGCGCCGGGTCACGCCGGTCGTGTCGGCGAAATCGGCAAGGCTGGCATTGGGAGCGGTCAGGCACTGCCATTCGAAAGCCTCGAGCAGGCCGTGCGGCTCCTCGAGCCCGGCCTCGCTGATGCGCTCGTGCAGATGGGCCTCGCAGGCATCGAGCCAGGCGACGGGATCGTCCTGCGGGCGGTGCCCTTCGTGCGGGATGCCGTGTCCTGTCAGCGGGTCGATAGGCAGGATGCGGTCGAGCATCTCGCTCGCCTCGGGAAGGTCGAAATTATGCGCGAAGCCGGAGGTGCAATTGACCGAGACGACGCGGAAAGAACCGTGCACTTTCAGCTTCATCGCGCGCGTTTCCGGCCCGAAATAGAGCGCCATGCCCTCTTCGCCCGGCTCGAACTCCTGCACGCCGTCCGCCGTCTCGGCGGTCCATTTCGCGCCGTAGATCATCCGCAGGACCGGGTGCTCGCACATGGACGCGCATTCGATCGAGGCGCCTTCGGGCATGTCGACCGACGTCACGCCCACGCGCATCAGCCAGTGGCGCAGGTCGGGGTGCGGCGACCGGTTGAGCGACAGGGGCATGCCTTTTGGCGTCGATCCGGTGTTGGAGTGGATCGACGACATGTCGGCTTCGGTGCCACCAGGCCCCGGCCGGTTAGTGGCGTCCTTCGACGTCGTGACGTAATCCCCCTTCGATGCGACCCGAAGGCGGGATGCTTTATCAAGCTATCTTGACCGTATTGTGTAATGCAGCAAATGCACCGCCATGCCAACGCATTCCGATCTCGCCTTCGCCAACCGTCTCGCCGATGCCGCCGGTGAAGCGATCCGCCCGCTGTTCCGCGGGAGCTGGGAGCAGGAGCAGAAATCGGACTCCACTTTCGTCACCGAAGCCGACCGAGCAGCCGAAGCTGCAATGCGCGCGCTGATCGAGGCGGAACACCCCGATGACGGCATTTTCGGCGAGGAATACGGCATCCGCAACGAGAGCGCGGGGCGCCGCTGGGTGCTCGACCCGATCGACGGCACCACCAGCTTCATCGCCGGACGACCCATCTTCGGCACGCTGATCGCACTGCTGCAGGACGGCTTTCCCGTGCTCGGCATCATCGACCAGCCGATCGGGCGCGAACGCTGGGCAGGTTTTTCGGGGCGCGAGACGACTTTCAACGGCAAGCCGGTGCGCAGCGCGCCCTGCCGTGCGCTGGGCGATGCGGTGCTCGCCACCACCACGCCGCACCAGTTCTCCGACCACGAGGCGGACCATTTTATGGGCCTTGCCAAGTCGGTGGCCGAGCGCAAGATCATCTACGGCGGCGATTGCTACAATTACGGCCTCGTCGCGAGCGGCCATGTCGACCTCGTGTGCGAGGCGGGCCTCAAGCTGCACGATTTCGCCGCGCTCGCCCCGATCGTGGAAGGCGCAGGCGGTCTCATGTGCGACTGGTCCGGCGAGCCGCTCCATGCGGGCAGCGACGGCAATGTGCTGGCCATCGGCGATCCCGCGCGGCTCGAAGACGTGCTCGAGGCCATGGGGCTGGCCGAATAGGCGGGAAAAGCCCGCGCCGTTCACTTTACAATCATTTGGCCGCGTCTAGGGACCCGTTCGCCGTTTGGACGGCATGAACTCAAAAGGGTCTCAGAACACATGAATAAAACGATTATCGCGCTTGCGCTCGCAGGCGTCGCCATGCCCGCAGCGGCACAGGCACAGGATTACGATAGCTCGAACGCCGTTGCCGCCGACAAGGCCGGCGTGCGCGTCGAGGGCCGCCTTTCGTGGGAGCGTATTAACGATCCCGAAGAAGAAGCCGGCATCAATTACGAAATCGGTTCGGGCATCGCCTATGGCGGTGAAATCGGCGTCGATTTCCCGGTCAGCGAGCGCGTCGTGCTCGGCCCCTACGTGAACTACGAAGCCTCGAGCGTCGAAGACTGCGCCGACGGCCTGTGCGTCGGTTCGGACGGCTTCTGGTCGGCCGGCATCCATGCAGGTCTGATCACTGGCAAGTCGGGCATGGTCTATGCCAAGCTCGGCTACGGCGAGCAGACCATCTACCTCGACGGCGAATTCTACGATGCCGGCACCAACACCACCTTCGTCTTCGACGAGAGCGAAACGGGTGGCGGCTATGCCTTCGCGATGGGTTACGAGCACGGCTTCACCAGCACGCTCTACGGCCGTGCCGAAGTGGGCGTGAGCGAAGCCTCGGACATCTACGGCTTCGATTTCCAGCGCGGCCACATCGGCCTGTCGCTCGGCGCGCGCTTCTAAGCTCGCGGGCTTGCAAGCCAAATCGGGGGCGGGCTGCCGGAGAGGCGGCCCGCCCTTTTTCTATCCGGTAGCGAAACCGGGCGAATGCGTTAGGAAGGCGCCATGCAGGACGGTCTATCGCTCGCAGGACGCAATGCGCTGGTCACCGGCGCGGCGCGGGGGCTGGGTTTCGAGATCGCGCAGCGCCTTGCCGGGCGCGGCGCGAAGGTCTGGCTCAACGGGCGCGATGCGGCGGCGCTCAAGGAGGCTGCCTTGCGCATCGGCGGGGCTTGCGAACCTCTCGCCTTCGACATTGCCGACGATGCGGGGACCGCTGCGGCATTCGACCGTTTGGCAGGCGAGGGCGGTCTCGACATCCTCGTCAACAATGTCGGCCAGCGCGACCGGCGGCCGCTGGCAGACCTGCGCCGCGAGGACATGCGCGCCATGCTCGACGTGAACCTGACAGCGCCTTTCGACCTTGCCCGCCGCGCGGCTTTGCAGATGCAGGCCAAGGGCAAGGGCCGGATCATCAACATCACCTCGATCGCTGCCGATATCGCGCGCGGCGACGTGCTCTATACCGCGAGCAAGGGCGGGCTCGCCGCGCTGACCCGCGCGCTGGCGGCGGAGCTTGGCGGCCAGGGCATCACCGTCAATGCCGTGGCGCCGGGCTATTTCGCGACCGAGGCAAACGACGAGATGGTCGCCGACGAGGACATCGCCGCCCATCTCGAGCGGCGCACCTCGCTGGGGCGCTGGGGCCAGCCGGACGAGATCGCGGGTGCGGTGGCCTTCCTTGCCTCGGACGAGGCCAGCTACATTACCGGGCAGACGCTGGCGGTCGACGGGGGCTACCTCACCCACTTCTGACTTGCATTCGCCGCGCGAAACGCTATTTGCGCGCCCTTCACCGACACGTGATTCACCGCCGGTCTGGCCACAAGGGCTGCCAGGGCTGGTTGGACGTGTCTCCGAACCGATATCCGTAAAGGAGATGAAAATGCCCAAGCTGAAGACCAAGAGTGGTGTGAAGAAGCGCTTCAAGATCACCGCCACCGGCAAGGTCAAGCACGGCGTCGCTGGCAAGCGTCACCGCCTGATCAGCCACAATGCGAAGTATATCCGCCAGAACCGCGGCACCTCTGTCCTGTCGGAAGCCGACACGAAGACGGTGAAGAAGTGGGCGCCTTACGGCCTCGACTGATCGCGAACTAAGGAGAAACTGATATGCCTCGCATTAAACGCGGCGTTACCACGCGCCAGAAGCACAAGCGGCTCCTAGACCAGGCCAAGGGCTATCGCGGTCGCCGCAAGAACACCATCCGCGTCGCGCGCCAGGCCGTCGAAAAGGCCGGCCAGTACGCTTACCGCGACCGCAAAATCAAGAAGCGCAACTTCCGCGCTCTCTGGATCCAGCGCATCAACGCAGCGGTGCGCGCCGAAGGCCTGACCTATTCGCAGTTCATGCACGGCACCAAGCTGGCCGGCATCGAACTGGACCGCAAGGTGATGGCCGATCTCGCCATGAACGAAGGCGCTGCCTTCAAGGCGATCATCGAACAGGCGAAGAAGGCACTTCCCGCCTGAATGCCGGCCTGACAGGGCCAGACGAATTCAGGAAGGGCGTCTCCTTTTGGGAGGCGCCCTTTCTTTTTGCCCTGTCCGATTGGCTAAGTCTCCGTATTTGCGTTACTCTGTGACGCATGGTGGAGGTGATCTTCCCTGACGATACCGGCCGGCTGGACGTGCGCTTCTTTCCGCCGCCTGCCGATCTGGAACCTTACCTGACCCTCATTTACCACCTGAGGGTGTCGCTGCCGGAAGGGGAGACAATCGAGGATTATCTCCAGCCGGAATGGGCAAACCTGCGGTTCTATTGCGGCGTTTCCGCCAAGCGGCAAGGGCAGGTGGAACGCAGCGGGCCGACCCGCCTTGGCGAAGCGCGGCTCCACGTTACCGGCCCGCGCGCGCGGGCGCTCCATTTCGAAACCGGAAGCGCAGAAGTGTGGGGCGTCGGCCTCATGCCGCTGGGCTGGGCGCGTTATATCGGTGCCTCTGCCAGCGACTATGTCGATTTTGCCGGCGACGGGGAGGTGGAACCTGCCTTTTCCGGCATCTTGCCGCTTTGCGATGTGCTGTGCAGTCCGGACGGGGACGAGGATGAGCAGCTTGCGGCGCTGATCGGCTTCTTTCGCGACCATCCCGGCAAGGTCGCGGATGAAGCCCGTATCCGGGCAATCCACGCGGCAATGGTCGACCCCTACCTGGTCCATATCGAGGACTTCGCCGACGCCGCGAAGATGCACAAGCGCACGCTGGAGCGGCTGTGCCGCAAGCACTTCGGCTTTTCCCCGCGCTTCCTGCTGCGCCGCCAGCGCATGACGCGCTGCCTGATGGCCTTCATGCTGGCCAAGGAAAAGAATTGGCGACAAACGATCGATCTGCATTATCACGACCAATCCCACTTCTTTCGCGAGTTCCAGACCTTCATGGGAATGAGCCCCAGCGAATATGCCGCATTGCCACACCCGATTCTCGGTGCCTTCGCAGCCGAGCGGCAGCGCGTCTGGGGTGCGCCGGTCCGTGAAGCGGGCGCCTCGCCTGGCGAACAGCTGAGCGAGGCTTGACGGGTGGCAAGATCGGATGACCAGGGCGAAGTAGCCCTTACGTTCTTCCTTCCTCCGCCGGAGCTGAAGCCCTTCGTCACGGCCGTCTACCACATGAATGTGGGCGGTTCAGGACGCGGCCAGAACAGCGCGGTGCGCGACTGGCTGCATCCCGAATGGGCGAACCTCAGGGTTTCCACGAGCGGGCAGTTGATGGCCGGCATCGGTACCGAAGACCCGCAGCCCATGCCGCGCATGGTGATGACCGGGCCGACCAGCCGGACTATCAATTTCGTCGCACCCCCCGGGCGTACCTGGGGCATCGGCATATTGCCGCTCGGCTGGGCGCGCCTGGTCGATGCGGCTGCCAACCTCTATGCCGACCGTTCGGTCGACGTGGAGCGCGACCCTGCGCTGGCGCATCTCAAGCCGCTCGGCAGGCTGGAGGACAAGGCCCCGCTGGAGGAAGAGCGCGACCGCATCTTCGCCATGCTGAAACCGCTGCTGGCAACCCCGCACAAGCGCGAGGACGATATCGTGCGCGCGCAGCAGGCACTGATCGATCCGGCCTGTGCTACGGTCGCCCAGCTGGCGCAGAGCCTGTCGATGACGACGCGCACGCTGGAACGCTTCTCCTGCGAGGCCTTCGGCTTCTCGCCGCAGCTGCTGCTGCGCCGCCAGCGGTTCCTGCGCAGCCTTGCCCAGTTCATGCTCGACCCCTCGATGCACTGGATCGAGACGCTGGACCCGCAGTATTACGACCAGTCACAGTTCACCCGCGATTTCAAGCGGTTCATGGGGATGGCTCCGCGTGAGTACGCCAGGCTCCCTCATCCGGTGCTGGGCGCGGCTGCCCATGCCCGCAAAGAGGTCGTAGGAGAAGCCGTGCAGGTCCTGCACAAGCCCGAAGGCGCGCCGAGCACCAACTGAGTATTCCTGCAGGCAGGGAACTCCTGCCCTCGCCCTGCGCTTGGAAGGGCATAATGTCGGATCGCGTCTTTCACAGTGCCGAATTTGCGGCAGGCGGCCTGCGTTTGCAGGTGGCCGGGCCGCCGTCCGATCTCGCTCCCTATATTTCGGCCTACTACCGCACCGAAGTCGCGCCCGGCACCGTGGTCGAGGACTGGTTGCCGCCCGAAGAAGCCAATCTGCGCTGCGGCAAGGCCGAGGTCTACGAAGCGGCCATCGGCGACAGCGCACTTGCAAAGGCGCCCGCCGCGATCCTTTCCGGCCCGACCGACCGGGTCACGCGTCTCAGGATCGCTGGCGGGCATTTCTGGGGGATCGGCCTCACGCCTGCAGGCTGGGCGCGTTTCGTGGGCCAGTCCGCAGCGACCATGGCGAACCGTTTCGAGCGGGTCGATACTGCCATGGTCGAGGAAGGCCTCGGCGACTTATTGGCGACCCTGTGCCACGAGGTGGACAGGATGGAGGAAGCTGCCGACCTCATCGCCGCGACCTTCCGCTCGCTCGCCGGCGATCCGCTTGCCGATGTGAAGGCGATCCGCGACGTCCATCTCGCTGTGACCTCGACCGACGTGCATACCGTCACAGAGCTTGCCGAAATCGCGGGGATGCAGTCGCGCACCTTCGTGAGGTTCTGCCGACGCCATTTCGGTTTCACGCCCAGCAATCTGCTGCGCCGCCAGCGTTTCCTGCGCAGCCTCGGCAAATACATGCTCGACCCTTCCATGAACTGGATCAGCTCGCTCGACACGCATTACTGGGATCAGGCGCAGTTCATTCGCGATTTCCGGTCGGTGATGGGCATGACGCCGGGCGAATATGCCGCCCTGCCGCACCCCATCGTCCACGCCGCCGTGGCGGTGACCAATGCGGGCAGCGGCGTTGCCATGCAGGCACTCTACAATCCCGACCGCGAAAGAGAGTCCGAAACTGGGCTTTAGCATTGCCGCACATCCCGCTAGAGGCTGCGCGCAAGACGAAACCCGAGGATTCAATGACCGATCTGGCAACAATGCGGGACACCGCGCTCGCGCGTATCGAGGAAGCCGGCGATGCCGCTGCACTCGAGGCCCTGCGCGTGGAGTTCCTGGGCAAGCAGGGCTCCATCTCCGCACTGATGAAGACGCTGGGCAAGATGAGCCCGGAAGAACGCCAGAGCGAGGCGCCGAAGATCCAGGCGCTGCGCACCGACGTCGCCGACGCGCTGGCCGCGCGCAAGGACGCGATCGACGCCGCTGCCCTCGAAGCGCGGCTCGCCACCGAAACGCTCGATCTCACCCTGCCTGCGCCGCACGCACCCCGCGGCAGCGTGCACCCGGTCAGCCAGGTGATGGACGAGCTTGCCGAAATCTTCGCCGACCTCGGCTTCTCGGTCGCCACCGGTCCGGAAATCGAGGACGACTGGCACAATTTCACCGCGCTCAACATGGCCGAAACGCACCCCGCGCGCGCCATGCACGACACCTTCTATTTCCCCGACGTGGATAGCGAAGGCCGCCGGATGCTGCTGCGCACGCATACCTCGCCGGTGCAGATCCGCTCGATGGTCGCGCAGGGCGCGCCGATCCGCATCATCGCGCCGGGCCGCGTCTATCGCAGCGACAGCGACGCCACACACACGCCGATGTTCCACCAGGTCGAAGGCCTCGTGATCGACAAGGGCATCCACCTCGGCCACCTCAAGTGGACGCTGGAAACCTTCCTCAAGGCCTTCTTCGAGCGCGACGACATCGTGCTGCGCCTGCGCCCCTCCTACTTCCCCTTCACCGAGCCATCGGTCGAGGTCGACGTGGGCTGGCAGGACGTGGGCGGACGCCGCGTCCTCGGCGGTGACGGCGATGCGCCGGATCACGGCTGGATGGAATTGCTCGGCAGCGGCATGGTCAATGCCCGCGTGATCGGGTTCGCCGGGCTCGACCCGAAGGAATGGCAGGGTTTCGCATTCGGCGTGGGCGTCGACCGCCTCGCCATGCTCAAATACGGGATGGATGATTTGCGCGCGTTCTTCGACGGCGACCAGCGCTGGCTCGACCACTACGGCTTCTCGCCGTTCGACCAGCCGACCCTTTCCGCTGGCGTAGGAGCGAAGGCATGAAGTTCTCGCTCGAATGGCTGAAGTACTTCCTCGAAACCGAGGCAAGCGCGGCGGACATCGCGGCTGCGCTCAACCGTATCGGCCACGAGGTCGAGAGGATCGAGGATCCGGCTCAGCGCCTCGCAGGCTTCCGTGTCGCGAAAGTGCTGACCGCGGCCCCGCATCCCGATGCCGACAAGCTGCAGGTGCTCACTGTCGACACGGGTGACGGCAACCCGCTGCAGGTCGTGTGCGGTGCGCCCAATGCGCGCGCCGGCATGAAGGGCGTGCTCGGCCTGCCCGGCGCGGTGGTTCCGGCAAACGGCATGGAACTGCGCAAGAGCGCGATCCGCGGCGTCGAATCGAACGGCATGATGTGCTCCGTGCGCGAACTCGAACTCGGCGACGAACACGACGGCATCATCGAACTGCCCGAAGACGCGCCGGTCGGCACCAGCTTTGCCGAATACCATGACGCCTCGCCCGTCTTCGACGTGGCGATCACGCCCAACCGGCCCGATTGCATGGGCGTCTACGGCATCGCGCGCGATCTCGCCGCAGCAGGCGTCGGCACGTTCAAGCCGATCGAGATTCCGGCAATCGAGCCCAGCTTCGCCTGCCCGGTCGAAATCCGCACCGACGATCCCGAAGGTTGCCCGGCCTTCTATGGCCGCACCATCCGCGGCGTGTCGAACGGCTCGAGTCCTGAATGGATGCAGCGCCGCCTGATCGCGGCCGGCCAGCGCCCGATCTCGGCCATTGTCGACATCACCAATTACGTAATGCTCGCCTTCGGCCGTCCGGCGCACGCCTATGACCTCGCCAAGCTGACCGGTCCGGTGGTCGCCCGCCGCGCCAGGAACGGCGAACAGGTCGAGGCGTTGAACGAGAAGACCTACACGCTCGACGAGACCATGACCGTCATCGCCGACGATGCGGGCGTGCACGATGTCGCCGGCATAATGGGCGGCGAACATTCGGGCGTCACGGAAGCGACCACCGACGTCCTCCTCGAAATCGCCTATTTCGATCCCGAGCGGATCGGCGTGACGGGCCGCAAGCTCGGCCTCGCCTCGGACGCACGCACGCGGTTCGAGCGCGGCGTCGACCCGGCCTTCCTCGACGATGGCCTCGCGCTCCTGACCTCGCTCATCCAGCGCATCTGCGGCGGCGAGGCGAGCGAAGTGGTTCGCGCCGGCCAGCCGCCGGTGGAGCCGAAGGTCGTCGCCTTCGACCCCACTCTGACCCGCGATCTCGGCGGTATCGACGTGGCCGAAGACGAGCAGCGCCGCATCCTAACCGCGCTCGAATTCGGCGTGGGTAGCGACTGGCAGGTCACCTGCCCGCCGCGCCGCCACGATATCGAAGGGCCGGCCGATCTCGTCGAAGAAGTGGTCCGCATCCACGGCCTCGACAATGTCGCCAGCGTCGCCTTGCCGCGCGCCGACGGCGTGGCCAAGCCCACCGCGACCCCGCTCCAGCAGACCGAACGCAAGCTGCGCCGCGCAGCCGCCGCGCGCGGGCTGAACGAGGCGGTGACCTGGTCCTTCCTGCCCGCCGCGGAAGCCGAGCATTTCGGTGACGGCGCGCAGCTCTGGGCGCTCGACAACCCGATCAGCGAGGACATGAAGGTCATGCGCCCCTCGCTGCTGCCGGGCCTCGTCATGGCCGCCCGCCGCAATGCCAATCGCGGTGCGGACGCCTCGCGCCTGTTCGAGATCGGCCGCCGCTATTTCCGCGCAGCTGACGGTTCGAGCGACGAGAAGCCGACTCTCGGCTTCGTGCTGGCAGGCGAGCGGACCCCGCGCGGCTGGGCGAACGGCAAGGCGCAAGGCTTCGATGCCTATGACGCCAAGGCCGAAGTCACGGCCCTGCTCGAAGCGGCAGGCGCGCCGGTCGCCAACCTCATGGTGATGGGGGAAGCTGGCGAGCAGTTCCACCCGGGCCAGTCGGCCACGCTGCGGCTCGGCCCCAAGACCGTGCTCGCCCGCTTCGGCGCGCTGCACCTCAATACGCTGAAGGCGCTCGACATCGACGGGCCGGTGGTCGCCGGCGAGATCTTCCTCGACTCCATTCCAGCCAAGCGCGGCGGCGGCGGCTTTGCCCGCGCAGCCTATGCGCCGCCCGCGCTGCAGGCGGTCACGCGCGACTTTGCCTTCCTCGTGCCGGCAGGCCTTGCCGCAGGCGATCTGGTGAAGGCGGTGCGCGGCGCGGACAAGAAGTCTATCGTCGATGCCCGCGTGTTCGACGTGTTTGCAGGGCAAGGCGTGCCTGAAGGCAAGAAGTCGGTCGCGGTCGAGGTTATCCTCCAGCCGGGCGAGAAGACCTTCACCGACGAGGAGATCAAGGCGATCTCCGACAGCATCGTGGCAAGCGCCGCCAAGCAGGGCGCGGAGCTGCGCGGATGAAGACCGCGCTCGTCACCGGAGCCACTTCGGGCATTGGCGCGGCGACGGTTCGCGCGCTGGTCGCCAGTGGCTGGCGCTGCGTGGCGACGGGGCGGCGGAAGGACCGGCTCGATGCCCTCGTGACGGAGCTCGGTGCGGACAAGGTCCATGCAGCCAGCTTCGACGTGCGCGACGAGGCGGCCCGCGATGCGGCGCTCTCCAGCCTGCCCGACGCTTTCTCGGCCATCGACCTGCTGGTGAATAACGCCGGCCTCGCGCTCGGCACGGCGCCTGCGCAGAGCGCCGATCTCGACCAGTGGAAGACCATGATCGAGACGAACGTCACCGCGCTCGCCTCGATCACGCACAAGCTCCTGCCCGCGCTGATCGAGCGCAAGGGTGCAGTGATCAACGTCTCCAGCGTGGCGGCGACCTACCCCTATCCGGGCGGCAATGCCTATGGCGGGACCAAGGCCTTCGTGCGCCAGTTCAGCCTCGGCCTGCGCGCCGATTTGCATGGCACCGGCGTGCGCGTGTGTTCGATCGAACCGGGCATGGTGGAGACCGAGTTCACGCTGGTGCGCACCGGCGGTAACGAGGATGCGCACCAGGCGCTCTACGGCGGCGCGAACCCGATGACGGCGGACGATATCGCGGAAACGATCCGCTGGGTCGCGGAATTGCCGTCGCACCTCAATATCAACGCGCTCGAACTGATGCCCGTCAGCCAGGATTTCGCCGGTTTCCGGATCGCGCGCTAGGGCTGAGCCGAGCCGGGGTCAGTTTCCCCAGCCGTCGGCGCTCGAACTGCCGCTTTCGCCCCATTCGCTGCCGTAGCTGCTCTCGAAATCCGCCTGCTGTTCGTGGCGCGCGATGTCGGCGGCGGCCGCATTGGCGGCATCGACGTGCTGCTTCATCTCAGGGTTCATCGCCATCGCGGCCTTGGCGTTGGGATTGCCCAGCGTCATGTCAAAGGGACGTCCCTCGATCGCGGCGGCGACGTGTTCCTTGGCCAGCATCTGCATGACACCCATCGCATGCGCTGCCATCGGGTCCTTCGACACGGCTTCGTCGAGCCGGTCCTTTACCCCTTCGGGAATGCTGAGTTCGGTGGAGACACGGCTGCCCGACCCGTCTGGCGTGATCGTGGTGACGAAATGCATCATCTCGCGCCCGCCAGCGCCCAGCAAAGTGGTTACCACGGTATCGGGCGAAGGCTGCGTGACGCGGCTGCGCTTGATCTGGCTGCCGAGCACGTGGGTCGGCAGGTACGCGCCCTTGATCGCCTTGGCAACTTCGGCCGGCGGCTTTTCGTAATAATCGCCCGATGCACCGCAGGCTGCCAGCGAAACGGCCATGAACAGGGCGAGTATTGACTTGGACAGGCTCATTGTAATTCCCCCGAATATTATCGCCTTTTATAAATGCCGAGTGTTTCCATTCACTTAAAGCGCGCCCCTCGGGGCGGCGCGGTTAGCGGTGGACGCGGGGGCGCTTGCGGTCTAGCGGGCGGCGCATGGCGCAAGCGAATACCGATACCACCCAGTCCCGCCGCACTTTCGCGATCATCTCGCACCCTGACGCGGGCAAGACCACGCTGACCGAGAAGCTGCTGCTGACCGGCGGCGCGATCCACCTTGCCGGCGAGGTCAAGGCGCGCGGGGCGGCGCGGCGTGCGCGCTCGGACTGGATGAAGATCGAACAGCAGCGCGGCATCTCGGTGACCTCCAGCGTGATGACCTTCGAGCGCGACGGCATCACCTTCAACCTGCTCGACACGCCGGGGCACGAGGACTTTTCCGAAGATACCTACCGCACGCTCACCGCGGTCGATTCCGCCATCATGGTGATCGACGCGGCCAAGGGTATCGAGCCGCAGACGCGCAAGCTGTTCGAGGTCTGCCGGTTGCGCAGCGTGCCGATCATCACCTTCGTCAACAAGGTCGACCGCGAAGGGCGGTCGGTGTTCGAACTGCTCGACGAGATCGCCGACATGCTCGCGCTCGACGTTTCCCCTCAGATGTACCCCGTCGGCATGGGCGGGGAATTCCAGGGCATCCTCGATTTCGCCAGCGGCGAGGTGGTGGTTCCCGAAGGCCCGTCGAAGGAATTCAAGGGCAAGCGGGTGGCCGGTTTCGACCTGCCCGACGCGATCGCCGAGAATGTCGAGCTGGCGCAGATCGGCTATCCCGAATTCGATATCGACGCCTATCGCAGCGGCGACATGACGCCGGTTTATTTCGGCTCGGCGCTGAAGAACTTCGGCGTTACCGAACTGATCGAGGCGATTGCGAAATACGCCCCGCCTCCTCGCCCGCAGCCCGCCGGGGAGGAGCAGATTTCCCCCGACCGCGACGAGGTCACCGGCTTCATCTTCAAGGTGCAGGCCAATATGGACCCCAACCACCGCGACCGCATCGCTTTCATGCGGCAGGTCTCGGGCACCTTCAAACGCGGCATGAAGCTTACCCCGTCCGGCCTCGGCAAGCCGATCGCGATCCACTCGCCCATTCTCTTCTTCGCGCAGGACCGCGAACTGGCCGACACGGCGCAAGCCGGCGACATCATCGGAATTCCCAACCACGGCACGCTGCGGGTCGGCGACACACTTTCGGAAAAGAACCAGATCCGCTTCACCGGCCTGCCCAATTTCGCGCCCGAAATCCTGCGCCGTGTCCAGCTGGAAGACCCGACCAAGACCAAGCAATTGCGCAAGGCGCTGGACGATCTGTCCGAAGAGGGCGTGATCCAGGTCTTCTATCCCGAAATCGGCGGCCAGTGGATCGTCGGCGTGGTCGGCCAGCTCCAGCTCGAAGTGCTGATCAGCCGGCTCGAAGCGGAATACAAGGTCGAGGCACGCCTCGAAGCCTCTCCGTTCGCCACCGCCCGCTGGCTCAGGGGCGATGCCAGGGCGATGGACGAATTCGAGAAATACAACCGCGCCAATCTTGCCAAGGACCGCGACGGCGATCTCGTGTTCATGGCCAAGAGCCCGTGGGACGTGAGCTACCAGCAGGAGAAGAATCCGGAGCTGGTTTTCTCGGCCACGAAGGAAAGGTGAGGTTGAATCAATCGTGGAGGCGTTGCAAAGCGCCTGCATGACGCTCACCGGACCGACTTCGCAGACCTTCATTTCGCAGCGCCTGCGGCTCAACTATCTCGACTGGGGCAACCGCGGCAAGCCGCCGCTGGTGCTCGTCCATGGCGGGCGCGACCATGCCCGCAGCTGGGACTGGGTGGCAGAGGAATTGCGCCAGGACTGGCACGTCGTCGCCATGGACCACCGCGGTCACGGCGATTCCGACTGGGTCAGCGACGGCAATTACCACGTCAACGACATGGTTTACGACCTGGCGCAGCTGGTCCACCAGCTGGGCGTGGGACCGGTGACGATCGTCAGCCACTCCATGGGCGGCAATGTCTCGCTGCGCTATGCCGGCACCTTTCCCGACATGGTCACCAAGATCGTCGCGATCGAAGGGCTGGGGCCGAGCCCGAAGCGGCAGGCCGAAATGCGGGAGCGCCCCTATCCCGAACGCATGGCCGAATGGATCGGGCAGAAGCGCCGTGCCTCCGGCCGCATCCCGCGCAAGTACGAGAGCATCGAGGCGGCTTTTGCCCGCATGATTGAGGAGAACAGCTACCTCACCGAGGAGCAGGCGCGCCACCTCACCATCCACGGGGTCAACCGCAACGAGGATGGCACCTACAGCTGGAAGTTCGATCCGCACCTCAACGTCTGGCCAGTGGAGGATATCGCCGACGAATTCCTTCACCAGACCTGGGCGGCGATCAAGGCGCCCACGCTGCTGCTGTATGGCGCGGACAGCTGGGCCTCCAACCCCGAAGGTGATGGCAGGCTCGACCATTTCGCCAATGCGCGGGTGATCGAGTTCAAAAACGCAGGTCACTGGCTGCACCACGACCAGTTCGACCGCTTCATGGCGACGCTGGGAGAGTTTCTCTAGTGGCCGACTTCTTCGACGCGCTGGACGACAAGCACATCGCCATGATCGGCAAGCAGCCGGTCTTTTTTGTCGCCACCGCTGCCGAAGATGCCCGCATCAACTTGAGCCCGAAGGGCTACGATGCCTTCCGCGTGCTTGGCCCGACGCACGTCGCCTATCTCGACCTTGCCGGCTCGGGCAACGAGACCCACGCCCATCTATCGAAAGACGGGCGCATCACCGTCATGTTCTGCAATTTCGATCGGCCTGCGCTGATCCTCCGGATCTACGGCACGGGCCGTGCGGTCCTGCCGCAGGATGCGGACTGGGCGGAGCTGTCCGCGCATTTCGATTTGTTGCCGGGCACGCGGCAAATCTTTGATATCGCGGTCGAAAGCGTGCAGACCAGCTGCGGCTGGGGCGTCCCCTTCATGGAGTTCACGGACGAGCGCGTGACGCTGAAGAAGGCGCATGCGCAGTCCGATCCCGAAGAATGGCTCGCACGGGCGCAGGGTCGCGACCGGAGCATCGACGGGATCGCAGTGCGCACGACCGACCGCTACATTTCGGGTGAATAGGACGTCAGTGCGGCTCACCTTCGCCAGCTACAACATCCACAAGGCCGTCGGGCTCGATCGCAAGCGCGATCCCGACCGCATTCTCACGGTCCTGCATGAAATCGATGCCGATGTAATCGCGCTGCAGGAAGTCGACCGGCGCATCGGCGACAGGGCGACGACCATTCCCCGTGCCGAGCTGGACGATACGCACTGGCGCGTTGTCGAGGTCGCGCGCAGGCCGCGCAGCATCGGCTGGCACGGCAATGCCCTGCTGGTGCGCCGCGACCTGGAAATCAGCGAAGGCGAGGCGCTCGACCTTCCGACGCTGGAGCCTCGCGGTGCGGCCTGCGGCGAACTGCTGGTGGAAGGCCATGTGATCCGCGTGATCGGCACCCATCTCGACCTCTCGGGCCTTCGCCGCCGCGAACAGATCCGCTCGCTGATCGGCCATGTCGAGGCCTGCAAGCGCAATTTGCCAACCGTCATCATGGGCGATTTCAACCAGTGGGGCCGCGCCACGGGTGCCATGCGCGAGTTCACCAAGGACTGGATGGTCGTGACACCCGGGCGCAGCTACCCCAGTCGCCAGCCCGTCGCCACGCTCGACCGGATCGTCGCCAGCAAGCACTGGCGCTGCATTTCGTCCGAAGTGCACCACACGGCCCTGTCTGCCGTCGCTTCCGACCACCTGCCGGTCGTGGCAACGCTTGAGCTGCACAAAAAATAGCCACGCGCACATAAATTAGGCAAACAGGCCGCCTGACGCATCGTTTTGCCGTTGCGTTCCCCTCTTTCCGCAGTTTGGCACGCTTCGTGCTGCATGTGCGAACGCCGGTGCTTGGCCGGTGCGCAGCCAGAGGGGTGAACGCGTGAAATACATCATCGCAGTCATCAAGCCGTTCAAGCTCGACGAGGTGCGCGAAGCCCTCGGCGGCATTGGAGTGGCGGGGATGACCGTGTCCGAGGTGAAAGGCTTCGGGCGCCAGAAGGGGCAGACCGAGATTTATCGCGGTGCCGAATATTCCACCAACATGCTTCCCAAGGTGAAACTGGAAATCGCCGTCGCGGACGGTCTTGCACCGCAGGTGATCGAGACGATCCAGCAGACCGCCAGCACCGAAGCCATCGGCGACGGGAAGATCTTCGTTCTCGATCTCGCCGAAGTCACTCGCATCCGCACCGGCGAAACCGGCGAAACCGCGCTGTGAGCCGCAAGGAGACACTCATGACCATGCGTAAGTTCTTCTCCGGTGCCGCCGTGCTCGGAGCTTCCCTGACTGCCTCCACGGCAGCTTTCGCGCAGGAGGCCGCAGAAGCTGCCGCTGCCGTTCCCAACCCCGGCAACAATGCCTGGATGATGACCGCAACGGTCCTCGTCATGCTGATGATCATCCCCGGCCTGACGCTCTTCTACGGCGGCCTGACCCGCTCGAAGAACATGCTCTCGACCATGACCCAGATCGGCGCCACCGCCGCTCTGGCGATGATCATCTGGGTGATGTGGGGCTATTCGCTCGCCTTCGGCGACACCACCTATGAAGGCACTCTGGGCCTGTTCGTCAGCGGGGGTAGCTACTTCCTTGCCGGCACCGATGCGTCCAGCACGGCTGCGACCTTCACCGACGAGGTGATCAGCAAGTACGTCTTCATCAGCTTCCAGATGACCTTTGCGGCCATCACCGCGGCGCTGATTCTGGGCGCGACAGCAGAGCGCATGAAGTTCAACGCCGTCATGTTGTTCGTGCCGATCTGGCTGACCATCGTCTATTTCCCGATCGCCCACATGGTCTGGGCCGGCGGCGGCCTGCTGTTCGAAGACGGCGCGCTCGACTTCGCCGGCGGTACTGTGGTGCACATCAACGCCGGTGTCTCGGGCCTCGTCCTCGCCTACCTGCTGGGCAAGCGCCGCGGCTGGCCGCAGGAGCCCATGATGCCGCACAGCCTGACGCTGACCATGGTCGGCACGGGCCTGCTGTGGGTGGGCTGGTTCGGCTTCAACGCCGGTTCGGCTCTCGAAGCCGACGGTTCTGCTGGCCTCGCCATGATCAACACCTTCGTCGCCACGGCGGCAGGTGCCCTGACCTGGATGGTGATCGAGCGGATGGCCGGACACAAGGGTTCGGCCCTGGGCTTCTGTTCGGGCGTGATCGCCGGCCTCGTCGCCGTCACCCCGGCAGCCGGCAACTCGGGCCCCTTCGGCGCGATCCTGCTCGGCATCCTCGCCTCAGCGGTCTGTTACTTCTTCGTTGCCAAGGTGAAGGCCAAGTTCGGCTATGACGACAGCCTCGATGCATTCGGCATCCACGGCATTGGCGGCATCGTCGGCGCCATCGGCACGGCCGTGGTCTACCAGCCGTTCCTCGGCGGCCCCGGCGACGGCTCGACAGCGCTCGGTGCGCAGCTCGGCGTGCAGGTCTTCAGCGTCATCGTCACCATCGCCTGGGCAGGCATCGGCACGCTGATCGCCGGCCTGATCGTCAAGGCTGCAATCGGCCTCCGGGTGACCGAGGAAGACGAAGTCAACGGGCTCGACATCTCCGAACACGGGGAGCGCGCCTACAACTGACAACCGACTTGGCGGGGCCGCCCACTCTCTCCTCTCTCTCCCCGGGCGGCCCCGCCCACCGATGTTCCTCCTGCGAACACAAGACTAGCCACAGGCCGGAGCCCGCGGGTTCCGGCCTTTTTTTGTTGCGCAAGGGCCACACGGTTTTCCCGTTTGTTGCGGGCGTTTCGTTGCAATTGTAAAAAATTCGCAATAGACCTTGGCGCATCGCGGCAACACGAATTGCCGCCGACAACAGGAGGAGGGAAATATGCTACGGAAAACCCGTTCCCAATTTCGCACGCGCGCTGCGTTCCTGACCGGTGCCGCAGGCATCGCGATGGCGTTCCCGGCCGCTGCGCAGGACGCCCAGACGCAGATCCGCACGGACTCGGTTTCGGATGCGCCGGCCATCATCGTGACCGGTACCCGCCAGTCCGACCGCTCGGCCGCAGACACCGTCGCGCCGGTCGATATCGTTTCCGCAGCCGAGCTGTCGAACAACGCCGACAGCGACATCGGCAACGTGCTTCGCGTTTCGGTTCCTTCCTTCAACGTCGGCACCCAGCCGATCTCCGACGCGGCGACGCTGGTGCGTCCGGCCAACCTTCGCGGCCTTTCACCCGACAACACCCTCGTCCTCGTCAACGGCAAGCGCCAGCATCGCGCCGCGGTCATCGCCTTCCTCGGTGGCGGCATCTCGGATGGTTCGCAGGGCCCCGACATCTCGGTCATCCCGTCGATCGCCATCAAGCAGCTCGAAGTGCTGCGCGACGGCGCATCCTCGCAATACGGTTCGGACGCCATCGCGGGCGTGCTGAATTTCATCCTCAAGGACAGCCCCGAAGGTGGCACCATCTCCGGCCAGTGGGGTGAAACCTACGAAGGCGACGGTGACACTTACACTATCGCTGCCAATGTCGGCGTTCCGCTCGGTTCGACCGGCTTCCTCAACCTGTCGGCCGAATATGGCGAACAGGACGCAACCGTGCGTTCGGTCCAGCGCGACGATGCCGCCGCACTGATCGCTGCCGGCAACACCGCCGTTGCCGACCCGGCCCAGATCTGGGGCCAGCCGAACGTCAACGACGACTTCAAGATCTTCGCCAACTTCGGCGTCGACCTGACCGATGCGATCGAACTCTACGCTTTCGGTAACTACGCCGAGCGTAACGTCGATGGCGGGTTCTTCTTCCGCAACCCGACCAATCGCGGCGGCGTCTATGCCGGTCCGACGGTCGATCCGGCCACTGGCCAGCCGCTCGACGCGGCATCGGGCGGCGTGCCCTCGGTCCTCGTGGGCGACCTTTCGAACACCACTGCAGGCGACTGCCCGGCGGGTATCCCGCTGACACAGGGCGGCCTGATCCCCGATCCGACGATCCTTGCCCAGGTCAGCGCAGATGCGAACTGCTTCAGCTTCGTCGAACTGTTCCCGGGCGGCTTCACCCCGCGCTTCGGCGGCGACATCGAGGACTACTCGATCGCAGCCGGTATCCGCGGGCAGATCCTCGGCGGGCTCGATTTCGACCTCAGCTATCGTCACGGGCGCAACAAGTCGTCCTTCACGATCCGCAACACGGTCAACGCCTCGCTTGGCCCGAACACGCCGACCGAATTCAACCCGGGCGGCTATTCGCAGACCGAGAACGTGATCAACCTCGACCTCGGTTATGAAATCCCGGTCGGCGGCGGCAGCGTCTATGTCGCGGCCGGTGCGGAATATCGCGACGAGGAATTCGGCATCACCGCCGGCGACGCGGCTTCGTTCGAACTGGGCCCGCTTGCCCAGCCGACCGCTGCCTACCCAACGGGCCAGGGTTTCTCGACCAGCTCCAACGGCTTCCCGGGCTTCGCCACCAATGCGGCGGGCACCAGCAAGGAAGACAACAAGGCGGCCTATATCGACATCGAAGCCGACCTTATCGACGCGCTGACCCTGCAGGGTGCGGTTCGTTACGAGGACACCAAGAGCTTCGGCGATACGCTGACCTGGAAGCTGGGCGGCCTGTTCAAGGTCTCGGACGAATGGCGCCTTCGCGGTACCTATTCGACCGGCTTCCACGTCCCGACCGCGGGCCAGGCGAACGTCATCAACGTGACCACCCAGTTCTCGAACGGCCAGCTGCAGGATGAAGGCACCTTCCCGCTCTTCAGCCCCGCGGGCCTGATCGCTTCGGACTACATCGCGGATACCGTCGCCAATGGCGGTCTCGGCCTCGACCGCCCGACCCTCGGGCCCGAAAAGGCCGACAGCTTCACGCTGGGTATCGCGGGTGACATGGGCGATTTCTCGGTCACGCTCGACTACTTCAACATCAAGCTGAAGGACCGCATCTCGCGTTCCTCGACGATCGATTTCCCGGCAGCGCTTTGCTACCTGGCCGATCGCGAGAACGTGGCCAACAATTGCACGGCAACCTTCACGCCGACCCCGGCCGAACTGCTCACGCAGCTCGACGCGGCAGGCGTGATCGACCGGAACGACTTCACCGGCTTTGAAGACCTGGTGGCCTTCACCTTCTTCAACAACGACTTCGACACCCGCACGCAGGGTCTCGACTTCGTTGCCAACGCCCGGTTCTATCCGATCGAGGGCGGCACCACGCGTGCCACGCTGGCAATCAACTACACCGAGACCGAAGTCACCGACGTTGGCCAGACCATCTCGGCGACCCGTGTCCGCCAGCTAGAAGAAGGCCTGCCCAAGTGGAAGGGCTTCCTCAACGTCACCCACGAACAGGGCCGTTTCCGCGGCTTCGTCCGGGCCAACTACTTCGGCAGCTACTACGAGGCCCACCTCGAAGACGAAACGCTGCCGATCGATGCCAATGCCGAGCTGACCTTCGATGCCGAACTGGCCTACGAAGCGTTCGATGGCCTCGAATTGGCAGTCGGCGCGCAGAACGTGTTCGACAATTACCCGATCGAGAACCCGTATTCGGGCATCGTCGGGGCCAAGTACGGGGAGCGTTCGCCGTTCGGCTTCAACGGCGGCAGCTACTACGTGCGCGCCCGCTTCCAGTGGTAAGCGCATAACAGTCTGGGGAGAGGAGAGGGGCGGCCGCGAGGTCGCCCCTTTTCAATTGGAGTTTGCCATGCTGACGATCCGGCTCGCTACGCTCGACGATATCGATGCGATCAGCAACCTCATGGCGCGTTCGATCGAGGAATTGCAGCAAGGCTACCTGACGCCCGAACAGGTGCAGGCTTCCAAGGCGGGCATGGGCCTCGACCGCGTGCTGATCGAGGACGGCACCTATTTCTGCGTCGAGGAGGGCGATGCGCTGGCCGGGTGCGGCGGCTGGTCGCGCCGGGCCACGCTATACGGCGGCAACCATTCGGCAGGCCGCGATCCGCGCCTGCTCGACCCGGCGACCGAACGCGCCCGGATCAGGGCGATGTACACCCATCCCGACCACACCCGCAAAGGCGTGGGTCGAATGATCCTCGAAGCGGGCGAGGCGGCCGCGCGCGCGGAAGGCTTCCGCGAGATCGAGATGGCCGCGACCATGGCGGGCAAGCCGTTTTACGAACGCTGCGGTTATGTCGTGGAGAGCGAGTGGTACGACACCAATGGCGCCGTACCCGTCCCGCTCGCCACGATGGCGAAGGCGCTCTAGACCTCGCGGATCAGGTACAGGCCAGCGGCTGCTGCCAGCGCGAACCATATCGTTAGGACGAGCAGCAGCCCGACCATGGAATTGGGCCGTTCCGCCAGCTTTCCCGCACGTTCGCGCAACTCTTCCATCAGCGGGGCGGGAATGAGCTTCAGCACGAGCCAGATGCCGATCGGGACGACCAGCAGGTCGTCGAGCAGGCCCAGCACCGGGATGAAGTCGGGGATCAGGTCGATCGGGCTCAGCGCGTAGGCGGCTACTCCTCCGGCGAGCAGCTTGGCGGCCAGCGGCGTGCGATGGTCGCGCGCCGCCAGCCACAGTGCGAGCGTGTCCCGCTTGAGCGCCTTCGCCCAGTCGCGCAGGCTAGGCAGCCAGCGCCGCCTTCACGAAATCGGCGCAGCGTTCGCCGATCATGATGCTCGGCGCATTGGTGTTGCCCGAGACGAGGCGCGGCATGATCGAGGCATCTGCGATCCACAGCCCGTCGATACCGCGCGCCTTGAGGGCCGGATCGACCACCGCTTCCTCGTCTGCGCCCATGCGGCAGGTGCCGACGGGATGGTAGACCGTGTCGGCGCGGTTGCGGATCAGCTCGTCCAACTGTGCATCGTCGTCGATATCGATCGGGTAGCGGTCGCGCGGCTCGAACGCCTGTAGCGAAGGTGATCCCGCGATGCGGTGCGACAGGCGCACGCCTTCGCGCAAGGTGGCCAGGTCGCGTTCTTCGCCCAGGAAATTGGGATCGATCACCGGCGCGTCGGCGGCATTGCGGCTGCCCAGCCTGACAGTCCCGCGGCTCTCGGGCCTGAGGATACAGGCATGGAGCGAGAAGCCGTGACCCTTCACCTTGGTGCGGCCGTGGTCTTCCAGCATGGCCGGCACGAAATGCCACTGGATGTCGGGCGCCGGTGCGTCGGGCATGACGGTCCAGAAGCCGCCTGCCTCGGCATAGGGCGAGGTCCACGGACCGGTCTTGTGACGGCGGTGTTCGATCAGCCCCTTGGCCATGCGGATCGTGCCCTTGAGGCTGTCGCCCAGCAGGTCCTGGTTGGGGCTTTCCCAGCTCGACACGTAATCGAGATGGTCCTGCAGGTCCGAGCCCACCGCAGCCTTGTCGAGCACAACGTCGATCCCGTGCTCTTTCAGATGCGCGGCCGGGCCGATGCCCGACAGCATCAGGATCTGCGGCGAATTGAATGCGCCGGCGCTCAGCACCACGCCGCCGCGGGCCTTCACGGTGCGGCTGCGTTTGCCGACCGAATAGGTCACGCCGGTGACGCGCCCGTTCTCGAGCTCCAGCTTCTGGACGGTCACGCCGATGCGCACGTCGAGGTTCCTGCTGTTGCGCAGCGGCTCGACATAGGCGCGCGCTGCGGACCAGCGCTCCCCGTCCTTCTGCGTGACCTGGTAAAGGCCGAAGCCTTCCTGCTTCTCGCCGTTGAAGTCGGCATTGCGCGGAAGCTGCAGTTCGCTCGCTGCCTCGATGAAAGCGAGGCTGCCGGGATTGGGGGTCTTCTGGTCCGACACGAACAGCGGCCCGTCGGCACCATGATAGACATTCTCGCCGCGTTCGTTCTGCTCGGCGCGTTTGAAATAGGGCAGCACGTCGTCATAGGCCCAGCCGGTGCAGCCGAGGCTCGCCCAATTGTCGTAATCCCAGCGGTGGCCGCGGATGTAGACCATGGCATTGATGGCAGAGGATCCGCCAAGCCCCTTGCCGCGCGGCTGGTAGCCGATGCGGCCGTTGAGGCCCTTCTGGGGGACGGTCTCGAAGCGGTAATTGATCTTGTCGGTGCTGAAGGCGAGCATGCCCGGGATAGTCACCCTGAAGCCGTCGTTCCGCCCGCCAGCCTCGAGCAGGCACACGCTCTTGCCTGCTTCTGCAAGGCGGCCTGCAACCGCGCTCCCGCCGCTGCCGCCACCGACAACCACTAAGTCGAATTCGTCCATGGGTACTCCTCTCGATTCGAGAGGTTAGGCAGGCTCGGCCTCGCCCGCAATCGGGTTTTCGGTTGAAACCGATTTTGTCTGCTCGCCCTGCCGCTCCTGCCAGCGCTGACGGATCATGTCGGAGGTTTCGCGGCTCCCGTCATGGGTCCAGCCGGGTTCGCGAAGCAGGTAGCCGAGCTTGCTGCCCCAGGGCGCGCGCCACATGTCCTGCACGATGCCGATCCATTCGTGGAACACGGCCCACAGCAGGTTGAAGCTGCCGAGCTGCTTGACGATGCCGTAGCGGATTTTCTCATTGTCCACTTCCGCTTCGAACGTGCCGAACATCCTGTCCCAGACGATGAAGACGCCGGCATAATTGCGGTCGAGATAGCGCGGGTTGGTGGCGTGGTGGACACGGTGGTGGCTGGGCGTGTTCATCACCGCCTCGAACCAGCGCGGCATCCGCCCGATCGCCTCGGTGTGGATCCAGAACTGGTAGATCAGGTTGAAGCCGGCGCAGATGGCGATCATCCCGGGATGGAAGCCGATAAGCACTAGCGGCAGCTTGAACGCAAAGCCCAGCGTCAGGAAGCCGGTCCACGTCTGTCGCAGTGCGGTGCTGAGGTTGTAGTGCTGGCTCGAATGGTGGTTCACATGGCTCGCCCAGAACCAGCGCACCCGGTGGCCGAACCGGTGCACCCAGTAATAGGCGAGGTCGTCGAGCACGAAGCACAGGGCAAAGGCCCACCAGCTCCAGGGCACGTCGAACAGGCGGAACTGCCACGCCCACAGGAACAGCGCGAGGAAGGCGCCGCCGAACAGCAGGCCGGAAACCGTGCTGCCGAGGCCGAAAGCGAGGCTGGTCAGCGTGTCTTTCGGTTCATAGGCGCGCGGGTTGCGGCGGCGGGCCCAGATCATCTCGATCAGGACGAGGGCCACGAAACCGGGTACGGCAAGTTCGGTGGGAGAGAAATCGGGCATGGCGGATCAGCCTTCTATCGCCTTGATCGCCTGCATCCAAGCATCCGCATCATCGACGCGCAGCCGCGCAGCGCCATAGCGCTTTTCTGCCGTGTCGATCACCAGCGCATCGCCTTCGAGGCGGGCCCTGGCGGCGGCTGTGAGGACGCGGCCCGCAAAATGCGTGCCGTGCGGTCGCAGCAGGAGGACGCGGCCCTGTGCATCGCGCAGTAGCGCGCCGCGACCATCGGCATCGAGCGCGAGAGCGACGGTACCGAAGCCGCTGACCGCTTCCTCCGCCGCTTCCAAGGCCTCTTCGCGCGACTTGAGCGTCCGCTCGGGGCCGAGCTTCATCGCCCGTGCAATCGCGGCCAGCGCGAGGATGGCGACGAGCGAGCCGAGAAACTGGAGCAGGGCAGGAGGCAAATCCATGGGAAGCACGGATTGGCATGACGCCAAGTTTGCGGCAAGCAGCAAGCCGAGGAAAGGATGCCCATGAACAGAATCGCTCTCATTGCAGCCGCCAGCGCCATGCTTGCCGCTCCGCTCGCCGCCCAGACCGCCGACCCGCTTGCCGAAGTGGACGCGCAGGGCGATCGTACCGCCCGTGTCGCCCAGCAGATCTGGGACTGGTCGGAACTCGGCTATCTCGAAGCGCGCTCGAGCGGGTTGCTGCAGGACGAGCTGCTGAGCGAAGGTTTCAAGGTCGAGGCGGGCGTTGCCGACATCCCCACCGCCTTCATGGCCGAATGGGGCAAGGGCGGTCCGGTCATCGCCATCCTGGCCGAATATGACGCGCTGCCGGGCATCAGCCAGACCTCTGCGCCAACGCGAGAGCTGTCGGAGCTGGGCGCCGGCCATGCTTGCGGGCACAATCTGTTCGGGGCGGGCTCGCTGACGGCGGCGATCGCGGTCAAGCGCTGGCTGGAGAGAACCGGCACGCCCGGTCGCATCCGGCTGTACGGCACGCCTGCCGAAGAAGGCGGCTCGGGCAAGGTCTATATGACCCGCGCCGGACTGTTCGAGGATGTCGACATCGCGCTGCACTGGCACGCCGACGACGAGAACAGCGCGGCTGCCCGCACCAGCCTTGCCAACCGCTCGGCCAAGTTCCGCTTCCGCGGCGTCTCTGCCCACGCGGCCGGCGCGCCCGAACGCGGGCGCAGCGCGCTCGACGGGGTCGAGGCGATGAACATGATGGTCAACATGATGCGCGAGCACACCAGCATGGACACGCGCATCCACTACGTCATCACGGAAGGCGGCGCGGCCCCGAACGTGATCCCCGATTTCGCGGAAGTGTTCTATTACGTCCGCCATTCCGATGCCGAGGAGGTACGCGCCCTGTGGACCCGCCTCGAAGCCGCTGCGAAGGGCGCGGCGATGGGGACGGGCACCGATGTCGACTGGGAAATCATCCACGGCAACAACCCGCTGCTGGTGAACGAGACGCTCGCGCGGGTCATGGACGCGAAGCTGCGCAGCCTCGGCGGTATCGAGTATACGGCTGAAGAGCGGTCGTGGGCGGAGAAGATTTCGGCCAGCTTCGGCGACAATGCCAAGCCGCTCGAGGAAGCGGCCAAAGTCCAGCCCTACGAAAAGACGCTGGGCTATGGCTCGACCGACGTGGGCGACGTGTCCTGGGCCACGCCCACGGTCGGAGTGCGTACGGCGACCTGGGTCCCGGGCACCAGCGCGCATAGCTGGCAGGCGGTCGCTGCAAGCGGCCACTCGATCGGGCACAAGGGGGCGGAACTTGCCGCAAAGGCGCTCACGCTGATGGCTGCGGAACTCTACACCAATCCGCAGCTGCGCGAGGCCGCGCGGGCCGAATTCGTCGAATCGCGGGGCGAGGATTACGAATATGTCTCGCTCGTGGGCGACCGCGCCCCGCCGCTCGACTATCGCAAGTAATCAGCCCCGCGCGCGGGCGGCCAGCGCCTCGATCGTCGGGCCGAGCGGCGTGACGTCGTAACCGGCCCCCATGGCAAGAGCTGCGATCTCCGACGGATCGCGGCCCGCAGCAGCCTGGGCGAGCGACCAAAGAAAGGTCGAACGCGTGCCCGACCGGCAGAAGCCGAGGATCGGGCCGTCATTTCCGTCGAGCGCGGCTTGCAGTGCCTCGACCTCGGCCGGACCGAAGCCGCCGGGTGTGATCGGTATGGCGAGATAGCCGATGCCTGCCTCAGCAGCGGCAGTCTCGATTGCGGCGCCATCGGGCTGGCCGGGTTCTTCGCCTTCGGGGCGATTGTTGACGATCAGCGTGATGCCGAGTGCTTTCGCGGCGGCGACGTCGCCCGGCTGGATCTGCGGGCTGGCGTAGAAGCTATCGGTGACCTTGCGAAAATCGCTCATGCCGCGCCCCCTTCGCTGGCGGCCGCCGCAAGCCGCGTGCGGCGTCGGCGCTGGACGATGTTGAGGATTTCGACACCGACCGAGAAGCCCATCGCGGCGTAGATGTAGCCCTTGGGCACGTGGAAGCCGAAGCCGTCGGCGATCAGCACAAGGCCGATCATCACGAGGAAGGCCAGCGCCAGCATCACCAATGTCGGGTTTTTCTCGATGAAGCGTGCGAGCGGGTCGGCGGCGACCATCATGATGCCGACGGTGATGACCACGGCCGTGACCATGATCGGGATGTCGTCGGTCATGCCGACTGCAGTCAGGATCGAATCGACCGAGAAGACGAGGTCGATGGCCACGATCTGCGCGATCACCGCGCCGAATGTCGCCTTCACGGCAGCACCGGTCCCCGGCGTCTTGTCGAGCAGGTCGCCGGAATCGTCTTCCGGCTCCATCGAGTGGTGGATTTCCTTGGTGGCCTTCCAGAGCAGGAAGAAGCCGCCCGCCAGCAGGATCAGGTCACGGCCCGAAAACGCCGTTTCGAAACTCGGCTCGCCGTAGTCGTTGGGCGTGCCCACGATACCGAGGTCGAACAGCGGCGTCTGCAGCGTGACCAGCCAGCCGATCAGCATGAGGAGGCCGATGCGCATGATCAGCGCCAGCGCCAGGCCGATCCTTCGGGCCCGCTGCTGCTGGTGTTCGGGCAGCTTGTTCGACAGGATCGCGATGAAGATGAGGTTGTCGACCCCGAGGACGACTTCGAGCGCGATCAGCGTGAGCAGGGCGAGCCAGGCAGACGGATCGCTCAACAGGGCTATGATATCCATTCGGGCCCGATGGCGAAGGAACGGGTCCGATGCAAGCGAAACGCTGCTGCAATGCGCCATGCGGAAATGTCACAATCGTGCGTGACAAGGGCCTCAAATGCTAAAACATTCGCGTGTCGCGATCTTTCGCGCTATGCGTAGGGTCATGAGGGGTAGGTCTCGCGCGTTTTCGCACGTGCCCGCCCGCGCTCGGCACGTCTTTCAGCCCTCGTGCCGGCGCACTGACTACCGGGCTGAGCACAAGGTATTTCGAGGGTTATGGGTTACGACAGAGGGCGGCGCCGCGGACGGGACAAGCGGGACGGTTTCGGTGAAGACAATTACGATCCGTTCGGTGGCCCCCCGGGTGGCTTCGAACAGCAGGGCGGCGGCTTCGGCGGCGGCGACCGATTCGGTGGCGACCGTGACCGCGGCGGCTACGGCGGCGGTGACCGCGGTGGTTTCGGCGGCGGTGACCGTGGCGGCTTCGGCGGCGGCAACCGTGGCGGCGGCGGCTTCGGCGGCGGCCCGCGCGGCGGCGGTGGCGGTGGCGGCGGCAATCGCATGCCCGCCCAGGTCGTCGGTACCGGCAAGGGTACGGTGAAGTTCTTCAACGCACAGAAGGGCTTCGGCTTCATCCAGCAGGAAACCGGCGGCGAAGACATTTTCGTCCACATCAGTGCTGTCGAACGTGCAGGCCTCGAAGGCCTTGCCGAAGGCCAGGAACTGGAATTCAACCTGGTGGATCGCGGCGGCAAGGTGTCGGCGCAGGATCTCCAGGTCGTTGGTGACGTCATCGAAGTCGAGCAGCGCAGCGCCGCACCGCGCCGCGAGCTGACCGGCGAAAAGGCGACGGGCACTGTCAAGTTCTTCAATTCGATGAAGGGCTTCGGCTTCCTGACCCGCGACGATGGCCAGCCGGATGCATTCGTGCACATCAGCGCGGTCGAGCGTTCGGGCCTGTCCGCCATCAACGAGGGCGAACGCTACGAGTTCGATCTCGAGGTCGACCGACGCGGCAAGTACTCGGCGGTCAATCTCGTCCCGGCGGAATAATTCCGCCGGAATCCTCCCGCCCGGTTTGACCCGCGGCGAGCGAGGCAATAGATCGTCGATCAACACGCAGATGGCGGTTCCCTGATGGGGCCGCCATTTGTCGTTTCAATTTCGTGAGTGCCGGAGGCCCCATGTCGATTACCCCGTTGATGCCCGTCTATCCCCGTTGCGGCGTGCGCCCCGTTGAAGGCGACCATTGCCACCTGATCGACGAGGACGGCACCCGCTACCTCGACTTCGCCAGCGGCATCGCGGTAAATCTGCTCGGCCACAGCCATGCCGGCCTGATCGGCGCCATCCAGCGCCAGGCCGAAAAGCTGATGCACGTCTCCAACCTTTACGGCAGCCCGCAGGGCGAAGCGCTGGCCCAGCGCCTGGTCGACGCCACCTTCGCGGACACCGTGTTCTTCACCAATTCGGGCGCGGAAGCGGTCGAGGCCGCGATCAAGACCGCGCGCGCCTATCACCAGCACGAAAACGGCAATTCCGACCGCTTCGAACTGATCACCTTCTCCAACGCCTTCCACGGCCGCACGATGGCGACCATCAGCGCGTCCAACCAGGAGAAGATGCACAAGGGGTTCTACCCCATGCTGGCCGGCTTCAAATATGCCGAGTTCGACGATCTCGACAGCGCCAAGGCGCTGATGAGCGACAAGACCGCCGGTTTCCTCGTCGAACCGATCCAGGGCGAAGGCGGCATCCGCCCCGCCTCGGACGAGTTCA
Organism: Qipengyuania gaetbuli; assembly: GCF_009827315.1. Classification (NCBI taxonomy): domain Bacteria; kingdom Pseudomonadati; phylum Pseudomonadota; class Alphaproteobacteria; order Sphingomonadales; family Erythrobacteraceae; genus Qipengyuania; species Qipengyuania gaetbuli. The sequence goes on from NZ_WTYF01000004.1 coordinate 1,963,714, forward strand.
TGCAGGGCCTGCGCGCGCTGTGCGACGAGCACGACCTGATGCTGGTCCTCGACGAGGTGCAGTGCGGCGTCGCCCGCACCGGCAAGCTCTACGGCTACGAACATTACGGCATCGAGCCCGACATCATGGCGACCGCCAAGGGCATCGGTGGCGGCTTCCCGCTGGGCGCCTGCCTCGCAACCGAGAAGGCTGCGCGCGGCATGGGCTTCGGCACGCATGGTTCGACCTATGGCGGCAACCCGCTTGCGATGGCTGCCGGCATGGCGGTCATGGATGCCGTCGCGAATGACGAATTCCTTGCCGAAGTCACCGAAAAGGGCGAACGCCTGCGCGCCCGTCTCGAACAGTTCATCGGCAATTATCCCGACCTGTTCGAGCTCGTGCGCGGCAAGGGCCTGATGCTCGGCCTCAAGATGAAGGTGGAAAGCCGTCCCTTCTTCGTCCACCTGCGCGACAACCACCAGCTGCTGACGGTGGCAGCGGGCGACAACACGCTGCGCGTCCTGCCCCCGCTGGTGGCAGGCGATGCGGAATTCGACGAATTCATCGAGAAGCTTTCCGCAGGCGCGGCGAGCTTCGAGCCGGAAGACGCCTGATGGCAGGCGGCAGCGCACTCGACCTGGGGCCGGCAGTGAGGAATTTCCTCGACCTGTCGGACGCGGGCGGGGATGCGATTGCCGCTATGCTTGCTGACGCGCAGGACCGCAAGGCGGCGCGGGCGGGCTGGCCCAAGGGCAAGCCCGACGCTGACGCGCCGCTCGCGGGCCATGTCCTCGGCATGATCTTCGAGAAGAGCTCGACCCGCACGCGGGTCAGCTTCGATATCGCTATGCGCCAGCTCGGCGGATCGGCGCTGATCCTCGATTCCGGCACCAGCCAGTTGGGTCGCGGCGAAAGCATCGCCGATACTGCCCGGGTGCTCAGCCGGATGGTCGATGCGATCATGATCCGCACCGATGATCACGCCAAGGCCGAGGAACTGGCGCACTATGCCCACGTGCCAGTGATCAACGGGCTGACCGACCGGTCGCATCCCTGCCAGATCGTCGCCGACCTGCTGACCATGGTGGAACACGGCAAGGCACTGCCGGGGCTGGAGCTCGCATGGCTGGGCGATGGCAACAACGTGCTGCATTCGATCCTGGAAGCGGCCGGTATCTTCAAGTTCAACGTGCGCGTAGGCACGCCGCAGGGCTACGAGCCGGAAGCCGAGTTCGTGGAGATGGCGCGCGCAGGCGGTGCCAATGTCCTGCTGACGAAGGAGGCGCAAGAAGCTGCGCGGGGCGCCGATATCATCGTCACCGATACCTGGGTATCGATGGGCCAGCAGCACGCGCACAACAAGCTGGCGGCGATGGCGCCGTTCCAGGTCGACAAGCGCCTGATGGAACTCGCCGCGCAGGATGCGAAATTTCTCCACTGCTTGCCTGCGCATATCGGCGAGGAAGTCACCGAGGACGTCTTCGAAAGCCCGCAATCGGTCGTCTTCGACGAGGCCGAGAACCGGATCCACGCACAGAAATCCGTCCTGCTGTGGTGCTTCGGCCTGCTCGCCGCAGGTGACTGACCCCTGTTAATCGGGGCATGCCGCCCCATATGGCGCCCATGACGCAGATTCCCGCTTCACCCGAAGAGACCTTCGCCGGTCGCACGCTCGCTTTCGCCATCCCCTCGCGCAATGCGCGCGGCAGGGTCGTGCGCCTTGATCGTACGCTCGACGAAATCCTCGGTGCGCACGACTATCCTGCCCCCGTCACCCATTTGCTGGCCGAAGCGCTGGTGCTGGCAACGCTGATCGGCGGACTGCTCAAGGACGATGCTTCGCAAGTGACGATGCAGGCGCAGACCGAGGCCGGCGCGGTCCGGCTGCTGGTCTGCGACTACAAGGCGGGCGCGCTTCGCGGCTATGTCGACTTCGACGAGGCGAAGCTGGCGGAACTGGGCGCTAACCCGTCGCTCTTCGCCCTGTTCGGCAAGGGCTATCTCGCGATCACCTTCGACATGGCCGACGGGCGCGGCCGGTACCAGGGC